>CAYFGR010000027.1:0-15846 GCA_964343135.1 uncultured Dehalococcoidales bacterium
GGCGACCGGGGTAAAAAGTACCTTTGACGTGCTCCTAGGTAATGTGACCGACGACCCGCTCGGTCACCCACCCCGCCACTTCACCACCCCCGACATAGGCGATCTTATCACGGCGATAAAAGAGATACACCGACTGGCCTGATATTAGCCCTGGTTTGAATCGCAGATTACAGGACACTGCTGGCAGTCTTCATGACACGGTTCAATATGAATAACGATATTAGTCTGGTATAGCTTATCACATATGTCCCGCTCAAATTCATCGCAGAGCTGATGAGCCTCAGCCACGCTGGCGCTCCTGGGCACCACCAGGTGGAGGTCAATGTGACGCTAGCTGCCGGCTTTGCGGATACGGAGCCGGTGAAAACCGACCAACTCGCCATTGCGCTCCATAATCGCCGACCTTATCATGTTCTCTTCAGCTTCAGACAGGCTGACGTCAATCAGACCCCCAAACGACCGTTTCAACACGTCGTAAGCCACTTTCAGGATAAATAACGAAACGACCAGGGCAATAATTGGGTCAAGAATATTGAGGTCGGTAAAGCGTATCACCAGCAACCCGGCCAGTACCGCCGCTGCCGAGTAGACATCGGCGGCAATATTGTGGGCGTTAGCCTCCAGGACTACTGAATCCACGGCCCGTGATATCCGGAGTAAGTGACGGGAAAGAAGGATACTGGCGATAATGGAAACCACCATTACGCCTATCCCGGCTTCGGTAAGCTCCAGTGTCGCTCCGGTGATTATCCGGCGCACCGCCGAGTAGATGATTAAACCGCCCGCCGTGAAAATCAGCATCGCCTGTACCACGGCAGCCACGTTCTCTATCTTACCGTGTCCAAAAGGATGGTCCGCATCCGCCGGTCGGACCGCGATATTCACCGCAAACAAATCCAGGAAACTATCGGCGGCTTACGCCAGAATGCTGATGCTGCCGGCAACAACCGCCACCGCTACCTTGAGCACAATCAGTCCGGTAATAACCGCCAGGGAAAGCCTGACGGCACCAGTCCTGGTTGAAAACACGGTTAATCACCCACTCTTAGCTTTTACTACCGACAGTGGCAACCATCGGATAAACCTGCCCCACTCCCCCCTCTCCCACACTACCAGTAACGAGGGCGCGATAGCGATGGAGCTAAAGGTGCCGGCAAGGATACCTACCAGCAGAACAACGGCGAAATTCTGAATTGACGTCCCGACAAAGAGAAACAGAGCCATCACCACGATAAGGGTGGTCAGGCTGGTATTTAAAGAACGGCCCAGCGTTTCTATCAGACTGTTATTAACGACAACCTCAAAGTCAGGGCTAACCCCGATGAGCAGATTTTCGCGGATCCTATCGAAAACGACCACGGTGTTATTCACGCTGTAGCCAATAACCGCCAGGATACCGGTAATAAACATCAGGTTAATCTCCCAGTGCAATAAGGCGCCCAGTACGGAGAAAACCCCCAGTGCCACCAGCGCATCGTGTACCAGGGCAACGATGGCGCAGGTGCCATAACGGAAAGGCTCCGGCATACGGCGGAACGCCCAGGTTACATAGAGCAGTATGCCCAGTGCCGCCACCGCTACCGCAATTGCCGCATTCCGGGCTGTCTCCGTAGCCACCATTGGCGATACGGCATAGAACTCCGCCTCACTAAGGCTGCCGAATTTAACCGCTAGCGTATCCTGTATGGCTACCTTCTTTCCACTGGTTAACTCCCCGGTCCGGATAAGGAAATCCCCCTCGCCAGTGTTCTGAACGATGGCGCTGGCATAACCCAGGTCAGCCAGTGCCTGTTTCAGGACATTCTGGTCAACCGGTTGCTCAAAACCAACTCTCATCATTGACCCACTACTAAATTCAATTCCGGTTTGGAGACCAAATGTCACCAGGGCAATAATACCAATGAGCAGCGTTACTCCCGAAATAATAAAGAACCGAAACCGTCTACCGATAATGTCCAACATTATTTCCTTCCTAAATACGAACTAAATAGTGATTTCCGCTGCGCCAGCGGAGTGCCGACACACAGGCGGAGCGATGTCCGGGTAACCACAATGGCGGTAAACATGCTTGCCGCCACGCCGATAAACAGGGTCAAGGCAAAGCCCATCACCGGTGCACTTTGCACAATATTGCCACCCAACCAGTATAAAATACCACAGACAATAAAAGTGGTAACATTACTGTCCCTGATTGCCGTCCAGGCACGATTAAACCCGGTCTCAATAGCCCCGCCCAGGGTGCGTCCTTTCCTTAGCTCCTCTTTTATCCGTTCAAAGATAAGCACGTTAGCATCTACTGCCATACCTATTGACAGGACAAAACCACCCAGCCCCGCCAGGGTAAGGGTCACCGGTATCAATTTGAATAACGCCAGTACCAGCGCCCCGTAGAAAATCAGCGCCAGGCTGGCCAGAACCCCGGGCAGACGATAGTAAGCAATCATAAACAGCATAACCAGTAATATACCAATTACCCCGGCGATTACACTCATGTTGATGAAATCCGCACCCAACGTCGCTGAGATTTTTTCCTGATAAAGAGGGGGTTTCAGTAGCGGCATGGGTAAAGCGCCCGCTTCCAGCAGGTTAGCCAGTCGCTCCACTCCCTCTATCGTAAATCTTCCGGTTATTATACCGCGACCGTTGTACTCCGGTACGATAATTTCCGGCGCCGAAATACGCACCTCGTCCAGGAAAATACCCAGTGCCCGCTGTGGAGACCGTTGCGGACGACTGAAAAGGCGCGCGGCAACCTGGTCAAAGATTCTCGCCCCCACATCGTTCCACTCGATAGACACCACCGCCTCGGCACCGGTAACCTTTTCACTAACGCTGGGAACTGCCTTAGCCAGAAGGTCACCGGTTAGCCGGGTGCCGTCATCACCACGGGCCGGAATCCAGGATAAATACCCATTTACTTCCGGCTCCAGCGTACCGGTATCAACGGGATTTCCTAGTCCGTCATTAAACTTGAGATTACCGTCGTCACCTTTAATCAGGGAAACCACCGGATTACCTTTTTCATCGGCAAATATACGCGTGCCGGCAGTTTTCTCATCGAAAAAGCTGTTTCGGCTGTCCTCCAGATAATCCCGGAGATACACCGCGGTACCATCCTCAGTTAGTTCCACCTCACGGAACTCAAGGAAGCCCGTCTGCTCAACCAGGCTCTTGGCAGCTTCAATATCCGTAAACCCGGGAAGCTGCACCAGAATACGATCTCCCTCCTGCTTCTGGATTATCGGCTCGGTAACACCATGCTTGTCAATACGGTGCTGGATGGTCTCAAGCGCCCGCTGCAAATCCCTTGCCATCTCCTCACCGCTGGCTCCTTCCGGGAATTGAGCCTGATACACCAAGTGACTACCGCCAACCAGGTCCAGCCCGAGGCGCATTCCCTGCCGGCCGAACCTTTCCCCGTCCACCGGCAGCAGTATCCATAAAGAAAGGGCAAAGATTATCAGTATTATCGCTAGCACAACGCCATTCTTGGTTCCCATAACTTTTTACACCGCTTTTCTTAATAGATATTCCCGAATATAAGCAAGAGCCGCCTCCCGCGTGGTCACCTCGCCGACAGCCTGGGCTTCACGAACTGCTTCCAGCGCTTCACCCATCCCGGGTCCGGGACTCATACCCAGGATATTAATTAAGTCGTGCCCGCCGACCAGCTTAGGCAGAATAACCCGGTTCTTCTCCTGAAAGCGTTGCGCCAACACATAGGCAACTACCCGGGCATGTTCCTGCCATTGCGCCACATCCAGGGTTGGCCCCCGGGCCGCCAGAAAATCAGCCAGGTTTAGAAATATGGTATCTATACCGGTGTCACCGGTATCACGGAAGTAACGGTAAATAACCCGGTGAGTAGGCAGACCATCACGGCTGAGCTGCCCCGGTCGCAGGTGGTGCTTTACCATCAGCTCAACCAGTTTTGTTTCCCGGGTGCTAAACCTCAGCCGCTCCAGGATATCAACCACCATAGCGGCTCCCTCACCGGCATGACCCAGGAAACGCATCCGCCCTGACGCCTCAATGCTCTTGGTTTGCGGCTTGGCAATATCATGCAGAAGTGCCGCCAGCCTGATAAGCATCCCCCGGGTACTACCGTGGTTGACTTCAAGATCAAAGTGACGGGATAGCTGCGGCGACCACGGCACGGTTGCCAGTATTTCATCACTGGTATACCCCCAGCTTCCCTTCCTGAGCAAGAAGTCAACCGCCGCAACCGTCTCCAGCGAATGTTGAAAAACATCCCAGAAGTGCTCCTTAGGCTGTGCCACGCTCTTTACTTCAGCCAGTTCCGGAATTATCGCGGTCAGTAAACCCAACTCGTCAAGACTACCTAAAATAGACCTGGCCTGAGGTAAAGCCAGCAGCCGCAGTAACTCTTCTCTTACCCGCTCACCGGCAACACCGGTAACCAGGTGATGGTCGCGCTTAATCAGCGCTTCAGTCCTTTCATCGAGGCTAAAACCAAGCTCTGCCGCCAGACGCACTGCGCGCAGTAAGCGTACCGCATCATCGGCGAAAATTGACTCCGCCACCACCCGAACCACCCCATGACGCAGGTCATCCCAGCCGTTAAACGGGTCGATGATTTCAGGAGACCTGGTGGGCATCTCCTTCAAGAAAGTATCCGGGGGATTAATGATATGCCTGAGGTCAATTGCCATGGCATCCATAGCAAAATCCCGCCGCGCTAGGTCGGCTCCAATATTGCCCTCAATCGTAGAAAAGTCAATCTGCCAGGGACCTCCGGCGGGAGCCGTTTCCCTATCCGGCAGAACTACTCTCCCCACCCGGTTTACCTTATCCAGCGGGACATATCTGCCCCCCATCATATCAGCTACTCTGGAAGCAATTTCCAGCGCGTCAGCCTTAACCGCAATGTCAATATCCGCCGTTTCTCTTTTCAGCAACCAGTCACGTACCATACCGCCAACCAGATAAGCTTGTATATCTGATTTAGCGATAAAATCACTCAGACTGGTCAATATCAATTCGGTTTCTGGTTTAATGAATCTGACCGGAGAGCCATTCCGGTCTTTTACCGCGGAATTCATATCCTAACTATACCCCCTGGGCATACTTTTAATCAAGAGGCAAACAGATGTTAAAACTACCAATGGAAGTGATTGAAACATGTTCTATCGAAAATCCCAAAATACCGCGTGCTTAGCCTTGCGCAAAAATATACTATGACCGGTTATTCGCTAAACGGGGTAAAAAACCGGCTGACCTTCCGAAAAGAAATTTATCGCCCGAGCCAGCCGCTACTCATCTCCAACCGAAACGCCCTTGGCAATGCTCTTCAGAATGGTGAGGATACTGATAACGACACGCTGTATCTCAACCGGTTCCTTAGCCAACGTTCCGGCGACAACCGGGTCCAATTGTTCCCGGTTATAGCCGGCATCCGCCTCAGCCATAGCGGAATACTGCGGTGACAGGTAACCGGTAAGAGTAAACAGTTCGTCTCCCTCAAAATTTAAAGGCTGGGCAATTTTTCGTAGTGTGCGCGCAGAAGGAAAGCGCTCGCCCCTCTCGATACGTCCCAGATACGGCGGAGATATCCCCATCGCCTCCGAAAGTTACTTCAATGTCAGCGGCACGGTGACTCGTTGACGCTTGATTACCTTATCAAAATTCTCAGTGGAGTCCTTCGCTCTTAAATTATAATTCGTCATATACCAAATATCAATACAGGGCTAGAAAAATGAAAACATCTCTGTCAAGGTAAAAATAACTATCTTCGTCATATTTGGAGGATCATTATTTCTCAACTATACTTAAGTTTTCTCCCAAAATTAATAACCTTCTTATATGATAATATTATCTCTGAACCCGGGTAATTTGCTCAACCAGGCAGCTTAATCGCCAAACTTCCCGCCATCGGCTTCAGCTAATCAGTCCAAGTTTGCCTAGAGTAGTCCTGCCGGGTCGATGTCCACCGTCCAGCCCGCCGGAAAAGGTACTTCAGCAAGAAAAGCGGATAGCCCGGCGCCACGCAGTATGATTTGCCACCGATGCCTGCCCCGCCGTCGGTGGATAAAGGCGGGAGCCGGTCCGATTAGACTGAGGCCAGCCACCCCACTTGAGTCCCTTGCCTCGACAAGGAGTCGCGACATTCTCTCCGCCTCCTGCCGGCACTGACCGTCGTTAGCATGGCCATAAACCAGGCTGGCTAGCTGGGTAAACGGCGGATTGTGAAGCTGGCGACGGTAAACAATTTCTCGCTCATAGAAAAGGGCATAGTCGTGTCTAGCTGCCGCCTGTATTACGTAATGCTCCGGCGAGTAGGTCTGAATGACAACCCGTCCCCACCGCTCGCCACGCCCCGCCCGGCCCGCCACCTGACTGGAAAGCTGAAAAGTCCTCTCCCCGGCCCGGAAGTCAGGCAGATTCAAGCCAATGTCGGCATTAATTACCCCGACCAGGGTAACCAGGGGTAAATCCAGTCCCTTAGCCACCATCTGGGTGCCAATCAAGATGTCGGCCTCGTGGGCGCGGAACTCATTCAGTATTTCCTGATGAGAATGCCTGCCTTTGGTAACGTCACTATCCCAGCGCAGTAACCTTGCCTGAGGAAAGGCATAACCGGCTTCCTGTTCCAGCTTCTGCGTGCCGATGCCCAACAATTTTATCCGGCGGCTCAGGCACCGGGGGCAAGCCCGAGGTAAGACTCGTCTCCGGTTGCACTGGTGACAAACCAGGACATTCTCCGCCGAATGAAAAGTAAGCGTGATTTCGCAGCGCGCACACCGAAGGACAAAACCGCAATTACGGCACTGGACGAAGGTGGCCGCCCCCCGCCGATTGAGAAATAGAATAACCTGCTCCCGCTTAGCCACCGCCGTAGTTACCGCCTGCGACAGAGTACGACTGAAAATACTCCGGTTCCCCACCTTAAGTTCCTCCCTTAAATCGACCACTTCAACCTGAGGTAAAGGAGCGCCCTCTCTGGGAGTAACCCGCTCCGCAAGTTCAAGCCGCCGGTAGTCCCCTCTTTGCGTATGATAAAAAGTCTCCACATCGGGCGTAGCGCTACCCAGTATTACCACCGCGCCGGTTAACTCCGCTATTTTAGTAACGACAGCACGGGTGTGGTAGCGGGGTGATTTATCCGGCTGCTTGTAGGTCCACTCATGCTCTTCATCCATCACGATAAGACCAAGCTCAGGTTGCGGGGCAAAAATTGCGCTTCGGGAACCGATAACGACAGCGAATTCTCCGTTTCTTATCCGCTGCCACTCGTCGAACTGCTCACCCAAAGAAAGCTTGCTGTGAAGGACGGCTACCTTGTTGGGAAATCGTGCGGCGAAGCGCTCTATTATCTGGGGAGTAAGGGCAATCTCGGGAACCAGCACAATACCCCGCCGGCCTAGCTTCACCGTTTCCGCCAGCGCTTGAAGATAAATCTCGGTCTTACCGCTACCGGTAATCCCGTGAAGCAGGAATAATCCTGATGAAACGGAGCGCTCCCCTTTCATGTGTAAGCTGGAATCAATACCGTCCAGAGCAGATTTTTGTGCCGTGGTAAGAGACAAAGGCAATGATGGCGCTATACCCCGGTAAGAAATCGGCTCACGCCTCACATCGACCGGCTCAATGCTGACCAGCCCTTTACGGACTAGGGCGTTAGCCACTGCCTTTTCAAGACCGGTTTTCTCCCTGACTTCCGACCAGGGGACCGGCACCGGCTGACCGGCTAAAAATTCTAAAAGCGCAGCCTGCCTAATCGCTCTACCCGTAACGCGCCGCCGGGCGGCTTCCTGAGTGGCTTCGCCGGCGGCTATCTGCAGGCGCAAAAAAGGCACCGTCTTTGGCTTTACCTTAACCCCCTCCATCTCATAGCTCCTGACGACCCAAGCCCACCTCACCAGCTGAGCCACAATTACCTGCGCTTTTTTCTTGCCCAGCGCCCTCTCCAATTCTTTTAGTCCCACCCTGTCGCCCTGTCCGACCATACCCAGAACATACTTCTGGTCCGGAGTTAGCGCGGAGATGTCATACCGGTCGTCAGACGGTTGCCGGGAGATAAAGGTAACCACCCGGCGCTCAAATCCGGGGGGCACCATTAGTGCCACTGCCTCAAAAAGAGGGGATAGATAATAATCGCTTATCCAGCGCGCCAGCGCTACCTGCCACGGGAATAATAAGGGGCGGGATTCAATAATCCCGCCAATCTCTCTGGTCTCTGCCACCGCCGGGTAACGGCTCAGCCCCAGAACGATGCCCTGTAGAAGCTTATCGCCAAAGGGAACCCATACCGCCTGCCCCACCTCAACATTCAGACCCGGGGGTATGGCATAACTAAACGTCCGACGCCGCGCTACTGGTGAGTTAACACTAACCTCGGCATACCCCACTGGCGCCACTCCAATAAGTTAGTCCTATCCTAATATTGAGATTATCTATTAGAGGAATTAAAAAGATGAACGGCTGGCAAACAATCTCTAACCCCGCACCGGCTCCGTAAATACCTTCTTCTCTTTGATGCGGGCGGCTTTGCCGCTAAGACCGCGCAGGTAATAAAGCTTTGCTCGGCGCACTTTTCCGTACCGCACCACCTCCACCTTCTCCACCAGCGGTGAGTACCGGGGAAAAGTACGCTCAACGCCGACACCATAGGCAACCCGTCTTACCGTAAAGTTAGCGCTGATACCACCACGACGAATTCGGATGACCACTCCCTGGAAAACCTGTATTCGCTCTCTCTCCCCTTCAACAACTTTAGCGCTCACCTTAACGGTGTCACCCGGAGCAATTTCCGGAATATTAGGGTTCGGTTCAAATTCAACTACCGATGCAATATCCATTCTCTTAGTCTCCATTATTAATTTTATCAAGGCTACCCAAACGTAGCCTTACGCCGGCAAAATTCCTGCCCGACTACTGAGCCTCTGTAGTCAAGCTAATTCTATGCAATAACTCGGGACGCCGCGCCCTGGTACGCTGGACAGATTGCTGGCGGCGCCATCGGGCGATTTCGGCATGATGTCCCGAAAGCAAGATTTCGGGCACTATCCACCCCCGATAGATGGCCGGTCTGGTGTACTGGGGATATTCCAGTAGTCCGTCAACATGAGACTCTTCCGCCAGCGAGCTCTCCGAACCGAGAACTCCGGACAATAACCGGACCACGGCATCAACGACTACCATAGCCGCCACCTCACCACCACTAAGCACATAGTCGCCAATACTAATCTCATCGGTAACCAGGTGCTCACGCACCCGCTCATCAACACCCTCATAGCGACCGGAAATAAGAATGAGATGACTATATCCGGATAGTTCCTGTGCAATCTGCTGAGAGAACAGACGGCCCTGGGGGGTAAGCAGAATAACGGGCGGTTCACCGGCCTCCGGTTTTATGTTCGCCTTCAGGGACTCGACCGCCTCAAAAACGGGCTCGGGCTTGAGTATCATACCGGCACCACCACCGTAAACATAGTCATCAACAGTACGATGTTTATCGTGAGTAAAGTCGCGAATGTTATGAATGCCAATGTTGACCAGCTTATGCTCAATAGCCCGCTTGAGGATACTATCGTCGAACGGACCCTGAAACATTTGCGGAAACAGTGTTAAAATATCGATATTCACGGCTCAGTCCCTACTTGGAGCTACGTGCTCGGTTATCTCTCCTTTAATAATTCCCACGGCATGGGGAATGGCCGGTAATATCACCTCCAGACACTCCCTCACCGCCTTCGGACTACCCGGTAGATTAACAATAAGGCACCGACCCCTGACACCAGCTACCGCTCTACTTAATATGGAGAATGGCGTACTCTTGAAAGTGCTTACCCTCATCGCCTCGGTCAAACCGGGCACCACCTTATCCACTACGGACAGAGTAGCTTCCGGGGTTACATCACGCGCACTCAACCCGGTACCGCCGGTAGTCAGAATCACAGCCACCGAGCCACAACCTACCCAGTCGGTAAGTTTATCGGCAATGACGTCCACTTCATCGGGAACAATCTCATACTTAACCACCCGGCTATCCAACAGGCTCTCCCTAATTACCTGACCACTTATATCCTGACGCCCACCACGCCACCCCTTATCACTAATGGTAAGAATACCCAGATTCACCATAAAACTACCTCAATCTGACCAGACTGTATTTTACCATACCCTATGAATAAAGCCAAACTTAAAAATATTTTGGGAAAGACTTGACAAAAACAGCGTTATGTGGTGTAGAATGGGAAAATATGGTAAATAGTGGTAATAATAGGGAAACCTGCCTTACTCTAGCGACGAAACGGGTTGGGGGCTAAAGAAATGTTCTTCGGAGAATTTATCTACAAGATTGATGACAAGAACCGGGTGCCCATCCCACCCAAGTTCAGAAGTGAACTGAGAGGCGGAGTAATATTAACCCAGGGTATAGAGCCCTGCATCACAGTCTACCCGTTATCCGAGTGGCAGAAGCTAGCCGCCGGCCTTACCACTGGCTCGATTACGCGCAGTAAATGGCGGAAACTCAACCGGACCATCTTTGCCGCTGCCTTCAGCCTCAACATTGATGGACAGGGCAGGGTGGCCATGCCCAGCCAGCTAAAAGAGTACGCCGGAATTGCAGACGAAGTAATTATCGCCGGAGCCAATAATTACTTTGAAATTTGGAACAAGGAGCAGTGGGAACAGGAAAAAGCGATTAGTCAAGAGCAATCCTGGCAGATAATAGAAAGCCTGGAGAGGGATTGATGGACTCAAACATGTCATCAACCGCCCACATTCCGGTTCTACTCGAAGCGACGATTAAGGCGCTCTCAGTCCAGCCCGGTGGTCGCTATGTAGATGGTACCATCGGAGGTGGCGGGCACGCCGCGGCTATCCTGGAAAACAGCTCGCCGGGCGGACAACTACTGGGCATTGATGCCGACCCCAAAGCCTTGGAAATCGCCAATAACAGGCTTAAAGCCTATACCGGCTCCTTCCGCCTGGTTAATGACAACTTTGCTAACCTGGAGGCAATCTGTATTAAATATAACTTTTTCCCGGTGCACGGTATCCTGCTTGATCTAGGGCTCTCCTCACTTCAGCTTAACGGCAGTAATCGTGGTTTCAGTTTCCAGCACGACGCTCCCCTGAACATGCGCCTGAACCCTGACCAGACGGTAACCGCCGGCGATATCGTTAATACCTATACCGAAAGCAAACTGGCAGACCTGATAAAAACCTACGGTGAAGACAGCCATAGCCACCGGATTGCACGCCACATCGTACAGGCACGTCCCATAAAAACAACTCTTCACCTGGCGCAAACCGTAGAGCGGGCGATTGGTCACTACCGGGGTAGAATCAACCCCGCCACTAAGACCTTCCAGGCGCTACGAATCGCCGTTAACTGCGAACTGGGCAATCTTGAAGCTGTCCTGAAACAGGCGCTTAATCTCCTCGGCTTTGAAGGTAGACTGGTAGTCATCAGCTACCATTCTCTTGAGGATCGCATCGTAAAACAATTTATGCAGCGGGAATCGAAAGGTTGTGTTTGTCCGCCGGATATCCCAACCTGTGTTTGTCAGCATACCCCCGGTTTGAAATTAATTAATACCAGGGTTATTACTCCTTCGCTGGCTGAAATTCAGCAAAATCGGCGCAGCCGCAGCGCCAAATTGAGAGCTGCGGAGCGTATTATTAATCACGACATCGCCTCGCAAGCAAAGAGGCACTTGTTCTTTTGGAACGGAACGGCTAATGACCTGCGGAAAAAGACGGCGCCGCATAAACTTTGCGAGGCTTTTTCAGCATCTTAAATCATCAAATTAATCAGCGAAAACGGGGAGGTCAAAATGTGAAAAGTATTAATCGCAAAGAGACAGAATCTAGCTATTAAGGAGGGGGGTTAAATGAAAAAACAGATTTTAACTGCAATAGATGTTGGTACTACTAAAGTATGCACCGTAATCTCCGAGGTGAATGATGGTGGTGCCATAAGAGTTGCCGGTGTTGGTGTCACCCCATCCAAGGGATTGCATAAGGGTCTGGTGGTTAACATTAATGAAGCCAGAGAATCAATCCGTAATTCGATAAAAAGAGCCGAGCAAACCAGTGGCTACCGGGTAGAATCAGCCTACGTTGGCGTAACCGGAAGACATGTCACCTCGATGAATAACCGGGGGGTAGTTGCTATCACCCACAATGACCGGCTGGTACGTCCGGAAGATTTAAAGCGCGTACTTTCCTCTGCCCAAAGCGTCAAGGTGGCCAGTGACCGCAAATTACTTCACGTTATACCACGTAACTATGCCGTTGATGGTCAAGCCGGCGTCAAGAATCCGGTAGGCATGTATGGTTTCCGGTTAGATGTGGAGACACACGTCATAACTGCCGCCGTAACTTCCGTCCAGAACCTGGCAAAGTGCATCCGAGGTATCGGTATCGATATTGAAGACCTTATCCTAGAACCCCTGGCCAGCAGCGAGGCAGTACTAACCGCCGATGAGAAGCAGGTAGGTATCATCCTGGCCGACATCGGTGGCGGCACCACCGACATCGCAGTTTTCAAAGACGGCAGTATCTGGCACACCGCCATCCTGCCCGTAGCCGGTTATCAGCTAACCCGGGATGTGGCTATTGGTCTGGGATTACCGTTTGACATGGCTGAGGAGATGAAGAAAAGGTATGGCAGTGTCATGCCCGTTTACGAATCCCAGATGGAAGCCGTCAACCCAATCTCACAGGATGGACACGGTGTTTCCTACCAGGATTTGTGTGACATCATCAGAGCTCGAGTAGAAGAAGTCATGCGCCTTATATTACTGGAGTTGCCACGCTCTGATTATGAAACCCTGGTTCCAGCGGGACTGGTGCTCACCGGCGGTAGCTCCAACCTTGCCGGCATTGATGTACTGGGACGTGATATTCTAAACCTCCCGGTAAGAGTGGGAATTCCGACTCACATCAACGGTATCACCGATACTCTCTGCGACCCGGCACACGCTACCAGCGTTGGTCTCCTGCTCTGGGGAGCCAAACATAACGGCCGCTCAGCCTGGAAATCACACGGCTTTGGCTCCGGCTTAAGGCACTTTTTCTCTAAATTTGCTAATATATTTCGCTAAATCATTCAAAATGTTTACTGGAAGACAGTAAAGAAAGGAGGAGGAAATGGCAAAAACTAGTTTTGCCCCTAGTCCAGCCAAGATTAAAGTTATTGGCCTAGGTGGTGGTGGCTGCAATGCGGTAACCCGAATGGTCAGAGAAGAAATTCAGGGTGTTGACTTCATCGCCATGAATACTGATGCCCAATCCCTGGCGATTACGGAAGCCCCCACCCGCATCCAGCTCGGTGAGAAGCTTACCAAGGGCTTAGGCGTGGGTGGTGACCACAATCACGGCCAGAAAGCGGCCGAAGAAAACCGTGACGAGGTTAAGGAAATTGTCGCCGGGGCAGATATGGTATTTATCACCTGCGGTATGGGCGGTGGTACCGGCACCGGAGCGGCGCCAGTCATCGCGGAAACGGCCAAACAGTGCGGCGCCCTCACAATTGCCGTGGTAACCCGACCATTCACCTTTGAAGGTAGTCACCGCTGTACCATAGCCGACGACGGTATTGCCAAGTTATTGAACAAATGTGACACCCTGATAATCATTCCCAACGACCGCTTGCTCAATATTTGCGACCAGAAGATGGGCGTGGAAAATGCCTTCAAAATGGCGGATGACGTACTGAGACACGGCGTACAGGCTATCGCCGAGGTTATCACCGTCCCCGGACTGATCAACCTTGATTTTGCTGATGTCAAGGCAGTAATGAAGGATGCCGGTCCGGCCTGGATGTCCATGGGCATTGGTTCCGGTCAAAACCGGGCTACGGAAGCGGCCAAGGAAGCCCTGTGCAGCCCCCTGCTTGATGTTTCTCTTGACGGATCAAAAGGAGTGCTCTTCAATGTGGTTGGCGGCAGCAGTCTGTCCCTCTTTGAAGTCAACGGCGCCGCAGATGTAATCAAGCAAGCCGTAGACCCTGATGCCAACATCATCTTTGGGGTAGCTCAGGACCCCACCCTGGACAAAGAGGTAAAGATTACCTTGATCGCTACCGGCTTTATCTCCAAGACCGGCCAGACCGCCGGCACCCAGGATGACGAAATTAACCAGTTCTTGAAAGGCCTGAAGAGTGAAGAGGAACTAGATGTTCCCTCTTTCCTGCGCCGCCCGTTATTCAGTCACCGGCGTCAGGCAATAAGTCAGACCGCTCACGCAATAACGCCGCCGATACAAACATCTTAGTAGTGCTCCCGGGAACCAGATATTCCCGGGAACAGCGTAAAGGCTGCAGGTACCCATTCCGGACACCAGGGGAAGTGTTGAATATTCCCGGGTGGTAATGGCCTGCAGCCTTCTTTTTTTAATAACAGGACTGGTTGCCCGCCTCATTGCCTTGGCCACGTTCAATATGATATATTTTGGGTAGTGGAAACCACAATTAAATCAATTCCAGCCGGGACGGTTACTTCTCCCCGCGGATTTTATGCCGGAGCTACTCACGCCGGTGTCAAAAAAAAGACCGGGGATAATCCTGATGTCGGTATTCTCCTCTCTGAAGTACCGTGCGTAGCGGCGGCGCTGTTCACCACCAACCGGATTAAGGGAGCGCCCGTAATCCTGTCTCAAGAGCGGTTACGCTCAGGGAGGGCCACCGCCATCGTTGCCAATAGCGGCTGCGCCAATACCAGCACCGGTGAAGCTGGTCTCGCTGACGCCGCCGGGATGGCAAACTCTACCGCCAAGGTCACCGGCGTCCCCGCCGGGGATATTCTGGTAGCCAGCACCGGCGTCGTCGGTCAGCGGCTACCGATGAACCTTATCCGGAAAGGTATCAAACGAATTACGCTGGCAACCGATGGTGGCCATGAACTGGCAAAGGCGATTATGACCACCGATACCATAACCAAAGAGATTGCCCTGGCAGTCAGAGATGGCGGAGGCGGGTTTACGATTGGCGGGATTGCCAAAGGATCGGGAATGATTCATCCCAACCTGGCCACTATGCTCTGCTTCCTGACCACTGATACCGCCATTGAACTCGATTTTCTTAGAACAGCCCTCAAAAGGGCGGTTGATATCTCGTTTAATATGGTTTCGATTGATGGCGATACCAGCCCCAACGACATGGTGCTGATAATGACTAACGGCATGGCCGGAAATGACCCGATTACCGCCGACAGTTGCCATGCCGGTGTCTTTCAGCAAGCCCTGGACCGGACCTGTATCTACCTGGCAAAATTATTAGCCCGTGACGGCGAGGGAGCGACCAAGCTCATTGAGGTTACCGTAGGTGGGGCGCTTAGCACCGGCGATGCCAGAATCGCCGCCCGAACCGTAGTCAGTTCACCCCTGGTAAAAACCGCGATACACGGCAACGACCCCAACTGGGGACGAATCGTGTGCGCCGCCGGGCGGAGTGGCGCCGAAATAGTGGAACAGAAACTCGACCTCTGTATCGGTAACATCTGCCTGGTTAAAGACGGCATCCCCCTTCCCGTTGACCTTAAACAGGTAGTGAAAGTGCTGGCTGGCTCCGATGTTATGATAAATTTACAACTCAATCTAGGCACGGCCACGGCCACCGCCTGGGGTTGCGACCTGACTGAGGAATATGTAATCATTAACAGCAAGTATACAACATAACCAAAACAACTCGGGTACCTAGCAGAGGAGGCCTGGTTCTTTTTGAAAACCGTAAGCATAGTTAAGATAGGTGGGGCTACTCTGGGCAACAATGATACCACCATTGAGGACATCGTTGAGCTTCAGCGCCAGGGGCAATCACTGGTGGTGGTGCATGGTGGTGGTAAACTAATCACAGAATGGCTTACCAAACAA
>CAYFGR010000028.1:0-14858 GCA_964343135.1 uncultured Dehalococcoidales bacterium
TAGGTTTCGTGTCCATTATTGACATCCGACGTCAGTTAGCGGGGTTTATTGACTATTAGAAATAAATGTGCTACCTTACATTTATAGAAACTGAAACGCTTATCAGATTTACGAATTTAACGGTAACGTGAGTAAGGATATTCACTTACGACTTTGTATGCGACAAATCAAAATTCCGAGCGTTTTTTAGATTTAAATCTGAGTAATAACGGTCAGTAAATCCAGTCAGAACCAAATATTAAGAGGGATGTCAGAAGTGGCAAAAGATTTACGCACATACATTAATCAACTTGTTCAAGCCATGCCCGAACAAATTAAAAGTGTAAAGAGAGAGGTTAATCCTGAACTTGAGCTTACGGGCCTGGTAGAAAAATTAGAAAACCAGGGGAAATCTTTTACGACTATGTTCCACAAAGTAAAAGGTTCGAGAATCCCGCTTCTCATAAATTTAGGCGCGTCTTACGAAAGATTAGCTCTCGCCTTAGATACCAAAGTAGAAAATATGGTTGAAGAATACAGTAAAAGAGAAAATAACAGTATTGATGTAAAAGAAATCACTGACGGTCCGGTAAAAGAAGTTATTTTAAAAAACCAAAATGTGGATTTAAATGTACTGCCCATTACCGTACACAATGAGCATGACGGGGGGAAATACATAGCCGCCGGACCGGCAATAATGAAAGACCCCGAAAGCCAAAAACACAACCTTGGATTGTATCGGCTACAGGTTCAGGGAAAAGACCAACTGGGCTTATTTATAAACCCGGCAAATCATGGATTTTTAATTGGGGAGAGATACCGGGAATTAGGCAAACCAATGGAAGTGGCCGTAGTAATCGGCCATCACCCGGCATTTTTAATGGCTTCTATATCTAAACTTGAAGGATACGGCGGTGAATTCGAGGTTGCCGGCGGTCTTCTGGGTGAACCATTAGAAGTTATCAAAGGAGAAACGATTGATTTAATGGTGCCCGCCCAGGCAGAAATAGTAATCGAGGGCGTCGTTAATCCTGGTCAAAAAAGAGACGAGGGCCCATTTGGAGAGTGGCCCCGCTATTATACCGGCCTGGGAGATAGACCGTTTATTAAAGTAACCGCCATCACTATGCGGAAAGATCCGATATACCAGGATATAATGGCCGCGCATGATGAGCACAATGTTTTAGGAGCATTGCCTCGAATGGGTAGTCTATACCGAAGAATTAAAGAGGTATTGCCCACCGTAAAAGCAATTAATCTGCCTTTGTCCGGTTGTGGTAGGGTTCGTTGTTATATTTCGCTCACAAAGCACTCTGACGGAGAACCGAAGCAAGCTGCTTTTGCTGCTTTAGCCACGGATCCCAACATAAAATATATTATTCTGGTAGATGATGATATTGATGTTTTCAATGAAAAAGAGGTTTTGTGGGCTTTGTCTACCAGATTCCAAGCCCATGACGATCTTATCGTTATGCCTAATTGTATCGGGTCACATCTTATCCCTACCGCTCATGATATCACCAAACATAAAGCGGGAGTGATGGAGACTAAATTAATTTTAGATGCTACTATACCGGCTCCACCCACTACCTTTCCTCGCCGAGCTAAGGTAACCCCGGAAGTCGTGGCAAGTATAAAGCCTGAAGAATATATTGACAAATTTACCTGGTAGGACGATATTGTCTTTGGGGAAACAAGTGGTATTGACAACAGCTCCCTAGATATAGTATTGATGATAAGAGCAATGCGGCTCAGCCTACCTCCTTGTGAATTGAAATGAGGAATATCGGCTTAGTTAATTTTGGCATATCGATACCACTTTTGAGTAGTTGCTAATGTCTGTAGTAGTCGCCCAAAGGATGCTAAATCCAAGAACCGGTGAATAAGGAGTCCAGTAATCATGGCTCTCCAAGAAAAACTGTTAACTACTCTGGAAGAGCTGGTAAAGCCAGAGTATACCGGCATTGTGGTTGTAGATATGCTCAATGATTTTTGCCACAGGGATGGCTTTTTGGGCAAGGGTGGTCATGACAGCAGCGGTGCCGGACAAGAACCGGCGGATCTGAGTTTAATCGAAGAAATGACACCCAAACTACTTCACTTGATAGAGATTGCCCGGTCAACTGGTCTCAAAATATATTTTGTTCGAATGATAGGGGATGACCATTATTTACCGCCTATGGCACAACTGAGGAAATTTCGAATTGGGCGCACGCAAATTCTTTGCCCGGAAGGGAAATGGGGTAGCGAACAGTTTGACGGATTCATCCCCCAACCGGAAGATACGGTTATCACCAAGCATGTCAACAGCGCCTTTATCGGCACGAATTTCAAGGATATTCTGGAAAAGGACAAAATAAAATCCTTGATTGTTACCGGCGTGGCAACTCATATCTGCTGCGAATCGACGATACGGGATGGGGCTATGATGGGCTTCTATGTAGTAGTGCCCCGGGACGGCGTGGCAGCTTGCGTTAAAGAATTCCATGAGCAGTCTCTGGCTCAGATTGACTTTACCTGGGGGTGGGTTACCACATCTGAAGAAATCATCGCAACTTGGCAGAAATGATAGCCGTTTAATTTTCGGAAGGAGGTGATTTATAGGGATACATCCAGTACCGTTAACGTAGACAATAATAATTAATAGGAGGGGGAAATGGGAAGAAAGTTAGTATTTATTGTTTTATCATTAGTACTCTTAGTAATGCTGTTAGGCGCCTGTGGTGCCCCCAAATCGGCGGAAAAATTAATGATATGGGCCACACCGGCATCCGGTATGCCTCTGGCGGTAGCCGACAGAGAGGGATTTTTTGCAGCGCAAGGGCTGAATGTTGAAATTCGAATAACCCAGGAGGACGAGCTCCCGTTCCTTGCCGGGCAGACTCCGGTATCCCACATATCATCCTGGGAGCAAGCCGAGTATAGAATTGAGGGCGAAGATGTTATGTTCGCTGGAGTCGGGGGATGCACCCGGTTTTTTAACGGCATCGCCGTCCTGCCAGGAAAACCATACCGTAGCGTTCAGGACCTGCTAGGGAAGAAACTGGGAAATCCTGGGTTTGGCACCGGCACCTGGGCCGCCTTTACCGGGATGTCGAAAAATGTGTGGGGTATTGATACCGAAACGGCCTTTGAGAACGTGACCGCAAGTCCCGGCGCTCTCCTGGGGTTGCTGGAGAAGGGTGAGATAGAGGGTGCCCTGCTATTCAGCAGTCAAACCTTAGCAGCACAAGCCATGGGTTGGCCGTTAGTCTTCAGATTCGATAAAGCCTGGGAAGAAGCGACCGGACATCCTCTACTCATAGTGTCATGGACTGCCCGCACACCGTGGCTTAGGGACAACGTAGATACAATGCAGAAAGTAAATGCCGCCGCGGATATGGCAGTGGACTGGATGGCGCAATACCCGGAGCAGTTCGGTTTTGGAGGGAGGTACGAGGTAAACTCACATGCCGCCGGCTATCTCAAGAACAATGAGACAAATAAGCTTATCCAGAAATGGCTGGTAGAAGGGCTATACTACGTAAAGAATGACATCTATTCACAGGCGTGGATTGACGCCGCCCATGAGTTCAACGTTATCGTGCATGGGGACAAGGCGCCTCCAAAAGATAAACTGTTCTGGCCACCGGAAGACCTGAAAGCAAAATAGTTGACATGCAGTGAGCTTGGAGAGCCCCCACCGTGATTGAGGTGACTATTTCCTGGTCTGGGGGCTCTCCAAGGTGAAAACTTTCTCCGAGGGAACGGCCTTCGGTCAAGGAAATGCTGGCTTGGGGGAAGTAGTGTATGCTCGTGCGGGCAAGGCTGTTTTTTGATTGCCAAAGCCGAGGGTCATTTACATTTAACGGTATATAATCTTTAGGGAGTGAAGAATGGCTAGACTAGCGGGAAACAGAAGGTGGTGGCTCGTTCCCGGTTTGACTGTCAAGGGCCGGCGAGATATTGATTTTACTCGCGGGAAAAGCAAACTCCTACTTCAATTATTGCCTATCCTGCTTTTCATTGCGGTTTGGTGGATATTCGCGGCTATTATGGATCTCCCCCGCATTTACCCTACACCCCTACTGGTTGCAGAAAAATTTGCCGGCATAATAACCGGGGGAAGTACTCTGAGCTCCTCCAGTTATGTGCACATAGTAGCTACCTTTTACCGATTTTTCATTGCTTTTGTTCTCTCTTTTGTCACCGGAGCTACCATCGGACTCCTGATAGGCAGGAATAATGTGCTCTTTAACCTGTTTGACAACGTAGGATGGATATTCTTCTCGGTGCCGGCTATACTGTGGGCTTTTATACTGGTGGTCGCCTTAGGCATCACTGATTTAGTGCCTATTGGGGTGCTTATGGCGCTGCTTATCCCCAAGGTCGCCATTCTTATAGCGGAAGGGGCCAAAGCCACTCCCGCCGATATTATGGAAATGGCAAACTCGTATAAAGCAACCACCTGGCAGAAGATCAAGGATGTATTTATACCTCACCTGATACCATATCTTTTGGCCAGTGCGCGGATAAGCTTCAGTATCGGCGTAAAGGTAGTAATCGTCGCCGAAATTGTCGGATTATCAACCGGTATTGGCTTCATGATCAAGTACTGGAATGACAAGGTCTTCGTCGCCCCTATAATTGCCTGGGGTATCACTTTAGTCTGCCTCGCCGTCATAGCCGAGTATACTATATTCGACAGACTGGAACGGAGGGTGGCGAAATGGAGAACATTTGGAGTGCAAACAGTTCAAGAAAGGGGGGAATAAAGTGCCACTGGAGATAGAATTAAAAAATATTACTTTGCGCTTCCCAACGCCTGATGGCAAGGGGTATTTAACTGTTTACGAAGGCTTCAATCTCGAAGTAAAGAGAGGGAGCTTCACGGTTCTACTTGGACCTTCAGGGTGTGGCAAATCTACGCTACTTAACGTTATCAACGGACTACTAAAGCCGACCTCTGCGGACGCGCTAAACGTATTCGGTAAGGACATAAGAGAAAATCCCGACTTAACCCGGCAAATGGCCTACGTATTTCAGAGTTCAAGGCTGCTGAAATGGAAGACCCTCCGCGGCAACGCCATATTCGGCTTAAGAGGTCTCGAGGTGCAACCGAAGGAACGATGGGATGAGCTTATGGACAAATATTTTAAAATCGTTGGACTGAGCGAGTACGTAAATTACTATCCCCACCAGGTATCTGGTGGTATGCAACAAAGGGCCGCCATCGTTAGGGCTTGGGTGAACGAACCTCGTATCCTGCTAATGGATGAACCGTTCAGCCACCTGGACGAGATAAGTGCCGGTGAGATGCGAAGAGAGTTAATAAAGCTATGGAGTCAAGAAGAGCCGAGGAAAACTATCATCTTTGTGACGCACGACTTGAGTGAGGCTGTCCAGCTTGGGGAGGATATCCTAATGCTGACTCATTGCCCTGCCGAGGTCTTTTATAAAAAGAGGGTGGATTTACCCTGGCCAAGGGAAAAAGACGATGAGCAAGTCTTCAAATTGGAAAAGCAGTTGAGGCAAAATTTCTCTGAACAGGCAGGTATAAAAGTGTAATGAAAGCGATAAAGGAAAGAGGCACTCAACTGCTATCCCTAATCTTGTTAGTATTAGCATGGTGGGTCGCTTCGCTTATTGTGGGCGAGCGTATTCTACCTCCACCCACCGCCGTATTCCCGGTAGCCTGGGGGATGGTCGTATCCGGAACTTTTGCTGAACCTCTTTTTGCTAGCCTCTTCAGATTACTGCTCGGGTTCATTCTTGCCATGTCGCTGGGAACAGTCTTTGGTATTGCCTCAGCTAAGCTTGTAAAACTTGGAATAGCGACTACCGCCATGTTGACCGTAATAATGAGCATGCCCAGTTTGGTGGTAATCTTCGTGGCCATGATAATGCTGGGGCAGACCGACTTTACGATAATCCTTATTGTCTGCCTTCTGGTCTTTCCATTTGTGACGGTGCCTATGCGAGATGCCATGAAGGAGATAGACCAGGACATTTTGAGCATGGCAGAATCATTCAAGATAAGTACCCTGCGAAAAGTTTTGGACGTTTATATCCCGTATTTGGTACCGCCCATCCTTGCCTCTTCCAGAATAGGCTTTTCCTTGTCCTGGAAAATGGTTATCCTAAGCGAGGTTTTCGGCTTCACCAGCGGCGTCGGGTGGATGATCAGCTTAGCCTACTGGCAATACGACCTTAAAGTCTTGATTGCCTGGCTGATAATTTTTATAGTTATAATATTGTTCATTGAACAAGCAATAAGAATAAGCGAGCAAAGAGTAGTGAAGTGGACATAAAGGGGTCTCCTGCCAACTGATTTTTACCCTGCCCCTCAAATATGCCGGCCTTCGGGTGTTTTGTACAATTTGTAATCAAACTCACAACTCTCAGACATGTCTGAGAGTTATTTTGTATCCCTTACTTTTTACCTGTCTGTTGAGATACCGGCGTTACGATAGCCTATAGGCCCGCCACCGGTTGATGACCGCTAGAAGTAAATGTTATTGGAAAGTCAAAGTGAGACGATAAAGGGGCTAGGGTAGATAACAATAAGGGGGGGGTAGACAAACTCACCATTACTTGCCGTGTCCGCCAACTAGGGTTATAATATTGTGGAATAAATTAGAGAGGGTGGGTGACCGATGCCTGAATTTGGATTAGAAAATATTCGTAATCTCTGTTTGTTATCACACGCAGGAGCGGGCAAGACAACATTGTCAGAAGCCATCCTGTTCAGTACCAGAGTAATTTCACGATTAGGCAAAACTGATGACGGGACCACCACTTCCGATTATGACCCCGATGAAGTAAAGCGCAAGATAAGCATTAACTTGACCATGCTTCCCTGTTCGTGGCAGGATACCAAGATTAATCTCATTGATACCCCGGGCTATTCCGACTTCGTTGGTGACGTCAGAGCCGCGATACGGGTTAGCGAAGGCGCCCTAATTGTCATCTGTGCCGCCTCTAGTATTGAAGTGGGCACTGAACAGATCTGGGCATACAGTGAAGAAGCCAACCTGCCGCGCTTCATCTATATCAATAAAATGGACCGTGAAAATGCCGATTTTGACCGAACATTAGGTGAAGTACAGGCAAAATTCGGCGCCCGGTGCATCCCCCTACAGTTACCGGTAGGTGCCGAAAATAATTTTCAGGGTATCGTTGACCTACTGACAATGAAGACATACATCGGTTCCCCGTCAACAGAAGCGGAGATACCCTCGTCAATGCAAAGCCAGGCCGACACCTCCCGGGAGAAACTGGTTGAGGCAGTGGCTGAAGTTGATGATAATCTACTCGATAAGTATCTAGGCGGTGAAGAACTGAGTCTCGAGGAATTAAACAACGGCTTACGACAGGCAACCTTAAGCGGCAAGCTGGTGCCGGTTCTGGTTGGTTCGGCGCTTCAGAACAAAGGGGTTACCTCACTGCTGGACGCCATAAACAGCTTTCTGCCACCCCCCAGGGCACAAGACGTGGTAACGGTTAGCGAATCAGGCGAACCGGAAACCGTTACGCCGAGCCAGGACGGCTCGCTGGCCGCCCTGGTGTTTAAAACGAGTGCCGACCCCTACGTCGGTAAGCTGACCCTCTTCAGAGTCTACACCGGCGTCATAGAGAGTAATTCCCACGTGTGGAACGCCACCCGGGGCGAAGCCGAACGCATTGGCCAGCTCTTCGTACTCAGAGGTAAGAACCAGGAACCGGTACCAAAGCTAAACGCCGGCGATATCGGTGCGGTCGCCAAACTGGGCATTACCAGCACCGGTGACACCCTCTGCATCCGGGATAAGCCATTAAAAATTTCCCCCGTAGTGTTTCCGTCGCCAATTTTCAGCCAGGCGGTACACCCCCGGAGCAAGGCGGACGTGGACAAGCTGGGGACAGCACTGACGCGTCTGGTGGAAGAAGACCCCACCCTTCAGGTGCGCAAGGAAGCAGACACCGGCGAGACAATTTTATCCGGAATGGGTGACACCCAGGTCGAGGTCGCTGCCGAGAAGATGCAACGCAAATTCGGTGTCAATGTGGAACTGACAATTCCCAAGATTCCCTACAAGGAGACGATTGTCGCCTCAGCCAAGGCTGAGCACAAGCATAAAAAACAGAGTGGCGGCCACGGACAATTCGGGCATGTTTTATTGGCGCTGGAGCCATTGCCGCGCGGCACCGGTATCGAGTTTGTCGACAAGATAGTCGGCGGTGCCATACCCAAGAACTACATTCCGGCAGTGGAAAAGGGAGTAAACGAGGCAGTTCATGAAGGCGTGGTCGCCGGTTATCCCGTGGTTGATATTAAAGCTACCGTCTATGATGGCAGTTTTCACCCGGTAGATTCGTCCGATATCTGTTTTAAAATTTCCGGGGCACAGGCACTGAAGAAGGGGCTATCCCAGGGACAGCCAATACTCCTGGAACCGATAATGAACCTTACCGTCAGGATGCCCAAGGACTTTACCGGTGATATTATTGGCGACCTCAATACCAAACGAGGCAGGGTGCTGGGCATGAACCCTGATGACGGCAGCAATGTCATTGAGGCACAGGTGCCAATGGCGGAGATATTACGTTATGCTATTGACCTGAAATCGATAACACAGGGCCGGGCCAGCTATACGGTCAGCTTTAGCCACTATGAGGAGACCCCATCCAACATCACCCAGAAAATTGTCGCCGATAAGCAAGCCGAAAAGTCCTGACGTCTGTCTCCGTTGCCTGCCAATCATCAGGCAATTTTACATCTCTGTATTGCTGACGAGGAACGGGTGTTCCGTTTCCGAGGGAGTTTTGCCCCTTTAGTCCCCTGATGAACAACCTTCAGTCTTTTTCCCGGTATCCTGCCCCTTTGCAGCCAGAAAAACGGCTATTTGCTGCTCAAGCTGCTTTACCCGTGCTGCCAGGTCACCGGTCTGGCTGGATTCGGAAACCGGTAACCCCACCTCTGAAGCAAGCATGGGCTGCACCGGCTCAAAGGAACCCTGCCGCACGTTCAGATTGAGTATGTCCCAGCGACTGTAATAACCGGTCAAATTGGTGGCAAACCGGGACTTGTCAAGCTCGGCCAGATCGATATCAGCGTAGATGATGGTCTCTTCACCATAAACCGGCCCCACAATATAGTTACCATTGGGACCAATCACCCCGCTGCCACCGCGAATGGAGCCGGGAGTGTTGAAAGAGCAATTTTTATAGAAGTTCTTCGGCATATCTTTATCGGCGAAGTACGTAGCGCTAAGCACTCCAAAACAGTGCCCGATGCGACACATCGCCCGTGTAAGCAAGTCAGTACTACCTGACAGACCCGTCTTACCGGGCCACAGGGAACAGTGTATCTGAACTCCCTGCATTATCCAGTTATACATCAGGGGAAGCTGCGTATGCTCGCCGCAGATCGAACCACCTATTTTACCAATCTCGGTATCGAACACCGTCCGGAGGTTTTCCCCACCATCACCCTGCGTGTGGAAAAAACGCTCCTGCACCGTAATACAAATTTTACGGTGCGTGCCGATAACCTCTCCATTGGGGCCAATATAAAGGATGGAGTTGTACATTCTGCCCGGGAACACCTTATCCCGCTCATTTATACCAATGACCAGGTACGCACCCGCTTTCTTCGCCGCTTCCCTCAGAGCTTTGGTTTCTGGACCAGGTACTTCTACCGAATTCCAGAGAAAATTAGCCCATATTTCGTCAAAGCCGGAGCGGTCAGCAAGGTCTAATGACCAGCAGGTATAGCCGGGGAGCCAGCATTCCGGGAAGACAATAAGACGGGCGCCATTTCTACCCGCCTCGGCGGTAAGGCTTACTGCCTTGTCCAGAGTTGCTGCCAAATCAAACCATTCTGGAGCATCCCTAACCACCGAACTGGCTTGAACCGCAGCCACTTTTAACCGTGGGAAAGTTTGATGTGCTGACATTTAGCAACCTCCTGCTGTCATTGCCTTTTATCAACTCGTCTTTACCTATAAAACTATCGCACCAGCCCGCCACTGTCAAGCCAGCGGATATCTCACCCGTCGTAATATAAATAAACCCCCTATCTTACAAAGGAGAGGGGTTTATAAGTATCGGTTAATACCGGCTTTAACCCGCCAGAAGCTCATTAACCTTACTAGTCAGAGCGGGTATCACTTTTTTCCAGTCGCCGACAACCCCGAAACGTGCCTCCCGGAAAATATTTGCCTCAGCGTCTTTGTTAATGGCAACGATAGTCTTGGAACCGGAACAGCCGCTCATATGCTGGCTGGAACCGGAAACGGCAACGGCGATATATAGCTCAGGGGCAATTATTTTACCGGTCAGCCCTATCTGTACCCTTTCGGGCACCCAGCCACTATCACAGGGCGGTCGGCTGGCGCCCACAGCCCCTTTCAATAGTTTCGCCAGCTCTTCCAATTGCGTAAAACCTTCAGCACTGCCAATTCCCCTACCGCCGGCAATCACCACTGGCGCATCCTCCAGCTTTATCCCCTCTACCTCCTCGGTCACCTTCTCCAGCACCCTGGTTCTTATCGCTGATGGGTCCAGTCCGGCGTCAATGCTAATGATTTCTCCCTGCCGGGACTCATCTTTTTCCAGCGGTGTCATGGCTTTAGTTCTGGCCGTAGCAATCTGTGGGTCAGACTCGGTAGTAAAAACCGCCTGGGCATTACCGCCGTAAACCGGTTTGGTCTGCCGTAATCGCTTTGACTCAGGATCAACAGTCAGCTCAATACAATCCAGAGTGGCAGTGGTACCCAGTCGGAAAGCCAGCCGGGGGGCAAGGTCGCGGCCAATGGCGGTCTGCCCCAGAATCAAAATCTGAGGTTTTACTTCTTCCACCAGCCCCTGCATAACCGCCATGTATGCATCTGTCTCGTAGTCTTTCAGCAGCGGGTCATCGACCACGTATACCTTATCCGCGCCAAAGGCAATCGCCTCCTCAGCAATATTGCTGACTCCGTTGCCCGCCAGCACGGCCGATAGTTCTTCTCCCAACTCATCCGCCAGTCTCCTGCCGCAACCCAGTTCCTCCGTAGCCAGTACCACCAATTTACCCTCAGTAACTTCACAATAGACCATCACGCCTTTATAATCAGCCATTCTTATTCCTCCTTAATTATCAGACCCAACTACAGTACCTTAGCTTCTCTCAACTTCACGGCAAGATTAGCCGCTGCCTCCTCCGGAGTGTCCCCAGCCACGATATCACACTTGCCTTCACGAACTGGTTGAGACAGTTTGAGCACCTTATTACGCCGACCGGCCGCCCCGATTTGCGCCGCGTCAACGCCGATATCCGCCGGTTTCCAGACAACCGGCTCTTTCTTTTTCGCCGCCATAATCCCCTTGATGGTGGGGTAACGAGGTTCACCAATCTCGTTACTGACGGTAACCAGCGCCGGAAGAGATACTTCAATAACTTCATAGCCATCGGCGGTAACGCGCTCTATTTTCGCCACACCATCAGTGATGTCTATTTTCCTGACCAGATTTATACTGGGCAGCCCCAGTACTTCAGCAATACCCAGACCCACCTGCCCGGCATTTGAGTCAGATGCCTCCCGACCGCATAGAATCAGGTCAAATTCGCCTATTTTCTTAATCGCCATCGCCAGAGCGTAGGCAATGGACCAACTGTCACCCTCAATAAAGGCTTCATCTTCAAGCAGGACCAGCTCGTCAGCCCCCATGGACAGCGGTTTCTTAACTACGTCACGTAATAAATTAACACCCAGGCTAATCGCGGTTATCTTACCACCCACGGCGCCTTTTACTTTCAAGGCTGCCTCTACCGCACACTCACCGTACGGGTCAACCACCGGTGACACCCCGGCTGGTGGCGCTACCTTACTGGTTGCCGGGTCAATTTTAAAGCTTGCGGGTGGTGCTTCCGGATCAATCACCTGCTTCACACACACGATCATATTCATTACGTCAATTCCCCCATCTACTTACTACGTCTTGGGGTAAAGTACCCTGTATAAATTATCATTTGCCCTATTTTGTGTCAAGTTAAAGCGCGGGTACAGACCCATGGCTGTGGGTATTGATTAGCCTCACAATTATTGACTATAATCCCTATGGAGGTAACGAACAATGTCGTACCAGATACGTCAAATGTCTGAAGAGAATGCCCGGTTATCATTTGAGTGGGGAGGACAGGCTGGCTGGAATCCGGGGTTACATGACTGGCAGGTTATGCGCAACATCGACCCCAAAGGTTGCTTCGCCGGATTTCTGGACGGGAAAATGGTCAGTAGTATTACTGCCGTCCACTACCGGAGGAAGTACGGCTTTATGGGCATGTACATCGTAGCTCCAGAATACCGTAAGCGTGGTTACGGGCGGGCCATCTGGAAACACGCCCTAAACTACCTCACCGGAGAAGTGGGAGTTGAATGCATCGGTCTTGACGGCGTACTGGCTAATGAACTGCTCTACCAGACCTGGGGCTTTCATACCGCCTACAAAATACCCCGGTATACCTGCGTGGTTAAAGGAATGTTTAAAAAACAGTGCCCCGAAATTCACGAGGGGGATTTCGAGAATGTACGGAACTACGATACCAGGATATTCATGGTAGACAGAGCCTCTTTTCTCCATGACTTTATTTTTAAAACCGAAGCCAAAACCGCACTGGCTTACTCAAATGGCATTCTGGCCGGCTTTACCGTAGCGCGCCCCTGCTATGAGGGCTATAAAATTGGCCCACTCTTCGCTAACGACGCGGAAACTGCCGGGATACTGATTGAATCGCTCTTCGCTGACCTGTCCGGCGTAGAAGTCTCAATTGAAATACCGGAAACTAATCCCGAAGCAACCAAACTGGTCACTGACTTTAATATGGAGCCGGGGTTCGCCACCGTCAGAATGTATACCAGCGACCGGTACCAGTTCGACACTAACCGTACTTATGGCATTACCAGCCGTACTATTGGCTAACTTACTTTACGGTCAGGCTTACTACCCGCTCAATACCACTCAAGTCAGGGAAGAGCTCTATCTCCACCGAGGAGAATCGACTTCGCAATAAGGCAGTTACCGCTTGTTCCTGTCCCTGCCCAATCTCTAAAAGCAAAGCGCCACCAGTCTGCAATTTGTTCCCGATTTGTTCCGCCAAATGGCGCATCTTGTCCAGCCCATCAGCACCTCCGTTAAGCGCCAGCCTGGGCTCATAACTTACCTCAGAAGACAATTCTGCTTCCCTCAGGTAAGGCAGGTTAGCGATGATAAGGTCAACTGTCTCCGGAAGAGGGTCAAGCATATCACCCTGAAGAAGATGGACTCTATGCGTCACCCCGTGTTTCTGGCAGTTCAAACGGGCAACCGCGAGGGCAACGGCGGAAACATCAGCCGCATATATTTTTATTTGGGGTAAGTTTAATGCCAGGTTAATAGCTATCGCCCCACAACCGGTGCCAATTTCAGCAATAGCCGAGAGCTGATGCCGTTGACTCAGGGCCAGTGCTCTTTCCACAAGCAGCTCACTTTCCGGTCGCGGGATGAGAACACGAGTATCAACAACGAAATCAAGCCCGTAGAATTCACGATGGCCCGTGATATAGGCGCTGGGTTCACCATTCAGACGGCGTTGAATCAATTCCCGGAAGGTCTCTGCCAGTGGCGGGCTTATTTCACAGTTAAAATCCTGGTATAGCTGGACCCGGCTGATTACCAGGGCGTGCCTCAACAGCAGTTCACACTCCAGCGAGGCATCCTCAACACCGTGGGCAACCAGAATTTCCCGGGCACGTTCAAGCGCCTGTTTCCGGGTCACGCCAGTTGCGCCTCCAGCTGTTTCGCGCGGTCAGTGGTGGCTATGCTGTCAATAAGTTCTTCCAAATCCCCATCCAGAACTCGGGGCAGGTTACGTACGGTTATCCCGATACGGTGGTCGGTAATCCGGTCCTGCGGGAAATTATAGGTCCGTATCTTCTCGGCACGGTCGCCAGTGCCGACCTGTGAACGGCGCTGACTGGTAATTTCCATTTCCTGCTTGCGCTGTTTCATGTCCAGCAGACGGGCGCGCAGTACTGACATCGCTTTGGTCCTGTTCTTCAGCTGCGAACGTTCATCCTGGCAGACAACGACAATACCCGTCGGTAGGTGGGTAATACGTACCGCAGTAGCCACCTTATTTACGTTTTGTCCCCCGGCGCCGCCACTGTGGTAGATGTCAATCCGGAGGTCATCAGCGCTTATTGACAGGTCAATTTCATCCGCCTCGGGAAGAACGGCCACGGTAGCCGTAGAGGTATGAATCCGCCCTGAAGATTCGGTGGCGGGTACTCGCTGCACCCGGTGAACCCCCCGTTCGTACTTGAATCGACTGAAAGCACCCCAACCTTTTACCTCAAATATTATCTCCTTAAAACCGCCGATACCGCTTTCGCTATGGTTAATTATCTCCACCAACCAACCCCTGACTTCGGTATAGCGACTGTACATCCGGAAAAGGTCGGCCGCAAACAGCCCGGCTTCATCACCACCCGCCCCTGCCCTGATTTCAACAATAATGTTCTTGTCATCATTCGGGTCCCTGGGTAAAAGTGCCCGCTTCAAATCCTCAAGCAAGCCGTCCTTCTTCGACTCAAGGCCCAGAATTTCCTGCTTGACCAGTACCATCATTTCTTCGCCCGGTCTGTCATCCAACATTGTCCGGGTCTCGTCCAGCATCTTAATGGTCTTCTGGTATTCACGGTACTTACTTACCAGATTTTCCAGGCCGGCTCTCTCCTGAGCTAACTTCTGCAGTTGCTCAATGTCAGATGCCAACTCAGGAGATGCCATCTGACTCTCCAGTTCCTGATAATTCCGTTCTAAACCTGCCAATCGTTCCAACATATGGCTCATTGTTCCTTAGGGGCTTATTTTCACCCCCCTTCAACTCATCGTAC
>CAYFGR010000029.1:0-14809 GCA_964343135.1 uncultured Dehalococcoidales bacterium
CTTTTGGTTCCTATTGGCTTTGGCATCATACTGGTTAATCTGCCTCTCGGCGGCCTGATGGACTACGAGATACAGTTAAGGAACACCACTGATATGCCCGCCACTGTAATCAGCATTGAAGTGGATAAAACCACCCGGTTTGGGGAAAACGATATAATCATAGCGCTGGACACGGGTGGAGTGCTGGCGCCGGTTCATGGCCGGATTACGGAATTAACGGTTTCCCCGGGTCAGCAAGTAGGTCCGGGTGAGGTACTGGCCATAATGGTAACCACCGCCCAGACCGACCCGGCGGAGATACCAGCCACGCCGCTAGGATTGCTTTCCCGAATATTCACCTACGGCATTATGTGGCAGATAATACCCCCCCTCATCTTTTTGTGTCTGGGGGCGTTAACCGATTTTGGCCCGATGATAGCCAATCCCAAAACCCTGCTCTTGGGGGCGGCCGCCCAGTTTGGTGTCTATTTTGCCTTTTTTGCGGCGTTGTTTTTTGGCTTTGATATCTCCGAGGCAGCATCTATCGGAATAATCGGCGGCGCTGAGGGCCCAACCACCATTTATGTAACCTCTCTGCTGGCGCCTCACATAATCGGGGCGACGGCGGTCGCCTGCTATACCTACATGGCATTAGTACCGGTTATTCAGCCGCCAATAATAAAGATGCTTACTACCCAAAAAGAGCGGGCGATATACATGAAGCCGCAGTTACGCGAAGTCTCCACGGTAGAGAAGGTAATATTCCCCGTAGTGGCTGCCGTGATTGTCGTATTGTTTGTTCCCATGTCCGCCCCGCTCATTGGCATGTTCATGGTGGGGAACCTGTTCATGACCAGCGGCGTTACTGACAGGCTGAGTAAGACGGCGCAAACCACTTTCATTGATGTCCTGACAATATTCCTGACGCTGGCTATAGGTGCCACCATGACGGCTCAGAATTTCCTCCAGTCCGAAACCCTGCTGGTCTTGGCACTGGGAATAGTAGCTTTTGCCACGGCGACAATCGCGGGTGTGCTAATGGCGAAGCTACTGAACCTCTTTTCCAAGACCAAAATTAACCCGATGATAGGCGCGGCCGGTGTCTCGGCGGTACCTATGTCCGCCCGGGTCGTCCAGAAAATGGGGCAGCAGGCGAACCCCAGAAATTTCCTGCTCATGCATGCCATGGGGCCCAACGTGGCGGGAGCTATCGGCGCGGCGATTGCCGGTGGTGTATTTCTGGGCATGCTAAGTTAAGGCTGATATTGTGCTGTCGCCTACCCTTTAGTTTGGGCTGGATTATTTATCGCGCCTCTTTAAAAAAACCCCTTTCTCTCCCCCCTTGTGGATGCAACAATTGACGGTAAAGTTTGTTTTAGAGTATGCCGCAAGAGCCGGGGTTTAGAGCGAGCCTGGAAGCACTGAAATACGCGAGAAATACGTTTTAAGTGTGACTGAAGTAAAATGTATTAGCTGAAATTCCCGGAGGTCTATTTGAGGTTTGAATACTGACGGGATATCCTGGAAGGCATAAACCGAATAATTGTGCAATTAGGCGTGGACAAGGTGTCTGGATATCTGTTTAGGATAAATCCCCATGTCCATTCAGACGTAGCGCAGCGAGACAGCAGTGGCTTTATGCAATTTTCTGTGCTGTCTTGCCCGGGCGGACAGAATATATCTCTTCAATCTTAACCTTAACCGCATATTTAGGAAGTGGCTTCTTTCTTTCCTCCTGCCTCTTGGTCACTTGTTCAAAGAAATTTCCGCTGGTTAATAATTCTGCTGTGCCCTTGATTTGGTAGCCGTCTCTATTTTCCCGGTCCGCAACCATTATTGCTACCTTAGGATTTTCTTTAAGGTTTCTTAGCGTTTTCTCGCTTACGTTTTCCGAATAGCCAAGCGTTTCATCATCAACCACGTGTATCGAACCTTTAGGCCCAACATTCGGGGTTCCTTCCTTGCTTACCGTAGCAATAACCGCTAACTGCTTTCCGAATATTGTCTTCATTTCACCGGTTAGCTTAGCCATCAGGTGATTCCCTCACTTTTATTTATTTTACGAGGTACTGCCGCGTAATTGCACATGCCCCAACTTGCTCTTAATCTGGTCCTTGTACGCAGGATTGTCAAACTCCGTGAGCCCGTGTCACGAATTCGCATGCACAAGTATCTGGAACCGAAAAACTCATATTATCTACCCCAGGTAATTATATCACTTGCTAAAGGGAGAGTGATAGAGGGTGGGGGATTAGTAAATAATCCCTTCAAATTACCCTTGCATTACCACCTGAAATCGGCTAAAGTCAAGCTATGGGCAAATCAGACAGGTCCGGCGCCAGAACTGTCTTTGTCTGTCAGCAGTGCGGTAAGGAGAGCCTTAAATGGCTGGGGCGCTGCCCGAACTGCCAGCAATGGAACAGTTTTGCGGAAACGGCGAAAACTACCCCAGCGCCTTCCATTAAGGCTTTTTCTTCGTTCAACCCACCTCTAGAGCTTTCTCAGATTGCGGCTGAGACTACCGACCGCTTGCCACTGCTCCCGGCGGAGTTTAATCGGGTGTTGGGTGGTGGACTGGTGGCGGGGTCACTGGTGCTTATCGGCGGCGAGCCGGGTATCGGTAAATCAACTCTGCTGCTTCAGGTGGCGGCGTTGCACGCCCAGTCCCGGGGCAGGGTAGTGTACGTTGCCGCTGAGGAAACGCAGCATCAAATTAAACTCAGGGCGGAACGCCTGGGTGTGGAGGGTGATGACCTCTACCTGCTGGCGGAGACCGATCTCGATATTATTCTAAATCAGTTTGAGGGGCTTTCACCGGCGCTGATTATCATCGATTCCATTCAGGCGGTCTCTCTGCCGGAGTTAGAGGGAACGACGGGCAGTATTGCCCAGGTGCGGGAGTGTACTCAGCGTTTGATGCACTGGGCAAAGTCCGGCGCCGTACCTATCCTGGTTAGCGGGCATGTCACCAAGGACGGCGCTATTGCCGGCCCCAAGGTACTGGAGCACATCGTGGACGTGGTGCTCTACCTTGAGGGTGAGCCGTTTAGCGCTTACCGTCTGCTGCGCGGGGTGAAGAACCGCTTTGGCTCAACCAACGAGATAGGCGTCTTTGAGATGAAATCACAGGGTTTGATTGAGGTGGCAAATCCGTCACAGGTATTCCTGGCGCAGCGCGGCGGCGAAGCCATCGGTTCGGCGGTGGTGCCGGTTCTGGAAGGCAGCCGTCCCATGCTGGTGGAGATACAGGCGCTGACCAACTTCACTAGTTTTGGCTTGCCGCGGCGTACCGTCAACGGCGCTGATTTTAACCGGCTGCTTCTGATTACGGCAGTGCTGACGCGGCGACTCGGCTTAAAACTGGGTAACCAGGATATTATCGTCAATGTTGCCGGCGGTCTGCGGATTGGTGAACCGGCGGCTGATTTGGGCATTGCCCTGGCCATTGCTTCCAGCTTCCGTGATGTTGGGATTGACCCGCAATTGGTGGTGGTGGGTGAGGTGGGGCTGAGTGGGGAATTAAGGGCGGTCGCCCATCTGGACCGGCGGGTTAATGAAGCGGTGCGACTTGGCTTCAAGCGCTGCCTGACGCCCTGGACCGGCACTGCCGGGATACCGGCGCCCGGGGGAATAGAGCTTATCCCGGTCAGTACCCTGAGGGAGGCGATAGGGGTGGGACTACTCTCAAGTTCTAAGTAGGAGGCAAGAATGAGCACGCTTAATCACAAATACAAAGAATGTTGTCCGACTTACCCTGGCAAATAATGGAGTTGGAAAGTAGTTGCCTCTCTACTCTTAGGTGGCTGAGATTCTCAGGTTTATGGAGTGGACTATGTGGCAGTCAGTAATTGCTTATAGTTAGGACGTTTTCCCATATTCCATAAGGGCTATCTGGAAGTGGTAAAATCTATTCTGACCGAAAGTAGATCGCATCTTATTATTGCTGTTGGAGCGGCAGAGATTTCTCATCGTAGAGATAACCCATCTACTAGTGAGGAGCGGGCACGTATGATTGAACGTACCTTGAAGGATCAAAGCTTGCAATCGAGGACCGAAGTTGTACAGATTGACGAGACTAATAGTCGGTATGACAACTGGACTAAATTAGTGGAAAGCCTTTGTCCCCCGTTTTCCCCGGTGTGCTATCATAGTGAGCTTGCGAGAAGACTATTCAAGCGAGCCGGCTATGCGACTAAGCGCGTGCCTCAATTCTCAAGAGTCAAATTTTCTTTTGCCTTCATTACAGACTAGATCATCAACAATAAGCCTTGGAAAGACCTAGTGCCCTGGACAGTGGCTGAATTCATGATAAATCGTAGGTTGGACCAAAGGTTAATGAAGCTTTTGGCACAGCAGAAGGAAGTCCAGCCATAGCATATCCAACTGATTACCCTCTTCATGAAAAAATTGGATTAGAATACATTAACCTCGAAGGAATGAGTGAACGATGTGCCTACGCTGTAATTGGTCTATGGATTCGTGTATCTTAAGTCCCCACCGGAATAACGCAGATAAACCGCAGAGGCTCATTGCTGTTATTGACAAAGCAGTGATGCTCATCAGGGGGGACAAAGACAACGCTATCCCTGGCTATTTGAGTTTCTCCTCCCTCGCCCACCACCACCCCCGACCGGAAAGAACAAATACCTCGTGTTCCCACGGGTGAGAATGAGGTGGGGTTGAGCTACCCGGCTCAACTTCGAAGACACGTATACAGAGATTTGGCGCCCCATTATCGGCGTTAATAACGTCACGCTTAACTACTCCGGGTAGTATCTGAACAAGCTCAGTATCAAGATTATTATTTACTTTCATTACCACATACCTCCTGGATAAGCACTCTATTGTAGCATCTTCTAATCCATACCTGACTTACGTCGGATTGTTTACTAGCCCCTCACCCCCATTCTTTTGTGAAATGCTAAACTCTAATTTCTAAAGCCGAAATAAATTCAAATCCCTAACAACTTCAGGGATTGCCTAGTGACCTGACCCTCTTCCCTTATCAAGGGGAGGGGGAATAGAATTTCTAAAAGGGGCGAAGCCCCCTTTTAATCCCAGTACCAGGTAACTTCTTAATAGGGGAAGGGGATTTTGACATATAAGAGAGGTGAAGCCCTTCTTTTTTATTCTTTGCTATCTTTTCCCACCCGCCGCCCTCGTATCACTCTTTGCTTATCCTGTAGTAGATACCCCTCCCGACCCCCAAAAACGGGGCGTTTAAGAGGGGCGTCAGCCCCTCTTTTAAAGAACTATTTCCCCTTCTCCTTATTAAGGAGAGGGGGATAAGGGGGTGGGTTGCCAGATATTGAGATAGAGATTGCTTCGTTCTTCAACGGGAGGACTCGCAATGACAAGAAGGGGAGATAGGGTTCTAAAATAAATTATGCCTATTATCTAATAGTAGATATGACACTGGTTTTTACCTTATAATCAAGTCAGGCATGAACGAATATAACCATCAAAAAGCAGGTGCCGTTATTGTGGCGGCGGGAGAGGGGTGGCGGATGGGGGGCGTGGATAAGGTATTCGCCCTGCTCGGCGGTGCGCCTGTGCTGAGTCGGGTGATTGATACTTTCCAGGAGTGTAACCTTATTGACCAGATTGTTATCGTGCTGAGTCAGGAGAAACTGGCGCAGGGACGTGAACTGGTAAACCGACATGACTGGTCAAAAGTAACTGACGTTTGTGCCGGCGGCAAACGGCGTCAAGATTCAGTGCTTGCCGGGCTGGCTTGGCTCAGCCATTGCCAGTGGGTGGTCATTCATGACGGTGCCCGGCCACTGGTTACCGTCGATTTGATTCAGCACGGGTTGGCGGCAGCCAGGGAAACCGGGGCGGCGGTGGCCGTCATGCCGGTTAGCGATACCATCAAGGTGGCGGGAGACGACAGGCTTGTCCGTGAGACGCTGCCACGTCAAAATCTGTGGGCGGTGCAGACCCCGCAGGTATTCTGCCTTGATATTATATCTGCAGTCTACCAGCGGGTTAACGATGACGTAACCGATGATGCTTCCCTGGTGGAGCGACTGGGCTATAAAGTTAAACTCTACCCGGGTTCTTATGATAATATTAAAATAACCACTCCCAATGATTTAACTCTGGCGGAGATATTATGGCGGAGGCGTGAAAAGTAAAGTGCGCATCGGTACCGGTTATGATGTTCACCGGCTGGTTTCGGGGCGGAAACTGATGTTGGGAGGGGTTGAGATACCCTTCAACAAGGGACTGGACGGCTGGAGTGATGCCGATGTTCTGGCCCATGCCATTATGGACGCCCTGCTTGGCGCCGCGGCGCTGGGTGATATCGGCCGCCATTTTCCACCCGGTCAGGAGCTGTACCGGGATATCTCCAGCCTAGTTCTGCTCGGAAAGGTAAGGGAAACGCTGGCGGAAAACGGCTGGCGGGTGGGTAATATCGATGCCACCATTATGGCGGAGCAACCCAAACTGAGCGAATTTATCGGTAAGATGAGGGACAAGCTGAGTGGGACACTGGGAATTGAAATCGGTAAAGTCAGCGTAAAAGCGACGACTACGGAGCAGTTAGGTTATATCGGCCGGGGGGAGGGGATAGCTGCTGGCGCCGTGGCTTTAATTGATAATATTTCGGATTAAGAAGTGATATAACATATGAATGAAGCCGTCCATTTTCCTGATTACGGAACCGCGTCCTGTGTTTGCCTGGGGTTACGGGTGATGAGGGGAAAGTGAAGTTAGAGAAGGGTATGGCTGACGTTGAGGGGAGCCAGAATGAAGGTATATAACACGCTTACCGGGCAAAAAGAAGAGTTTTTGCCACAGGGTGACGAGGTTAAGCTATACGTCTGCGGAATTACTCCGTATGATGACTCTCATATCGGTCATGCCATGAGCTACATTACCTTTGACGTTATCCGGCGCTATCTCAAGTTCCGCGGCTATGGCGTGAGGTATGTGCAGAATGTTACCGATATTGACGACAAGATAATTGACCGGGCGAACAAGTTTGGAGTCGCTCCCGGGGAGCTGGCGGAGCAATACGCCGCCGGTTTTTTTGCCGATATGGCCGCTCTGAATATCATGCCGGCGGACGTTAATCCGCGGGCTACCTCGGAAATTCCAAAAATTATCGAGGTGATACAGGGGCTGGTGGATAAGGGATATGCCTATGCGGCGGGGGGTGACGTCTATTTCCGGGTGAGAAGTGTCGCCGACTACGGTAAACTGTCTCACCGTAATCTGGAATCGATGATGGCGGGCGTCTGTATTGAAACTGGTGAAGGTAAAGAATACCCAATGGATTTTACCCTATGGAAGGCATCCAAGCCGGGTGAGCCGTCATGGACCAGCCCGTGGGGGGAGGGCAGACCGGGGTGGCACATCGAGTGCAGCGCCATGTCCTTGAGATATCTGGGTGAGACCATTGACATTCACGGCGGTGGTCAGGACCTGGTTTTCCCCCATCATGAGAACGAGATAGCCCAGTCGGAGTGCTTTACCGGCACCATACCCTTCGTTAAGTACTGGCTGCATAATGGTATGCTCCAGCTTGGTGAGGAGAAAATGAGCAAGTCGCTGGGTAACCTGGTAACCATAAAGCAGGCGCTTCAGCAGTACAGCGCCGATGCCATTCGTATCTTCGTCCTCGGCTCTCACTACCGCAGCCCGCTCACCTACTCCGAGGAAGCGCTGGGGGCGGCGGAGAAGGGCGCGGAGCGACTTCGCCAGGCGGCTCACCATGAAAACGGCGGGGGCGCCGTTGGCGGTAATATTGATATTCAGCTTTATCGCCAGCGTTTCATTGCTGTGATGGACGATGACTTTAATACGGCTCAGGCATTGGCAACCCTGTTTGATTTAGCGCGTGATATTAACCGGGCTGACGAGCGAGGGTATGATGTCACCGGCGCACGTCAGACGCTCCGGGAGTTAGCGACGGTAGTGGGACTTACACTTGAAGAAGGCGGGCTACCGCCGGTTGATATCGAACCGTTGCGGCAGTTATTGATTTCAATCAATCAATGGCGTGTGACAGCGGATTTAGAGGAAATCCCCGTAAATGAGATACCGGATGACGCTGAGTTAATAATTGAGCTTGTCGCTTCAACCCGGAGAGTTTTACGAGACAAGAAACAGTGGCAGTACGCCGATGAAATACGAGATAAACTTTTAGAGCTTAACATTGTTCTTGAGGATACTCCTGAAGGAACGGTGTGGAAGCGCCGGCGGTAACCTGGTGCTAGGGGAGAAGCAAAGAGAGGTTAGGCTGCTTCTGCATGACTGCTTTCTCCATAGTGAAGGGAACGGGGATAGGGTTACTAATAAATAATGGGTGTGGGGTTGGCAAAAAAATCCAAACTTAAGGAAACGACGCTCCAATACCTGGCGGAGCATTACACGATGGCCCTGGCTACGGCACAAGACGGCACACCATGGGCGGCGTCCGTGTTCTACGCCAATGACGGATTTACCCTCTATTTCCTGTCCGACCCGGAAAGCCGTCACTCCATAGATATTACCGGAAACCCGGTGGTCGGCGTTACCGTGAACGAAGACTATCACGACTGGCGGAAGATAAAGGGTATCCAGATGGAGGGTAAAGCGGAACTGGTTACTGCGGAGGATGATATGACCAGGGCAGTGGCGACTTATGCCGCCAAATATCCCTTCACCGTACCGTACTTGAAGTTAATGTCCTCGCCCTTCCCCGGCATAGTCCGGCACCTGGATAAAATTCTGGAAAAGTTACCCTTTACTGTCGGCTTACCAAAGACCTTTAATGTTAAATTCTATCGGTTGACGGCTACCAGGATCCGTTTCACTGATAATGAAAAGGGCTTTGCGCATCATGACGAGTTCACTCTTTAAAGCGGAGGTTGGTTATGTGGAAAAGTGCGTCTGAGATACTAGCGTATGGCACCGGAGTGGTGGTAGAGTAGGCGGACGGGTAATCTTATGTTGATTATAAGTGATTTAGATGTACGGTAAAGACGAAAGACTGGTCAGGGCACTGGCTAACTTTGCCGGTTTTGTTACCCGGCGGGAAGGCAGGAAGTTTTTACGCTTCGGTAGTGAGCTGGGGGAACCAGCCGTCACTGAGGCTGAAACCAGTCAGGACGACTGGATATCACTATACATTCACATCCCTTTCTGCAAAACCCTTTGTCCGTTCTGCTGCTTCAACCGGTATTTGTTTACCGAAGATAGAGCGCGGCGCTACTTTCAGAACCTGAGAAAGGAAATAGCTCTCTATATCCAGCGGGGTTTCCGTTTTTCTAATTTCTACTTTGGCGGTGGTACCCCCACTGTACAGATGGACGAGCTTGTCAGTTTTATTGACTTTCTCAGAGAGAACTTTGCGGTAAAAGAGATTTCTCTGGAGACAACGCACCGTGAGTTGAACCAAGATAATATAGCATTGCTTCAGAAGGCGGGTGTTAATCGGCTGTCCATCGGTGTGCAGAGTTTTGACAATGATGTTCTGAAATCTATGGGAAGAATGGTCGGTACTGGAGAGGAAGCCAGGGAGAAGCTAAATATGGCTCAGGGTCGTTTCGATACCGTAAACGCCGATTTTATTTTCAATTTCCCCACCCAGTCTCTTGAACAGTTTGCCGCTGATATCGCCATCTTTAAAGCCATAGGTATTGACCAGACTACCTTCTATCCCCTGATGCCGTCGCCGCATAAGATGAGCGCCCTGGAAAGACGGTTCCGGCGGGTGGATAACTCACGGGAAAAGGATTTCTACGACATTCTCCTGAAAGAGTTTTCCGAGGCCGGCTATAAGACATCAACTGCCTGGTGCTTTTCCCGCGGCGACCGGATGATTGACGAGTACATCATTGATTACGACGACTACATTGGTGTCGGCGCCGGTGCGGTTAGTTTTCTTAAAGGGAACTTTTTCGTGAACACCTTTTCCGTGGAGAGGTACGACGAGCTGGTTAACGGTGGTAATCTGCCCATAGTGCGCTGGCGGGAGCTTTCCGAGAGAGAACACCTCCGCTACTACATGCTGACCAAGCTCTTTGGCACGACCTTGGACCCGGAAAAGTTCTACCGGCGGTTCAAGGGCAACATTAATGAAAAATTACGATTCGAGCTGCTTTTCTTCCGGCGCTTCGGGCTGGTTAAGGATAATGGTCAGATTGCGGTAACCCACAAGGGGATGTTCGTGGCAAGCGCGATGATGAAGGAGTTCTTTGCCGCCCTGAATAACCTGCGAGAATACTGCATCGAAAACCGGATTTAGCAGAGCCCGCCGGCGCTGGGCCGTACTCCTGACCGGGTGGCGACGTGTATTGCCGTGGCGCCGAAAAATAGCCTCTGGAAAGACACCTCACGGAAGCCGGCTTTGACCAGGAGCTTGCTCAGTTCCTCTGCCGTGTAGAAACGGGCGGCTGATTCGGTCAGGTAGCGGTAGGCGGGGCGGTTGCCCGAGACCAGGTATCCCAACGGAAAGACAAACCAGCGCAGGTAGAAACGGAATAGTTTCCGTATTAATCGGCTTCGGGGCTGGCTACTCTCCACAATGATAAATAGGCCGTTGGGGCCGAGGACTCTCAGTATCTCTGCCAGGTAGCGCGGCGTCAGCGGATTCTTATAGGTTAGGTTCCGAAAGGCAAACGAGATACCGATGCCGTCAAAATACCCGTCAGGGAAAGGTAAGTCAGCCACGTCAGCGTGGATAAATGATATTTTTTCCCGGCTCGTCGAACGTTCGGCTTTCCGGTTGGCTATCTCCAGCATGGGCAGGCTGTAATCAATGCCGGTAATTTCCAGAGCATAGTCAGCCAGTCCGGCGATATTAATTGCCAAGTCACCGGTGCCGCAGCACAGGTCAAGCATCTTTACCGGTTTTGCCGACAGGCACACGCGAGCCGTCTTGCGCCGCCAGAGGCTGTCCAGACCCAGGGTTATGATGTGGTTGACCCGGTCATAGCGTGGCGGCACCGCGGTAAATATTTTATGAAGCGGTTTTTTGGGTTCTGATTTGTGGCGTGCGGTCAAAGCAGCACCCCCATACTGGATTAAAGTTGGTGGAATAAGGTTAACCGGCGAAGCCCTCCACCTAAAAGACCCCGGCCAGAATATAGCCGATGCCCAGCAGTACCTGAGTCAGTAGGACGACGATGACATTATTTGCCATCGCCGGTATCAGCTTGCCCATATCGTCAGGCGTTTGCGGCCCCTTAATCGCGTTTATCGCTAAGGGGAGTGTCAGCAGGGCGATTAACGAGAAAGCGGGCATCGCCTCCGCCGCCACCGCGCCGATTATCCACAAATAGACCAGGATGGTTAGCGCCGAATACACGATAGCCGCCTTTGGTTTACCTATAGTTATCGGCAGCGTTTTTCTACCCGCTTTACTGTCGGCTTCCGCATCCGGGAACTCGTTCAACAGGAGTAGGTTATGTACCAGGATGCCAGAGGGTATGGCGGCTATCAGCGTCGGCAGGGTATACTCGCCGGTTTGCACAAAATATAGTCCTAAAACGGGTAATATCCCCAGCCCTAATCCGGCGGACCATTCTGGCCAATGCATCTTGAGTATGAGTGGGGAATAAAGCACCACGGTGATGGCGGCAATTAAGAGCAGGGGCAGGAGGAGCCAGCCGCTAACCAAGATGAAATAGATACCGATAGGTATTGCCAGCAGTAAAGAGATTATTCCCATCCAGAGCGCCTGTTCTGGTGAGAGTAGAGCCGCCGGTAGTATGCCGCTACCACCGCTGAAGGGGGTTCTGGGCGTCTCCAGGTCGATACCGCTGCGGTAGTCAAAATAGTCATTGAGCGCCTGTACGCTGATGTGCATCAGCAGCAGGCCGAGAGTGGCGAGCAGGGCATGGCCAAAATGAAAGGCATCGTAATAGGCGGCAATGCTTGTGCCGAGAAATGCCAGCACGACGGATAGTACCAGGAACTGGGGTCTGATCAACTGTAACCAGATTTTTAGCGACATAATATTCTCCTTTGTCTAGTATTATTTTTCGTGCCGAGCGACGGTATAGGTGTATGATAGTTAATTTGGGCCCTCGCTTCTTTTCCGCAAACCGGATAATTCATGAGCTACCTTCCCGTTCTTGCTCTAACTTCGCTGCCAATCCCGGCATCAAGCCAGTTACGGGCACTACCGCTGTTTAAAGCTACCTCTAGATAGCCGCTGCTGCCGATAAGAGCCAGTAACCCTTCGCCTTCGGCGTAGGTGCGATTTAACCCCTTGATAACGTGATTGCCGATATCAACGATTATTGCCGCTTCCGGTTCCGGCAGGTCACCGTAGTGGATATTGGTAATCAGATTGCCAAAGCTATCAATATGGAGGACCTGTCCCACTATTGAGCCATCCGATACCCGGCAGGGGAAAGAGAGCGGCAGCATGGTGACCGAGGTTATCGTCTCGCCGAAGTCTGCCGGTGAGCATCCCAGGGAGAGCCGAGCGGCTACCGGAGCAAAGATATCTCGTCCGTGAAAGGTAGGGCTAACCGGTGACCGCCAGAACTCAGGTCTGGTGATGGCTACGGCTTCCAGTTCCGGCCCCAGCTCTATTTGCCGGTTGACTACTTCGGGTAACGTCCTGGTCAATGAGCTGATTACGTAGCTCAGGACGCCGTTGTCCGGGGCGATAAAGTCAGCCATTGGCGTTCTCAGGATAATTGCCCGCCGCTCAGTACCAACCCCGGGGTCAACCACTACCAGGTGAATTGTTCGCTCGGGGAAGAAGGGATATGCCGTACTCAGGACAAAGCCTGCCTGATTAATATTCCGGGGCGGGATGGCATGACAAATATCAATTAACTTTACCCGCGGATTAACGCTGACCAACACTCCTTTCATAGCCGCGACATAGGCATCCGTCAAACCGAAATCGGTGGTCAAGGTTATGATGGTTTCCATAATTTAATGGGTTAGGTTATTTTAAGGGCTACCAGCGAGATGATGATGAATAGCACGACGAGGGCGATGGTAAGTTGAAACATGGTTTTCTCCACGCCTCGTTTGGTCCGGTAGACAGTATCAGCCTGACCGAAGATACCGCCTAACCCACCACCCTTGATTTGCAGTAGCACAATTGCAATCAGGGCAACGGCTAACAGTATCTGAGCCACATTTAAGTAGGTTTGCATTTTATCCCTCTTCTAATATTACCTTCAATTGTTCGTTTACTAACTTTGGGTTGGCACGACCCCGGGTAACTTTCATTACCTGCCCCACCAGGAAAGTTAATGCCGGCGCCTTGCCCGTCTTAAAATCAGCCACCGCACCGGGATTGGCGCCTATCACCCGGAGGACCACCTGCCGAATTTCCCCGGTATCACTGATTTGGCTGAGTCCCCACTGGCGGATAATATCCGCGGCATCCTTTCCGGTTTTAAACATCTCTTCGAATACTGATTTTGCCGTGGCGACATTAATCACGCCGTGGCTGCTCAATATTAGCCCGCAGAGACGCTCGGGGCTGACCTTTATTCTGAGATCGTCAATATTTATGCTGTTAACATTCATTATACGACTGGTCTCACCTAAAAGCCAGTTACTCACTTCTTTGGTGGCTTTGTCCGGTGGTAGTTTCTGAAACGAGGCGGTTTTCAGGCAATCTTCAAAGTAATCCGCCATTGCCTTGGAGCTTATAAGTAAATCGGCATCATATGGCGGCAGCTTGTATTCGTCTATAAAACGTTTGCGCCTGGTTTCCGGTAACTCGGTTAGTCTTGAGCTTATTTCGTCCACCCATTCCCGGCTTACCGTCATCGGTGGTAGGTCAGGTTCCGGGAAGTAACGGTAATCGTGGGCATATTCCTTACTGCGCTGGGAGATGGTTTCCCCCTTTGCCTCTAGCCAACCCCGGGTCTCCTGAATCAGTTTCTTGCCTTCGGCGGCGGCTTTCCGCTGCCGCCGGGCTTCGTAATCCAGGGCTTGATAGACTGCCTTGAAGCTATTTATGTTTTTAACTTCAACCCGGGTATAAGATTTTGAGCTGCCCTCCGGACGGATGCTGATATTGGCGTCGCAGCGGAAGCTCCCTGCCTCCATGTTGCCGGTGGATACACCCAGATACTGGAGTATACCGCGCAGCTTTATCAGGTACTGACGGGCTTCTTCCGGGGAACGCAGGTCAGGTTCGCTGACAACCTCCATCAGGGGTGTCCCGGAGCGGTTGACATCTACCAGGCTGTAGGAATCTCCGCCGGGCGCAGTGTGATGGAGCAGTTTGGCGACGTCTTCCTCAAGGTGTACCCGGGTTATGCCCACCCGCAACGTAGTGCTATCAACATCGATATTTAGCCATCCGTCATAGCCAAAGGGGGCATTGTACTGTGAAATCTGATACCCTTTCATCAGGTCGGGATAGGGGTAGTTCTTGCGGTCAAATTTGGTGTGTTCGGCAATGGTGCAGTTCAGTGCTAGGGCGGCCATGATGGTATATTCCACCGCTTGTCGGTTAATTACGGGCAGCACGCCGGGCATTCCCAGACATACCGGGCAGACGTGGGTGTTGGGTGGGGCACTGGCGTAGTCGGCGTTACAGCGGCAGAACATCTTGGTCCTGGTCAAAAGCTGCGCATGTACTTCCAGTCCGATAATTGTTTCGTAGGTCATAGTCTGGCTCATACTGGTTAAATGGCACATTCAGTATAGCAATATTGATGGTGACTGGCAAGGAAGATATCCCATCAACTATCGGCCAGCCCTGATAATTGATAAACCGAAGCGGGTTGGTCAAGGGTTAATAAGTTAGCTAATATGTGATATAATTTTTTTTACGGTAGCGTGGGGATATAGCTCAATCGGGAGAGCGCTGCGTTCGCATCGCAGAGGTCGGGGGTTCGAATCCCCCTATCTC
>CAYFGR010000030.1:0-13535 GCA_964343135.1 uncultured Dehalococcoidales bacterium
CTCCGTCTCTTTATTTTACCTGACTTTGGTGCCCGTTAAATCCATCCTACCTCAAACAAAAAAAGAGCTTGCTAGTTCATATTGTTATAATGCCGTAGCGACCCAGTGGATAAATCGTATATGCAGTGTAATCCTATGATCGGACAAGCGGGACATGAGATATTTAAACGGAATATACAGGTTGACAATATACCTCGGTTGATGGTAATTCCGCCGAAGCATGCGGGGAGCGATGCGACTGGGTAAAAAGGAGGGGGTTATGGGGATAGGTCACCGGTTATCTTTTTCAGGACGGTTATTGTTTAATGGCTTCCGGGTCAAGTGGTTAGCGAGTACGGCGTTTTCTAAACAGGGACATGAACCACAGCAGACCTATTACGCCGAAGAAGGGAAACGGTAGAGATGAACCGCCGCCGCCGGTCTGGCTGACAGCGGCTGAAGGCTTAGTTGCCGGTACGGTCTGGACGACGGTCTCTTTGCCTATCTCGTAGGTGGCTACCTCGGTGCCGATAAATTCCTTGGCTGCCCAGCCCAACGGGTTGGTTTTGCCGGTGGCTTCCGCCCATATCCACCCCGGCTCTCCTTCAATCTCAAAGACTACCGGCGTCTTCCGGTAAGCGGGCAGGTAAACCATGGTGGCAGTATGGCCGGGCGCCACGGCGATGGCGGTGCGGTATCCGGCGGCCTTATACATGACCGCCAGTAAAGCGGTGCTGTCTTCACAATCACCGTAACCAAAACCATTTTGCATAATAACTGCGGCCAGTTCATCGGCATTCTGAGCGAACTCTTTAAGTTTGAACTGGTCTATATCAGTGGCGTAGCGTACTTTGTTCCGGACAAAGCTAAATATCATCTCTGCCCTCTGCAGCGGGTCCGGATATTCTTGGGCGAGCTGTTTACCGAGTCGATAAGCTAGTGACGCTTTTTGTCCCAGACTCTCATAAACTATCACCGGACGAAAGGAGGTATCGGTTATCTGGTAGAATCCGTCATTACCGGAAGCCCGGGTGCGGCATATCTCCCAGTCGTCAAAGAGTTCATCATTTAGCTCCCGAAAACCCTTTGACGGGGTTGCCGCGGCATAACTGGTGGTGACCAGGACAACAACCAGAATTAGAGTTAGTAAAATCTTTATCCGGAACACGATATTCCTTAAAATACGATTCTGTATCAGGTGAAGTTAAAGACTTTATCCAGCTACTTTATCTTCACCTGACAAATAGACAGTAATCATAGCGGCGTCGTCAGTGCGGCGTGAAGTATCAGGCCAAAGAAAACAAGGTAGCCGAAGACATAGATACCGACCGCTACCGGATTCTGCTTGATGCTGGCAAAAGGTATTTTGGGGGTCATCTTATCAAGAAGGTGGAACAGGGCGAGACCGACTAGCAGACTTGCTAGGAAGCTTACCGCCAGTAGTCCCAGCTGTCTAAAATTAAAGAAGTAGGTAAGTAGCGGTCCGCCGATAACGGTTGGCGCCGTGGTTGCCCCGTGAATGACAAGGCCAACCAGAATAAAAAAACCGGCGATGAGTAGTCCGGTGGCAACCGGGTTTTCACCGATAAGCTGGCGCTTGGGAATATGTGGAGTCAGGGCGTCCATTACTCTTATGCCAAGCCATGCCAGTAGAGTGCAGATGATAACCAGCCAGATAATCCGGGCGAGCCATATCAGCACGAGTAACCAGAAAGGAGCTACCAGACCTAGTTCATTCATAGCGCATCCTCCTTAGCTAGTTTAAAAATAGTGGGGTAACAAACGTTTCAATGATAGCTGCCGGCACAAGTAAGGCAAAAGATAGCAGCATATACCGTAAACTTAGTTTCAGGTGGGCCGGTAATCGTCCTCTGCTTTGCTTGCTGAATACGGCTATTATTATCATGGAGCCGAAGCTGAGTGCGGCGGCCTCACCGATAATGAGCGCCGGGATTTCAAAAATGCCGTGGGGAAGTAGACCGGCCACCAGTAAACCCAGTGAATTCTCTTTTATCACCGCGACTGAGATAAAAGACAGCAGAAAGCCATTAAAAGTTAATGTCAGTATCGGAAGCAAACAGAGAAGCGGACTAAACATGAAGCTCACCAGTACCGCGGAAATATTTTTGAAGAAGATAAAGGCGGCGGTGGAGGCTTTAAATGGCTCCAGCAGTTTAGCCAGTTCTTCAAGATAGAATAGTTCTTCAGAAAGGATATTGCCGGTACTAACCGGTACCGCCAGACCGAACGCCATGCCGATACTGAACAAGCCAGTTGAGATGATAATCCACCATTTATATCTCATGGTCGATATCCGTATTTATCGTGAGAGACGATTTCAGTAAGCTCTTTTCCTGGTGTTGATTTGGGTTCTGTTTGCGGATAGTCCGGGATGGCGTCCAGCGAGTCGCCTCCGGAATGGTGTCTATTGGCGGGTCATCTGCTGGGTCAGGTTTGTATCGGCGGACGCTTCTCCGGGTCTTAATTGTTTCCAGAACTTCCATCCTTACTCCTTGGTGGTCAGTTGACGACCGGTCGTTATATTTGCTTACTCGTTCCAGGCATCATGGCCGATGAGGGAAACAAAGCGGCAGCTACCTAAGTTTGCGATTATGTTCTTGTTACCGTGCCTGGTTATTTTACATAACTCTTGCAGATAACGGGAGCCTACCGGAATTATCATTCGGGCTTCCGGGGCTAACTGAGCCAGAAGGTCCGCCGGAATTCTGGGGGCGCCGGCGGTGACCATGATGGCGTCATAGGGTGCCGTTGCTGGCCAGCCCAACTTCTTCTCGGTGATATGGACCCTGATATTGGCATAACCCAGACCGGCCAATACCTTCGTGGTTGCCTGGGCCAGAGTCGGCAAGCGCTCCACCGTAATTACCAGGCGGGCTAATTCGGCGAGGATAGCGGTCTGATATCCGCTACCGGTACCTACTTCCAGCACCTTTTCGTTGCCGGTGAGTTCCAGCGCCTCGGTCATGAGAGCAATGATATAGGGTTGTGATATGGTCTGCTCGAGGCCGATGGGTAGTGGACTATCTTCATAGGCTAGATGCCGACTCTCCGGTGGGACAAAAAGTTCTCGTGGAACACGAGACATGGCATCTAAGACGCGCTTGTCTTTTATTTGAGGACTGAGGTGCTCAATTAGTGTCGCTCTGGCGGCTTCAAAATCCATAATAGGCACCCATATTAAGAGACGTAAGTTAGGTTAAAACCAGGGCAATGATAATAAGAATTACCAGCATCACTCCGGACAGGATACCTATTCTTCGTAATTCAGTAAAGATATAAGGATACTGAACTGCGGTACCGGCCGTGGCGACCGGGGCTTTAGGTATTTGACGGGGTGCACTGGTTTCACGAGCCGACTCAGTTGGAGTTGGCTGGGCGGCCATTACCGGTTGGTTCGGTCTGCCCATTCGTTTTTTGTTTCGAGACGAATGCTTGCCGTGTTTATGTTGTGATTTACCAGGCATCAATTACCTCCTGCTCTTACTATCGAGCTACTTTGCCCGGGGATGGGATTTCTCGTAGGTACGCCGGATGTGTTCTGAGGTCAGACGGGTGTAAACCTGGGTGGTGGAGATATTGGCGTGCCCCAGGAATTCCTGGACTGACCTAAGGTCAGCGCCACCACTCAGCATATGGGTGGCAAAACTATGTCTCAGGGTATGAGGGCTAATCTGCATATCCAGATTAGCTGATTTAGTGTACTCTTTTATCTTCTGCCAGAAGCCCTGCCGGGTTAATCGCTCCCCGCGGGGATTGAGAAATACGGCTGGCTCATTCTCATTACGTGCCAGCCTGGGGCGAGATTCCTTTAAATATTTAGTTACAGCGGCGGCTGCTCGCGGATGAATCGGGATAAGCCTTTCCTTATGTCCTTTACCGAAACAGCGTACGCTGCCTTCCCGTAGGTCGATATCACCCAGGTTCAGGGATACTAACTCGCTCACCCGCATACCGCTGGCGTACAATAATTCCAGCATTGCTTTGTCCCTATCCGCTTCCGGAGTTGCCAGTTTGGCTGGTTCATCCAGTAAACGGCGGACTCCGCTATCTGAGATGGGTTTGGGTAGTGATTTCCCTACCTTGGGTGAACTCATACCCTGTGTCGGGTTATCTTTTATATGACCCTCGTCCAACATGAAGCGGAAGAAAGACTTGGCCGCCGCCACCTTGCGGGCTACCGTGGTTGCCACGTAGCCCCTCTCTTTAAGGTGAAGCAGGTAGCTCAGCATCTCCTGGCGGGTGAAACCAGCCCATGACGGCATCAAGCTGCGCTTCTTGGCTTTTTCTTCAGCAAAGCCGACCAAATCAGACAGGTCGTTACGATAAGCATCAATGGTATTTTCCGAAGAGCCTTTTTCGACGGTAAGGTAGTTTAGGAAACGGTTGACTGCCTCTTTCACCACATCTCCTCACTTCTCGGCGATACCGGTAACCAGGCGCCCGTATATTCCAATATATTTTGAAGACACATTACCGGAATTCATTCGAGCAAACGTATTCTACCATTTTATTTACGTTATGTCTAGTCAATATTGCCTAAACAGGTTACAATATTATTCATTCACTTCACAAATTAGCTATCAGCGTTTAATCTGAACTTTGGTATTTGTGAATTGGGTACCGTGGGCGAGGCGGTAAAGTTCTGTAGAATAGTTTAGCACCGGTATTTCCAAATATATGTTTTCCAGAAAAAGCCGGCGCTTAGCTTAAATCCGGATTTAGGCGCTGTTGCCGGGGAAAGCGTTGCTGAATTTCATCTCCCCAGTTTTGCATCTAACATCTTTGCCATTTCTTTATAGCGTCTTTGTAACTCAGTTTCCTCGCCCAGATATTCGACGCGGTGCGACTTCTCAAACTCCTCCAGACCGGTCACGATTCCTGCTAGTTTAGCCATCGGTGTGGTGAATACAATCTCGTCATCGTGGGTGGCCCCGTGTTGCCGGTCCCCCCGGCACGGTATGGCGAGCGCCGGTTTTTGGGATAAAAATGGCTGGACAATAGCTTCAGAGCAAAGGTCTCTCCCGCTAATACTGACTTTTAGAGGCTCGCCGGTATCCCAGGCTGATGCCACAATCAGGCGGCGCGCATCATTTGAATTGCAAAAGGTCATAATAAGGTCGGGGGTAAAATTAACCTTTCCCAGCGGGGCAAAGGCGACTCCGGCATAGCTACCGACCTCAAGTCGGAAGACGTGCTTTTCCATGTTGACTGCCGCTTCTCTGGTGGCGGAGTAAATACCACACGACAGGTCGCCCTCGAGCCAGGCAGGTGTCGGTGCCATCAGTCCAAAAACAAACACACCGGAAGGGCAGGCGGTGGTAAAGTCATCCAGTAGCATGGCTACTGGTAAGCCGCTGTGCCGGGCGAGGTGCCAGCCTACGCAGGGTCTAATAGTTTCCCCCAGGTCTCTTGCGGGACGGCCTATGTTTGGCGGTAACTCTTCGGTACGCTTCAGAAACTTAATCGCTATCGGGTAACTGCGGAGAGACAGGTGCCGGTCAACTGCCTTCTGAAAGCTGTTCAGTATGTCCAATTCAAACCTCCTCGCCAAATTTTAACCTTTCTATTATAGCATTTAATAGCTTTGAATTGTCTTAACGGTATATATCAAAGTACAATAGAATAGTCATCAAATATGAAGGAGGCTACTGAATGAAGGTAATTGAAGAAGTAACCATACCATATAATTCTGGGAGGTCATTTGTGGTTAATAAGGGGCAACACATCGGTATCAGTGCCTACTCCACCGTCGATACCGTGCCCCTGAACCGGCACAATATACGGGAAAGGTTTGACCAGGCGCGAACTAAGGCGCACAATGCCAAGGTATTTCTGAGTGTCGGTGACCGGCTTTACTCAAAGATGGCCAATGTGATGATGACTATTATCAAAGATACGTATAAGGGCACTCATGATTTGCAGTACGGCATGTGCAGTACGATGGCTTTTGACCGCTACTGGGAACTGATGGCAGCCGGCGACGCGTTGGTTACTGAAACCTTTAAATGGCTGGGGGCTAAATGCCGGGAGGATATTCCGGATCACGGGTGCTGGGAGAACCTACAGGATGCTTTCAAGGGCTATGATATTGCCCCGGAAGATATTCCCAGTCCTTTTAACCTGGTGCAGAGCATGGAAATAACCGGACCGGAAGGGAAACTGGTGTGGCAGTTGCACCGGGACCGTCCGGAACCAGGCACTCCTGCCTATGTCGAGCTGCGAGCCGAAATGGACTGCCTGGTGGGCTTGAGCGCCTGTCCTGACTGGAGTTTTGGCAAACCGGTGGGCGTTAAGGTGTTTGAGGACTGAAGCATTCTCTTCTCAAGAAATTGCTGATAAGGAGGAAAATAAGGGGCGAAGCCCCTTCAGAAACCATAATTCCCCTTCCCCTTAACAAGGGGAAGGGGATAAAGTCATTCTCTGAAGGATAAAGGGGATAGGGTTGACGAAAGGTCTGATAACCGATCAACTGAGACAGGTTCCGCACAGCCCGGGTGTCTATCTTATGCGAGACGCCGAGTGGAATATTCTATACGTCGGTAAGGCGGCGGACCTCCAGCACCGCGTCAGGTCATATTTTGGCACCGGGCAGAAGCTGACACCAAAACTGCGGCGACTGGTATCCCGGGTAGCCGATCTCGATTTCCTGGTAACCGCATCGGAGCCGGAGGCGATTATCCTGGAACTAACCCTGATTAAAAGGCACCATCCGCACTATAATGTCCGCCTTAAGGACGACAAGACTTTTCCCTATCTTAAAATATCCCTTAATGAAGATTGGCCCAGGGTATATGTTACTCGCCGTATGGAAGATGATGGCGGGCGGTACTTTGGGCCTTTTGCCGATGCCCGGTCGGTGCGCCAGACCCTCAAGGCGCTAAAGGGAATCTTCCCCTTTCGTTCCTGCACCCGAAATATCACCGGCGCTGACCGGCGGGCCTGTCTGGAGTATCATATAAATCTTTGTGTGGCACCCTGTATCGGGGAGGTGGGCAAAGCGGAATACGCCCAGGTGATAAAGCAGGTAATCCTTTTTCTGGAAGGGGAGGATGAAATCGTCGTCCGAAAACTTGGGGAAGGGATGAATAAGGCGGCGGAAGCCTTGGATTTTGAAAAGGCGGCTATACTGAGGGACCAGCTCCAGGCGATACACCGGGTGATCGCCGGGCAAAGAAGCGCCGCTACGGTAAGCGGCGAGCAGGATGTGATTGCCTTTGCTCAGGATAGCGACCAGGCTTGTGTCCAGGTTTTTTTTATCCGTGGTGGCAAGCTGATAGGTCGAGAGAGCTTTGTCCTGCAGGGCACCCGATATGAGGAACCACCCCAAATCATGACCAATTTTGTCAAGCAGTTCTACAGCTCCAGCCCCCAGGTTCCGCCGTTGTTACTGCTCCAGCACCCGGTGGAAGATATGTCCGTAATCAAGGAATGGTTGCAGGGCAGGTGGGGGCGTCGGGTTGATATCCAGGTTCCCGGCCGGGGTAAGAAGAAGCAACTGGTGGACACTGTGGCCAAAAATGCCCGACTTGGTCTGGAGCAACTTAAAATCAGGAAGCTGGCGGCGCCCAGAGTGGTGGCGACAGCCCTGGCGGAAATAGCTAATGAACTTAACCTGTCCGGTGCGCCTAACCGCATGGAAGGTTATGATATTTCCAATATACAGGGAAAGGCGGCGGTAGGTAGTATGGTTGTCTTTGAAAACGGACGGCCCAAGCCGGCTCATTACCGCCGTTTTAAAATCGGAACGGTGTCCGGGACGGATGACTACGCCATGCTGCGGGAGGTGCTCCGGCGGCGATTTAAACGTCTGCGTAGTGATGCCCGGGTACCCGACAGATGGGGAACCTTGCCGGACCTGGTGCTGATTGACGGGGGTAAGGGACAGCTTAATGTGGCGCTCTCAGCGATGCGGGAGACCGGCGCCGGGTCGGTATCTGCAGCCAGTCTAGCCAAGGAAGACGAAGCGGTATTTATTCCCAATGTATCCCAGCCCATTGTTCTTCCCCACAGCTCGCCGGGTCTGCAGCTACTGCAACGACTTCGTGATGAGGCGCACCGTTTTGCTCTTAGTTATCATCATAAGGTGCGTAGACGGGAAACTTTCGCCTCTAAACTGGATGTTATCCCGGGCATCGGACCCGGGCGTAAGCGTGCCCTGTTGAGACATTTTGGCTCGGTAGCCGTCATTAAAAAAACATCGGTAACCGACCTGGCAGCGGCGAAGGGCATCACGGAAAACCTGGCCAGAAAAATAAAGGAGTATCTGTGAGCGACCATGCCGGCTAATTTACCACCCCAGTACTTTGAAGCCGAAAAGGTTTTCCGGTTGGCGAAGACCGCCTCGGAGAAGGTAGCTGCCCTTGAAGAAATGCTGGCAATTATGCCCAAGCACAAGGGGACTGACCACCTGCGTGCTGAGTTGAGAACTAGGATTGCCAAGCTGAGCCAGATTATGGATAAGAAGTCGGCGGTGCATCGGGCATCAATGGTCATTGAAAAAGAGGGGGCGGGACAGGTGGCGGTCATCGGTCTGCCCAATGCCGGTAAGTCTCAGCTTGTTGCCGGCATTACTAATGCCTCCCCGGCGACTGCCGAATACCCCTTTACCACGCACACCGCCACCCCGGGCATGCTGGAGTTTGAGAATATTAAAATACAGCTGGTCGATACCCCGCCCCTGGCTCCCCAGTCAATTGAGTTCTGGCTGCCCCACCTGCTGCGACGGGCGGACGCCCTGCTGCTGGTGGTAGATTTAAATAATGCGCCGCTGGCTCAGATGGCAGCCATCCTGGAGCAACTGGACGATATGAAAATAAGCATTGGTATCAATGAGGCTGAGGACAAGGTTGTTTTGAGCCGGAGAAAGACATTAATCGTCGGAAATAAGTTGGATTTGGATGATAGCCACCGGAATCTGGCGTCTTTGCAGAAAGAGTACGGGGAGCAGCTGCCGGTGATAACTATTTCTGCTACGAACGGCACTGGATTGGAAGAACTAAAGTTTAAAATCTTTCAGTTGCTGGATATAATCCGGATTTACACCAAGACGCCGGGTCAAAAGCCTGATTTTAACGACCCGATAATTCTGGATAACGGCAGCACCATGGAGAATGCGGCGCGAGAAGTGCACAAGGATTTCGTCGTCCGGCTGAAATACGCCCGGGTATGGGGTTCGGGTAAGCACGACGGTATCCGGATAAGACGGGACCATGTTCTTCAAGACGGTGATATTGTAGAGCTGCATCTTTAGCCGACGAATTATGAGTTAGGCCAGTGGTGCTGATGGCGTACCTGCTTGGAGAAATGCCGGATGGGCGAAAAGGGCGATATAAAGCGCACAAGAGTGACCGTTAAGGACTGGCTTAAAGTTCTGGTATTACTGTTAGATGAAATAGCTGCCCTGTTACTGGTTATCTTTCTGTTGCGGTATTTTGAAATAAAACTGCCGTTACCGGTTATAATTGTCCTGGCAGTAATTGCGGGCACCCTTATTTTTTTGGTACATAAGGCGCTTATCCCCAGTTTTCACCGGAAGCAGGTGACGGGTAGAGAAGGGATGATAGGCCGGCAGTGCCGGGTGGTGGAAGCATTGACACCGCGGGGAGTTGTTTTCGTGGAAGGCGAGCGCTGGAAGGCAAAATCGGCTGATGAGAATATCGAGGTTGATGTGGATGTGGAAATTATAGCAATAGATAGACTGACACTCAGGGTTCAGCGTAAAGAGTGATAGCTGGCGCTGATGCTATTGGTGATCTTCAGACATTATGTTCTGAGTGTAATTCAGGTAAAAGCAACCCACAAAGATTCAAACGAAGCAATAAATAGACATGCCTCATTTGTTAATACATCGCTGATTCCGTAAGCAGAGTAGGGATTATCACAAAGATAGTCCCGATGTTCAGGACTGTCATAGAGGAGGGAGAAATAAAGTTATGCAGATTGATGAGTTTCTGACGCTGGTCAGAAATCGGCGGAGTGTCCGGCGGTTCAAGCCGGAGCCGGTCCCCGATGATTACATTGAGAAAATACTGGAGGCGGGGCGCTGGGCAATGTCCGGTGCCAATGCCCAGCCGTGGGAATTTATCGTGGTCAGAGATAAGGGGATTCAAAATAAAATTGCGGATGCCTGGCTTGAACCACGCCGGGAAGCTCATGTAATTGAGCAGACTCGTAGCCAGGAACTGATACACCATCAGTTACGCCGTCCGCCGGTTTCACCCGGTTTCAAGGATGCCCCGTTGTTGATAGTCGTCGTGGGGGATAAGAGAACGTACCAGGCTACTATCATATCGGCAAATTTTATTCATCTTGAGACTGATCCGGGGGCAATCTACCTGAAAAATATGGCGAATGCCCAGCATAATATGCACCTGGCGGTGGCGGCTCTGGGGTTGGGTTCACAGTGGATCAGCGTTGATAGCGTATGGGTACAATCTTTAAAGGCAATACTGGATGTACCGCCGGTGCTGGATATACATACCATTGTCGCCGTGGGCTACCCGGCCTACGAACCGGTGCCGAACTATCGCCGGGAGATTGATGAAATCGTCCATTTTGACCGGTACGATAAACGCAAATACCGCTCCGGTGAGGATATTATCCGGTTCTTACATGATTTGAGGGGGCGGACTAAATCGGCCTACGGTAAAGAAAATCTACCTCAAGCTACCACTAAATTGCGGTTAACCGGAAATAATTTGGTATAATGAAACAAAGTTGACGAAAATAAGTCTCAAGGGTTCACTTTGCGGTGGGACTTTATTGAGGAGAGGAGGGAGGTCTATTGATGAGGCGGATTGCTTTAATTCTGGTTGCCGGTGTGTTACTGGCGGGTACGGTTTCCTGTACGGCGCCGGACAATAAGCGAGAGATGTACCAGTATTATATGCAGATTGCCCAACAGTATGAGGTAGCTGCTGCCGCAGAAGAATCACGGGCAGACTATTATTTCAGGATTGCTGATGGATTGAAAAGCGAGTTTACTGAACTCTCTGAAGAACAATATGAAGAGATGGTGGCTCTGGGTAATAATCACCAAGAAAACGTCCGGAAGTATAGTAAGGTGGCGGAGCAGAATAGGGCGATAGCCAGGCAATATCGCTAGGATGGTCAGGCTCAAGTGTATGCCCGGTGTAAGTAATCGTACCGCCCTTTTTGTAGAGCAGTGGTAGCGGCGCTAGTCCGGTAATTCCTCGATAGCCTGTTTCCAGCCTGTCGGTCCGCTCCCCTCGACCCGGCGAAGGCCGGGAAGATGCATATCTGCCCACCATCCTTCAGGCTTCTGCACGAGCACCGGAATATCTACTACCGCGAGTAAGGGCAGGTCGTTGTCGCTGTCTCCCAAGCCGACCGTCCTCACCTCCCCCAGCTTCCTCCGGAACATCTTGATGAGAATGGTCGCCGCTTTGCCTTTGTTATTGGCGCCCATTACACCGTAGTAACGACCACCGTGGGCATAATTAAGTCCGGATTCCCTGATGGTATTCAGAACCTCTCCAATTTCTTGGGGGGTGCCTTCCAGCTTCACCGTCTCGGAGTATTCCCGTTTTTTGGCGTGCCGGGCGGCTTTCAGGTCCAGGCCGGTCTCTCCGGCTACCTCCTGTGGACTCATATCACCAAATCCCTTAAATTCAATCCCAATCCGGTCCCTTATCTGTTGCAGAACGGCTCCAATCTCTGCGTAAGGCATACCCAGTTCGATAACCGAGTAATCGCCTTCGGTTTTCTGGTACTCAAAATCGAAGGGAAAATAACCACGAGGGATGAATATGGCGCCTCCGTTCTCCACGATGAAGGGGTCGCCGATGCCGAGTTCTTCCCGGTGGGCTTCCTGTTCGGCGCTGGTTTTAGCGGAGCAGAAGACGATGGGGATTTGCCGGCGTTGCAGGAGTTCCAGGGCGGGTAAAGCTGGTTTATAGGAGTAGGTAGCGCTGTCAAACAGCGTACCATCAAGGTCAGTAAAAATGATAAGTTTTGGGGCTGAATCAGTCATGATATAACCCGGGCTTTATTTATGTACCGGACGATGAGTAATTGGTTTACCTGGCATCAGTTCATGTTACCCCGCTACCGGGGATTTTAGTCGTTGTCAGTTAAATTTATCTGTGGTCAGATGAGTGTCTGGTTCAATCCTGGTTCCTTGAGTTAGTATTAACCCGGTGGCTATGGTAACATTGTCGCCCAGAACACAGTTATCCTGGACATAGCTATCCTCCTGCACCTGACAATGGGAACAGGCAATACAATTTTTAAGCATGGTTTCCTGGCCCACCTTCACGTTGTGCCACAATACTGACCCTTCGACAATCGATCCTTTATTGATTTCGCACCCGGCTCCCAAAACGGTAGGTCCTTTTAGGTGTGCGCCTTGAGCGATGACACACCCTTTACCAATAAGTACCGGTCCTCCAATTCGGGCGTCGGGATGAATACTGCTCTCTCCTTCGGATTGGATATTTTCCGTACCCCGTCTTAAAAGCAGGTCTTTATTCGCCTTGAGATACTTTTCCGGCGTGCCGATATCTATCCAGTAGGCATCGGATGGGTAGCTTAAGATGGGCTCACCGATATCGAGCAGTAAAGGGAACAGGTAGTTCTCAAACATGGTGAAAGTTGAGGCGGGCACATGCCGGAGTACTTCCGGCTCCAGTATATATATGCCGGCATTAATCATGTTGCTGGTAACCTTGTTCCAGCCTGGTTTCTCCACAAAACGTTTTACGCTGCCCCTGGTATCGGTCTCTACCACTCCATAGATAGTTGGGTTATCTACCGGCGTCAGCGCGATACTGACCTTGGGTTTAATTTCGCGGTGCTGTCTAATCATTGTGGTCAGGTCTATCTCGGTAAGAATGTCACCGTTAAAGACAACGAATGCCCCGTCCAGGCAGGACTCAACATTCTTCACCGCGCCCGCCGTGCCCAGTGGTGCCGATTCTACGATATACGTTAGCTGAACTCCCAGTTGATTGCCGTCGCCAAAATAGTTTTGGATTGGGGTGGGGAGGTAACTCATGGCCAGAATAATATCTTTTACGCCGTTTCTTTCCAGATAACGTAACAGGTGCTCCAGGAAGGGCCGATTCAAAATCGGCGCCATTGCCTTTGGTGTATTGCAGGTCAACGGGCGTAGCCTGGTTCCTTCGCCACCGACCAGAATGACTGCCTTCACTAATTCTCCTCTAGCACAGAATATGATGGTAAATGGCCTTCGATAGCTTTGGTGAATTTCGGCAGATTTATCTTCTTGAGCGGGGAGCTAATGTGGGGCTTGGGAGGTTCCTCATCGGGCTTGAGGGTATTCTGCTGTAGTAGTTCGTCTATTATGGTGCGTTTGGTCTCCGCTTCACAGAGCGGGGAGTGGTAGATAGTGCCGAGACCCGAGAGTAGCATTCTTGCCAGGTGGTCCCCGCCTTTTTCTTCGTGCAGGTGAGGATTTCTGGTCTGGATTTGGAATATTTCAATGCCGTGCTTGGTGGCAGTGGGGCTAGTTATCGGCAGAACACCGCCAAACCCCTCAAAGATAGACACCAGCT
>CAYFGR010000031.1:0-13498 GCA_964343135.1 uncultured Dehalococcoidales bacterium
CACCGTGCGCGACGCCATCGCCAAGAGCCGGAACGTGCCGGCGGTGCTGCTGGCGGAGCGCCTCGGCGCGGACGGGCTGCGACGCTGGCTACACCGCCTGGGCCTGCCGGGAGCCGGACGCAATCCCTCCGTGGCCCTTGGCGCCTTCGAGGCCACGCCGGTCCAGATGGCCGCCGCCTACGCGGTCTTTCCGAACCGGGGACACCGGGTGGCGCCTCGAGTGGTGTCCGCGGTCAGCGAGGCCGACGGCGAGGTCCGGGTCTCCCGGGGCGCCTCGGTCGAGCCCCGCCTGAGCGCCCGCAGCGCATGGCTGACCACGAGCGTGCTCCAGTCCGTGATCGAGCGCGGCACGGGGGCACGGGCCTCCAGCTATGGCGCCAGCGGAGCCATCGGAGGCAAGACCGGCACGACAGACGCCTACCGGGATGCCTGGTTCGTCGGCTTCTCCCCCACCCTCGCCGTCGCGGTCTGGGTCGGCCACGACAAGGGGCGAACCCTCGGTCTCACGGGGAGCCAGGCGGCTCTGCCGGCCTGGTCCCGCTTCATGGCCGGCTCGGGCACCCTCGGGGGGACCTTCCCGATGCCGGACTCCGTCCAGCGGGGCGAGGCCTGCGTGGGCGGCTTCGTGGACGGCGAGTGCCAGGAGTGCCGCGAGGAGTTCTTCAGCGCCGGCTGGGTCCCCGAGGTCGGCTGTGAAGAGCCCCTGGGCCCGGTGGGCTCGTTCTTCGATCGGCTCTTCGGCGGGGGGGACGGTGAGCCCGTGCCCGACGAGGAAGGGACCTCACCAGAGGCTGGCGAGGAGGCGGAGGAGGACCTGAACGGAAACGGCGTCCTCGATGACGACGCAGTTGGCGGCGGGAACATCCAGCGTGCGGGCGGCGAGGAGGAAGCTCTGCGGGCTGGGCTTGCCCTCGGCTACATCCTGCCCCGTTATTATAACCTGAAAGCAGTCCTCTATTCCAAGACTATTGAGAATAAGCCGGATATTTTCCATCGGCGCCGAAGAAGCCAGCGCCATTTTAAATTTATGTTTACGGAGTGATTTAATCAGGTCTATCGCCCCGGGCAGGGGTTTTATGTTGTGCTTGATCAGGTTACGGAAGCTACCCTCTTTCTCAGTGGCGATAGTTTCGATTTCGCTTTGCGGTGTGTTCTGTCCCAGGGCGTTTATTATTATGGCGTCGTTCCTCCGGCCAAAGTTATGATTGAAGTCATCTTCGGTGAAATTGATAGCTCTCTTTCCAAAGACACCCTGCCAAGTACGGAGGTGAAAGGGGGCTGTTTCCGCAATCACTCCGTCCATGTCCCAGATTACGGCACGAGTTTCTTGATACCCTCTCGTGTTAGCTTCCATTTTAGGTGCCTTGGCAGTGAATTGTGTGTGGGGGGGGGGTATTTTTAGGTTGGGTAATTGCCGGTCGCCGCAGGTATATGGGCTGCAGAGTTGCTGAGTTATCAAAGTCGCCGCGGCAAAAGCGCTGGAATCCCAGCTCAGCCAAAAAACCAGCCCGTCGTAACCTGGCGGCTGGGGATAGAATTATCGCCTTGCGCTTCAGGGTGTCCTTTAGCTGACCGGCTATCGATGATGCAAAGTCCCCGCAGAATATCGTCCGGGTGGTTATCCCGGAACACAGTGCATCAACACTGGTGATGTGCTCAGCGATAAGCTGGCACCACCTCTGGCCTTTTTGCTGGTACACGGCGACGGTAATCTCACTTCTGCCGGCATTAAATACGGGGCAAACCGGTAATCCGGTGGCAGCATGGGCATAGGCGGCGGCTTCCAGTGTGCTGATTCCGATAATCGGGCATCCCAGACTCAGCGCCAGTCCCTTGGCGGTGCTAATGCCGACGCGTAATCCGTTAAAGCTGCCCGGTCCCCGGGCAACTATAATGCCGGAGATTGACGGCAGGTTTATTTTAGCCTGTTCGAGTAGGTGATTCAGGTGGGGCAGTAATTCGGTGGTGTGGTTCCGTCCGCAGTGCCATGTTAGCTCGGCGAGCACGGTATGGTCTTGAACCAGCGCCAGACTGGCGGTGTCGGTTGAGGTATCTATTGCCAATAACATTTAACTCTTCTGCCTTTCCGGAAGGTCCGTAAGTTGATTGAGCATCTCTGAGTAGCGCGGGCCGTTCGGTGTGAAGCGGAGGCAGCGGTCGGTTTCCGCTAGATAGTCGATTTGAATCCGCAGGTGCTCCGTAGGTAGCTCGCTCAGACCCTTTTCCGCCCATTCGATAACACAAATGCCATTGCCGTACAAGTATTCATCCAGTCCCAGATCCGCAATTTCGGTAATGTTGTCGAGTCGGTACAGGTCAATATGGTAAAGAGGCATTTTGCCGTATAGCTCCCTGACGATGACGAATGAGGGACTGAGTGCGTATTCGTGAATGTCCAGTCCACAGGCAATACCCTGGGTGAGGCACGTCTTGCCCGCTCCTAGATTGCCAGTCAGGAGGAAAATATCACCGGGCAGTGCCAGCTCACCGATACGGGTACCGATACTCTGGGTCTGCTCCGGACTATGGCTGATTATCTCAAGCTGGTTCATAGTTATCTTAGTTATTATTTCCCTCCTTCTCGTCTCCTTTTCAGTCATCACACACCCCGTCTACTAAAACCGATGTTTTAGTGAAGATACCCTTTCGACTTCAACCAAGATATCCAATCTACGCTACTTCCGCTGTTCCTATATCCTCTAGATATCTTCATAACCAAATCCGGCCCACCACTCAATATTACGCAAATCAAATGTAATAAGCATACCCAAACTACCCAATAGCGTCCAAATGTCAGTTTTATGCACTATGGTTAGGTATTTGATAAATGTACTTTAGTCCTATGATATGTGTGGGGGTAAGTTTGAAAAACTCACCTCGCGGTAAAATGCTCCCATCCTGACTTAGGCAGGCTGACTGGATTCCATTTGCCATCAACTAAGATTATCTCATCCGCCTTACCAGTTTCAATCTCACCGATAACGGTTATCGGGCATGAGGCGACGGTTTTAACTTTTTCCATAATGTCGTTATCTGCCATAAACAGTAATTCGTAGTCTTCGCCACCGGACAAGGCTAGTTCAAGTGACCTGTTTTCAAAGTTTGTCCTGACCGCGGACGGAATGGGCACACGATCAACTTCGATTCGAGCGCTAACCTGACTGGCTTTACAGATGTGCTGCAGGTCTGAAATCAGCCCGTCGCTGATATCGATAGCGGTTTTAACCCCCAGCTCCACCAGTAATTGTCCCTCCTTCAGACGGGGATATGGTTTAAGAAAAGCCTGCTTAAGACTGGCGGTGGTTTCCACGTCGACCGGTAGGTTTTTGGTGAGCATCTCCAGACCGGCCGCCGCAGTACCCAAATAACCGGTAACCGCTATTTTATCGCCGGGCATGGCCGTGGCGCGGGTGAGTACCGGTTTATCGGGGTGGCGGGCGCTGCCCAGAACGGTGATGTTGATAATGACTAGGGGGGCATGGCTGGTATCGCCGCCGATGATGGCGACACCAAACTGCTGTGCCAGTTCGTTCATTCCCTGGAATAAGGCGGTAATATCGTCTACCTCGGTAACACCGGGTACAGCCAGCGATACCAGCGCGTAGCGGGGTAAGCCGCCCATGGCGGCGATATCACTTAGGTTGACCGCCAGCGCTTTCCAGCCCAGTTCCCACCAGGTATCAATACCTGACGGGAAGTGCACGCCTTCAATGAAGGAATCAACGGTGGTTAATTGCGTGGAAGTCGGGGTATGCCAGACGGCGGCATCATCACCAATACCAATCACCAGTTGCTGCCAGGAGGCTATTCGGTTAACCTGTGAACCGCCAGTGATTTCAGCCAGGAGTTCAATCAGTCCGAATTCTCCCAGCTCTGAGACCTTCATAGTGAAATTATAGCAGTAGTCTAGCCTGAGACTCAAATTTAGCCTGTTGCGAAACTCTCGACTGTAAATTAGGTATTTTTGTGACTCTGATATTCCACGATTAATCACTAGGCACAATCATTGGGGGACTTGGTTAATCAAGTTACAATAGCTCTTTTGTTATCCTTACAGTAATAAGGTTATAATATCAATTGATAGACTACTGCTATTTAAATATGGAAAAAGAAGAATTAGCAACCGATTTATTAAAATGGTTTGAAACACACCATAGATCCTTCCCATGGCGTGATGGAAAATTCAATCGGTTTCAATTGTTGTTAACCGAATTTCTCCTTCAAAGAACAAAAGCAGAAACTGTTAACGCCAAGGCAATACAATTTATAAATAAACATAATACTCCAATAAAGATAATGGCAAAGCCCGTTGATCAAATAATGACTGAGCTTGAAATTCCATTTTCAGGGTGATATCCGAAAAGTCTTCAGAGTTTCTACTAGTAGACCTGGATATACGGTTGAAATTCTCTGGAAAGTATGCATTACAAAGCTTGTGTCTGGACAACAATTAGGTAAACCTCCCCCTTCCCATCTCGCCCGAAATCTGCTATATTCTTTAGCAAATGCGTTATGCCATAATTGCGGATATTCATGCCAACCTTGAGGCGTTCACGGCGGTGCTGGGTGATATTAAGGAACAGAGTGGTGTGGAGGAGGTGTGGTGTCTGGGAGATGTGGTCGGCTACGGGCCTGACCCTAGCCGGTGCATCGAGCTTTTGCGCCAGCAAAATCATGTTTGTGTTGCCGGCAACCATGATTGGGCGGCAATCGGTAAGATAGATACCGCCTATTTTAATTCTGACGCCGCCGCGGCCAGCCGTTGGACAGCCGCGCAGTTAAGTCCTGAAGACGTGGAGTATTTAACCAACCTGCCGCTGGTCGTTGAAAAAGGTGATTTCACACTGGTACACGGCAGCCCCCGCGAGCCTGTCTGGGAGTATTTACTATCACCGAGCAATGCCCGGGAAAATTTTAGTTATTTTAAGTCGCGGTTCTGTCTGGTTGGTCATTCTCACATACCACTGGTATTCCGTTACGATGATACCGGTGAATGTTCCTCGAGCCGATTTTCCCCTAATATCAGGCTGGTATTAGGCAAAAGTCGATTGATAATCAATTCCGGTGGTGTGGGGCAACCGCGGGATGGCGACCCCAGGGCCAGCTACGCTATCGGCGATAGTGAAGCCAGGACGGTTAGACTCTACCGGGTTGCCTATGATATTAACGCCACGCAAAGTAAGATGGTAAAACAGGGTTTACCTATGCGCGTGGTAAGCCGGTTAAATTATGGGATGTGACGGAAGCAACCGTAGCCCGGTTACGCTGCTTTAGCCAGTTCCACCGCCACCGCTTTTATAGCGTCAACAATTTTAATATAACCGGTGCAGCGGCAGATATTGGCGGACAGTGCTTGCCTGATTTCATCATCTGTTGGATGGGGATTTTTCTCCAAAAAAGCTTTGGTGAATAATATCATGCCCGGCGTGCAAAAACCGCATTGTACGGCACCGCTATCAATGAAGGCCTGTTGAATCGGGTGTAAATCCCCGTTCCATGACAGACCTTCAATGGTGGTTATCTCTCTATCCCTGACGCTGATGGCGAGTGCCAGACATGACCTGATAGGTTTACCATCGAGGAGAATGGTGCATGAGCCACACTTGCCCGTGTCACAGCCGTGCTTGGCACCGGTCATCCCCAGTTTCTCTCTGAGGATATTGAGAAGAGTTTCGCTGGGCCTGACCAGAACTTCACGGGGTTCTCCGTTTACTACCAGGGTAATTAACTGCTTCAAGGTTATCCTCCTACTTTGCATTCAAGCATGATAATAAAGCTCTCCTGGTCAGTACGTAAGCTATCTCGGTGCGGTACTCAGCACTGGCCCTGACATCGGATATCGGGTAGCACTGTTCCTTAATTAACTGGGCGGCTTTATCTATATTCTCGGTGGTGGCTTCTTTACCCTTGAGCGCGTCTTCAACCTGACTGGCTTTCAATGGCGTGGGGGCTACCGCGCCCAAGGCTATCTGGGTATTGGTGAAGATATCCTGCTCAATGCTGGCGACAACTGCCACTGAGGCTACCGCCAGGTCAGATACCGACCTTATTCCATGCTTGATATATGCCCATCGGTCATTAGGTGAAGGCACTGGTATCCGAATTTCAGTAAGTAATTCATCCGGTTTCATTACCGTGCTTCCCGGTCCGGTGAAAAAATCGGTTAACAGTACTTCTCGGTTACCATCGGGTCCGCTAATGTTGGCTCTGGCGGAGAGCACCATCAGGGGCGCTGCCGTATCGGCGGCGGGAGAGGCGTTGCACAGGTTGCCACCAAGGGTTGCCATATTGGCCACGGTTATTGAGGCGAACTGCCGGGCAACATCAGCGAGTAGAGGGCATTGATTCTGGAGTTCGGCAGAGGTAGCCATATCACTCAGTGTAGTGGTTGCCCCGATTCTTATCTCACCATTGCATCTGATGTCGTCAAGTCCTGTTATGGCTTTGATGTTTATAAGATATCTGGGTTTTCGGGTACCCATTTGCATGCGTAATACCAGGTCGGTACCGCCGGCAATTACCCTAGCAGCTCCGCCATACTTGACCAGTAGTGAGACTGCTTCATCGATATTTCTGGGTTCAAAATACTCAAATTCCTGCATTCTTTAGCCTTCTCTCGCCTCAGCCAGCGCTTTCAGGATTGGCTCTCCGGACAGGGGTGGTGTCTTGATTCTCACCCCGATGGCGTCATAGATGGCGTTGGCAATTGCCGGGGCTATCGAGCCGATACCGGCGGATTCCCCGCCACCCTTACAGCCGTAGGCAAATCCCGGTTCGATTGACTCCACAAAGATTTTCTCAATCGGGGGTACGTTGGTCGCCAGAGGTACTCTGTAGTCATCGAAGTTAGCGTTAATAATTTTTCCTTTGTCATCAAGAATAATACCTTCCATCAACCCGGCACCGATACCCTGTACGGTGGCGCCGTCAACCTGTCCCTCCAACTGCGTTCGGTCAATTATCTTACCGCAGTCATCAGCCACTACCACATTTAATAACTTCACCAGTCCGGTTTCAGTATCGACTTCTGCCTCGGCGATAGCCGTATCGTAGTAAGTGGCGTCAACGCCCCGTCCGTAATGTGTGGGGTGACTGCTCTTTAAAACGTACTCCGTCTCAAAACGTTCCTCTACTCCTTTGCCGTAAATCATGGAACCTTCAAGCCGGTGTACGGCGTAGTTACCAATTTGCGCCAGTGACTGTGACCGGTCAGGGGAGCCGATGACGCTAACCTTGCCTTTCTTGAATTCTAATTTTCCCGGCTCAATCTTGAGCATCAGGGCAACCGTTTCAATGGCTTGCCTTTTGGTATCTTGGCAGGCTAAATACGTGGCGTTTACCGCCTGTGCCATAATCCGAGAACCCAGCGCACCCCATCCCCAGGGAACCCGGTCCGTATCATGAATCACGACCTCGATGTTCTCCATGGGGATACCAAGCTCTTCGGAGATGACCATGGCGGCGGCGTTATGCGTTCCTTGTCCGTACTCCGGCTCGCCGATGAGTAACTGGACGGTGCCGTCTTCAAGGACCTTGATATGAGCAACCGTTCCGTAGAAGCCGTCAGAGGCGCGGTCATCGGTTTCATGACACATGCACCCGATTCCGATACCATACTTTAACCGTTTGGCGCTCTTTTTTTCTTTCCAGTTTGCCGCTTTGGTTGCCTGCTGGATACATTTGGTGAAGCCGCAACTGCGAATGTACCATCCGTTTGGGGTAACGTCACCTCTTTGAGTGGCGTTCTTTAGTCTTATATCCGCCGGGTCCATGCCCAGTTTCTCCGCCAGCATGTCCATCAAAGCCTCGCGTGCCCAGGACATCTGGGCATCACCAAAGCTGCGGTAGGTGCCGGCTACCTTTTTATTGGTGTACATATTTTTGAAGTGGTGTCTTATGTTCTGGAAGCGGTAAAGGGCATCGTTTCTTTCCAGCATGTGGAGCGAACGGCGGTGCATCATGTATTGATAAGCCCCGTTGTCTACCAGGATATCGGTGACTTCAACGGTCAGCGTGCCGTCTTTTTTAGCGCCCAATTTCATGTGTATCGTCATGTCGCCACGCGAACGTACCATCATGAAGTCTTCAGTCCGGCTGCGGATTAGCTTTACCGGACGTTCGGTCCTCATGGAGAGCAGTGCTGCGGCATGGTGAAACTGAAGCGCCGTGAACTTGGAACCGAAGGCGCCACCCACTGCCTCCTGGACAACTCTCACCTTGTGCAGAGGAAGCTTGAAATTCTTGGCGATGGTATCTCGTATTATTGCCGGCCACTGGCTGCTTACCCAGAGAGTCAGTTTGCCGGTGCCGGTGTCGTAGTCGGCGACACAGCCGTCTGGTTCCATGTAGGCGGCAACCACGTTGGTATAATTAAACTCATCCTCGACACTAACGTCAGCCTCGGCAAGACCCTGCTCGGCGTTTCCCCGGTCGTAGGCAACCTCCCAGGCAATGTTATTCTTAATCTTAATCGGTCGGTAGAATTCGGGGGCCTCTTCAATCTCCAGTATCGTGTCGTGAATCTGGGGCGCGTCCGGTTTTAAGGCGTCCTTAACGTTGAGCACGGCAGGAAGCACTTCATACTCTACCCTGATTAATTCCAACGCTTCCTCGGCGACGGATTCTTCGGTAGCTGCCACCGCGGCGACTTCCTGCCCGATAAATCTGACCTTACCGTCCCAGGCGAGGAACGGTTCATCCCTGATATCAATGCCGGTCATATATATTTCCGGGGAATTGTGAGCGGTGATAACCGCTTTGACGCCCGGTAACCGCTCCGCCCGGCTGGTGTCAATACTCAATACCCGAGCGTGGGCATGTGGGGACCTTAGGATTTTCCCGTACAGCATGTTGGGCAGTAGGATATCGTCGACGAACTTTGCCTTGCCCATGACCTTACTCCGGGCATCGAGACGGGTAACCCGGCTGCCGATAACGTCATAGGTGTCTTTCTTTTCCGTCCAGTACCGTATTTTTTCAATGACTTCCTCCGTCATAACTTCGGTTTCGGTAATCTCGGGAAAATCTTTGACGGTATGTCCCGGCACCTCTTTTTCCATGTTAAGACCTCCACAGTATTCTGAAACTGTAAAATGCTTTATCAGCATACTATGTTCTTTAATCCTTCGTCAATTGAAGGAACCGGGATGCGGGTGGTTAGTTGAGACGGGGCGGATATTGTTGATAAACTGGGGGTGTGCTGATTACGATTGCAGAATTCGTGGTTGGGAGATTGGTATGAGCAAAAAGGCAGCCCGGGATAATGCGGAGTCGCTTCTGGCTCAGACCAGGGGTTTGCTACGTCGTTCCGGTATCCGGGCGAGAAAGGGACTGGGACAGCATTTCCTGATTGATGAGGAGGTACTTGGCTTTATTAGCACTGCCGCTGGGATTGGTCCGGGAGATGTGGTTATGGAGGTGGGTCCCGGACTGGGAGTGCTGACTCGTGAGCTGGCCCGGCAGGCCGGCCGGGTATTTGCCATTGAGTTGGATGACAATCTGGCGGCAATTCTAGAGAAAGCTCTGGCTTCTTTGGGTAATGTGACCGTTATTAACCGTGATGTACTCGATATCTCGCCGGTCGGCCTGTTAACGGAGCAAATGACAAACTTCCCCGGCATAATGACCAGACCTTTTCGCTACAAGGTTGTGGCTAACTTGCCGTACTATATTACAGCACCGGTGCTGCGACATTTTCTGGAGGCTCTGGTAAAACCAGAGATAATGGTGGTCATGGTACAGAAGGAAGTGGCGGAGGCTATCGTGGCTAAACCGGGCAAGAGGAGCCTGCTTAGTATCAGTGTGCAGCTTTATGGAGAACCGTCAATTGTCGGCGACGTTCCCGCTCACTCTTTTTATCCGGTACCGGCAGTTGAATCGGCAATACTCCGGATTGAGCTGTTTCATGAGCCGGCAGTGGCGCTTGAAGATACAGAGAGTTTCTTTGAGGTGGTGCGGGCCGGTTTCAGTTCCGCCCGTAAGCAACTCGGTAATGCTCTGGTCGATGGACTGGGGCTTCCCAAGTCGGAGGTGCTGCCGCTATTGGAAAAAGCAAATATAGACCCCATGCGACGGGCAGAGACGCTAACAGTTGATGAGTGGATTGGACTGTGGCGGGTGTATATCGCGGAAAAGGGGGGATAACTAGCTTGTTGATTATTTCGGCGCCGGCAAAATTAAACCTGACTCTGGAGGTTCTGGCAGAACGTCCAGACGGATTTCATGAAATCCGTAGTATTGTCCAGACGATAAGTCTGTGTGATGATATTCGTTTTCAGCGCAGTCATGATGTAACCTTTCGGGCAGATACTCCGGACTGGGTTCCGGGTAAGAGCCTGTTATCTGAGACGGTTAGTTTGCTTCAGGAGACGACAGGATGCGCTAAAGGGGTGAATATAGAAATAAGCAAGCGTATCCCGTTGGTGGCGGGATTGGGTGGCGACAGCAGTGGTGCGGCGGCTACCTTGTGCGGACTAAACCAGCTTTGGGAACTGGGCTTGTCATCAAAGGAATTACTGGAGTTAGCCGTTCGCTTAGGTTCGGATGTTTCCTTTTTTCTCTATGGTGGTACGGTTTTGGTGGGGGGGAAGGGTGAAGTGGTAACGCCTGTACCGCCTATGCCGCACCGGTGGTTTGTTCTGGTGGCGCCACGGGTGCCGAGGATACCCCAAAAGACGGCGCAGTTATACTCCAGTCTGCAGGATAACCACTATAGCGATGGACGAATTACGGATAATCTGGTCGAAGCGCTAAAGGCGGGTAAAGAGATACCCGCATCCCTCCTGTTTAATACGTTTGAGAACGTTGCCTTTACGCGCTTCGTTGAGTTGAGTGTGTACCGGGAGCGCATGATGAAAACCGGTGCGGATAGTGTGCACCTTGCCGGGTCGGGCCCGATTCTGTTTACCATGCTGGCAGAGAGGTGTCGGGCTGAGGAGTTGTACCTTCGTTTCCAGCGACAGGGTATGGAAACTTATATCGTAGATACTTTACCAGAAATAGACAGGATGGCCTGAATCGTCTATAGTTCGAGATAAGTCAATCGTATATATCGTATTCTCAAGCGGCTTGATTGTAGCCGAATTGGAATGAAATATTATTAAGGAGGCAATAAATGGGCGATACGCAGAAAAACTTAGAAGAGGCTTTCGCCGGTGAAAGCCAGGCTAACCGGCGCTATCGGTTCTTCGCTGATAGGGCGGATAAAGAGGGATACCCGCAGGTAGCCCGACTGTTCCGGGCGGCGGCTGAGTCGGAGACAGTGCACGCCCGCAATCACCTTCAGGTTTTGGGCGAGATAAAGTCAACCAGAGAAAACCTGGAAGCGGCTGTTAGTGGAGAATTATACGAGTGCACCAAGATGTATCCTAGTTTTATTGAGCAGGCAAAGGCGGAAAACAATAAAGACGCTGGAGTCAGTTTTGACTGGGCGAATAAGGTGGAGAAAATCCACCACAGACTTTACGAGCAGGCATTGAAAGCCGTTGAGACGGGAGAGAAATTAAAGGACGAGCCTTACTTTATTTGCATGGGCTGCGGCTATACCGTAGGTGCTGAAGCTCCCGAGAAATGCCCTGTCTGCGGCGCCCCGCGCAGCATGTTCACAAGGGTGGAGTAGGGGTAGAAGAAAGGGATTAAAAGGGGCGAAGCCCCTTTAAGAAAATAAATTTTCTTTGCCATCGAAGGGAAAGTTAAAGAGAGGCTTCGCCTCTCCTATCAAACCAGTTCCCTCTGCCCTTATCAAGGGGAGAGGGATAAGGGGTGATGGGTTCTCTGGAGATACGGATTTAGAAAGAGCGGAACCATATCCCTTGCTCAACTTAAATCGTTTATTACAGGTCTCTAATGGCAACTCGTGCCCATATCTTCTGATTCTTTATCGATATATCTGTCTTACTTTAATTAGTAACCGCTAACCACCCACTAACCAATCTCTTCTCATCTTCCTTACTGCTTACCTTTCCATCCAGCCTGGCGGCCAGCAGCCGGTTCAGGATTTCTTTAATGCGGGGACCGGTGATGCCCATATTATTGAGGTCGTTGCCGGTGAGAATAGGCTTGACATAACGTAGTTTATCTTTGAAAAGATGGAGGTGCTGGCAAACCACAGCAGAATCACTGGCCAGTTCATTAGCGGTAATGGCGGTGATGGAAAAATCATGCAGGCGAGAGTAAATACCGCCCGGCGTAATTTCAGGGTCGGCCAGTAAATCAAACCTATTTTTGAGGTTAATTGTGTCACGTAGCGTTTTAGCCGTTGGTTTGGGTAATTTGAGGCAGGAAATCAGTTCTGTGATTTCTTCATCAGTGAGCGGGTAAGCCAGCAGTACCATGTAGAGCACCAGTGGGGGGGAATCCGGCCCGTACAACTGCCTCGCCTGACGAAACTTTTCGGCGAGCCAGCCGTCACCTTTTAAGGATGGGAGCAAACTGGCCAGGACTCCCAGTTCATCCGCCCGGCGCAGGGCTTTCTCCGGGGATTCCTCGTTCAAAACGCATTCCAGCTCATACCGTATTCGGTCGCCGCTGATAGTATCCAGTATCGATATATCTCGTCTAAGTAGCTTTAATGTCTTTATTTCCAGACGGAAGTTGAGCCGTTGCTCATAGCGCAGCCCGCGCCAGATACGTGTGGCATCATCAATGAAGCTCCGGTCATGTAAAACGCGAACCTGTTTGTGCCCTAGGTCGTCTCGACCACCATGCCGGTCAATCAGTTCTCCGTACTTGTCTGGGGAAAGGTTGACCGCCATGGCGTTGATGGTGAAGTCACGCCGGAAAAGGTCGTTTTCAATGGAACCGGGCGTAACATCAGGCAGCGCCCCGGGTTTGCAATAAGTCTCCGAGCGGGCGGTAGCCAGGTCAGCACTCCACGTCCGCCACTGAAGTTTGGCGGTACCAAATGGAGGATGGGTGGTTAATTTGCCCGGGTAGAGTGGTGAAAGCTGCTGTGCCAGATCGATGGCATCACCCTCCATCACCAGGTCGAGGTCGAGGTTGGTTTTACCCAGGAGCAGGTCACGGACTACGCCGCCGACCAGGTATAAGTTCTGCCTCCGCTTGGCCGTAATCGCGCTGGCATCACGCATAAAGTCGATAAGTTCTGCGGGTAAGCATTCTTCAATCTTGCTGGCTAGATTTAGCATATTGGGTATTTCCATAAGATAAATCTAATCGCCATTATAGCATAGCTGGATAGCGGGTTCACTTGTAGTATGGAGAATAATCTATACCAGGTGAATAATGGTTATGCCACCGACAATCATTGCCGTGGCGATAAGGCGCAGGGCAGGGCCTCCCCGGCCGGGTCGGTAGTCCAGGAACGAAGGGGCGATGCGACTTAGAATTAGCGCGAATATTACCACGAAAACGGGACGAGTGCTGGTAATGGTGGCAACCAGGGAGACGGGACCCAGTTCTATTGCCCGCAGAGAAAGCAGTATAGCGCCCGGTGCCAGGATTTCATTTAAACCCATGACGGCAAAGGCTCTAGTCTTTT
>CAYFGR010000032.1:0-12796 GCA_964343135.1 uncultured Dehalococcoidales bacterium
ACGGACACTACGCCCTGAACGTAGCGCGTCTGCCATTCCGCCACTTCGGCTTAACAAGAAAATTATACTTGGCTTATACTATAGTGTCAATGTATACCGGATGCCTGAATCCCCGTATCAACACTAAAAGGCAGGCAAAACCCAGCCTAAAAGCCTTAATCATGAAAGAGGAACCACCGGATATGCCGGGCAAAGCCGACATATCAATGGCTCCCGGCGCTGCCCCGGGTGTAACCAGCCGTACCCCATATCAAATACCATCCCCAACCGGATGCCTCCGGAACGGAGTGGTTAGTCCGCCCTGTAGGCTACACCCTGCCGGGGTGATTCCCACACTTCCACGCTGGAAAGAACTACCGGGGCTTCCGCCAGCCAGGGCTGAAGGTCATCATAAATGGCAACCGCTATGTTTTCGGAAGACGGATTTATTTTATCAAAAGGCGGCACCTCATTCAGACAGGTATGATCAAACCGGGACATAATATCCGCTAATTGCCGCTTGAGCACCGTAAAATCGTAAGCCATACCTATCTCATCAACACCCGCCGCGTCTACCCGGACCACGACGCGAAAACTATGCCCGTGCAGTGCCTCGCACTTACCCTGGTAACCCCTTAAGAAATGAGCGGCATCAAAATGCTGCTCCACAGATACCTGAAACACGCTATCTCCTTAATTTCTCTCCCACTTAAAAACACCCTGCTTCTCTTTCAATTCCGCCAGTAATTCCTTTACCGTCCTGCCATTTACCGGATGCATCACGCTGGGCGCAATCTCCACCAGCGGAATGAGCACAAAAGCCCTCTCGGTTAGTCGGGGATGGGGAATTACCAGATTTAAGGTAGCTATAACCTGACTGCCATAGAGGAGAATATCAATATCAATCGGGCGAGGTGCATTAACCCCACCCGGTATCCTGCCCAGCTTGCTCTCAATACCCTTGACCAGAGTCAGCAAACCTATCGGTTCCAACCGTGTAGAAACCTCACAAACCATATTGAGAAAGAAGGGATGATTGGCATTTCCAACCGGCTCCGTCTCATACACGGAAGACACCTTTTTTACGGTCAGTCTCTGTGTTAGAAATTCCAACGTCTTATCAAGGTTAGTCCCACGGTCGCCCAGGTTGGAACCCAGACCCAGATAAACTATCACCGGACCAAAGCTCACTTGACTACTCTCCAGACGTAAATAACTGCACTCATTATATCACAATCGATAACGCTATTACGCCACAGCAAGTTGCCGGTATAACCGGCGGTATGATAAGCTTACTTATCATATTCAATATCCACAGCTATTAATCACTCACGAGTTCTGCCGGGGGTTCCGGATGACAGAAGACGAACTGGATAGATTAGACGAACTGGAGGAAAAGATAAAAGCGGGCGGCGGTACCGAGCGCATCCGACAGCAGCATGCCTCAGGCAAGCTTACGGCACGGGAGAGAATTAACCTCCTGTTCGACCCGGGTACTTTCCAAGAGATGGACCTGTTCGTCCGGCATCACTGCGCCAACTTCGGTATGGATAAGGTAGCTATCCCGGCAGACGGTGTGATTACCGGCCATGGAAAGGTAAACGGACGCACGGTATGCGTTTTCTCACAGGACTTCACTGCCCGCGGGGGCACGCTGGGCGAGATGCATGCCGGCAAGATATGCCGGGCCATGGACATGGCAATGCGCATCAAAGTGCCTATCGTCGGTTTCATTGATAGCGGCGGTGCCCGTATTCAGGAAGGAATTAACGCCCTAGACGGCTATGGCAACATCTTCTTCCGCAATGCCGCTGCCTCAGGGGTCATTCCCCAGATATCAGCCATTATGGGGCCAGCCGCCGGTGGCGCTGTCTACTCCCCGGCCATGACTGACTTTATCTTCATGGTGAAGAGGACAAGCTACATGTACATCACCGGTCCCAGTATCGTCAAGGCAGCCACCAGTGAAGAGATAGACAATGAAGAATTGGGCGGCGCCATGACACACAGTATCAAAAGCGGCGTAGCGCAGTTTGCCTGCGATAGCGATGAACAGACTATCGCTGAGATTAAGAAACTACTGAACTACCTGCCGCCGAGCAATGATGAGAAGCCACCCTATATTGCGCCAACTGATACTCCTGACCGCGCCGACCGAACTCTAGACAGCGCCATACCGCAGAATCCGCGCCGGGCTTATGACATGAAAGATATCATCCGTTCCACCGTCGATAACGGAGATTTTCTGGAACCATCACGGCATTATGCCCCGAATATAATCACCTGCCTGGCTCGCCTGAACGGACATGTCGTCGGTATTATTGCCAATCAACCCAATCACCTTGCCGGCTGCCTTGACATCAATGCCGCCGACAAAGCCACCAGATTTATCCGCTTCTGTGACGCTTTTAACATCCCGTTGCTTACCGTTGCCGACGTGCCGGGTTATCTGCCGGGCAGTAATCAGGAGTGGGGTGGTATAATCCGGCATGGCGCCAAACTACTGTGGTGCTACTCCGAGGCGACCGTACCTAAGATTACCCTGATTACCCGCAAGGCTTATGGTGGGGCTTATATCGCCATGTGCAGTCAGAGTCTGGGCGCAGACTACTGCCTCGCCTGGCCTCAGGCAGAAATTGCCGTTATGGGCGCCGAGGGAGCGGCAGCGATAATCCACCGACGTGAAATTGAAACCGCTGATGACCCCGGAGCTAAGGCAACGGAGAGAATCGAGGAATACCGCAAGCTATTCTACAATCCTTACGTTGCCGCCGGGCAGGGCTACATCAATGCCGTCATTAAGCCCCGGGACACCCGCCCCACCATCATCGCCGCCCTTGAGGCTCTGCGCAATAAAAGGGAAAGTCGCCCGGTAAAGAAGCACGGCAATATTCCTATGTAAAGCAGTTAAAAAATAAGAGGCTTTACTTGATAATTCTGGAGGTTTTTTCAGAAATCTATTGGAAGGGGCACCTTAATACGTGGGTAAGACTATAGCCGAAAAGATATTAAGCGAGCATTCGGGAGGTGACGCATGGGCAAGCAGCATCGTTATCGCTACGGTGGACGTCGCTTTTGCCCACGATACTACCGGACCACTGGCAATTCAACAGTTTCTAGCCGGCGGTTTCCGAGAACTAGTTCACCCTGAAAAAGTCGCCTTTTTTATCGACCACGCTGCTCCCAGCCCGAACCGCACCCTAACCAATAACCAGGCAATAGTACGTGATTTTGCCCGCGAGACCGGTTGCAAATTCTACGACGTCGGTCAGGGCGTCTGCCACCAACTGGCGGCCGAGTCCCTGGCTAAACCCGGTGATATCATCACCGGCGCCGACTCCCATTCGGTGACCCACGGTGCCCTCGGCGCCTTCGCCACCGGCATGGGTTCTACCGACATCGCTATCATCTTCGCCCTTGGTGAAAGCTGGTTCCGTGTTCCGGAGAGCTTTAAAATTATCATCTCGGGCAAACTGCCCGATGGCGTTTATTCCAAGGACGTAATTCTGCACCTTATCGGCATGATTGGCGCCGACGGCGCCACCTATAAAGCACTGGAGTTTTGCGGTGATACCGTGGACACCATGTCCCTCTCCCAGCGCCTGAGCATGAGCAACATGAGTGTTGAAGCCGGTGCCAAGGCGGGGCTGTTTGCCACCGATAAGATTACCCAGGACTATCTGGTTTCGCAAGGCAGGGGAGATGACTACCAGCCAATCTCACCTGACCCGGATGCCGTCTATGAAAAAGTCATCAATATCAACGCCGCTGAGCTTGAGCCGACCGTAGCCAGACCGCACACGGTGGATAATACCGCCCTCGTCCGGGAGTTAAAGGGAACTAAAATTCAACAGGTATCTCTGGGCACCTGCACCAACGGGCGGCTGGAAGACCTGGCTATCGCCGCCAATATACTGAAAGGTAAAAATCGCCATCCCCAAACCCGCCTTATAATTGCTCCCGCCTCCACCAAAGTCATGCTGGAGGCAGTAAAGGCAGGCTATATTCAGACCCTGGTCGAAGCCGGAGGTATGATTATTGCCCCGGGATGCGGCAGTTGCATCGGGCTCCACCAGGGAGTATTGGGAGACGGGGAATCCTGCCTGTCTACGGCTAATCGTAATTTCAAGGGACGCATGGGTAATCCCGAAGCCTTTATCTACCTAGGCAACCCGGCGACGGCAGCGGCTACGGCCTTAAGGGGTGAGATAACCGACCCCAGGGAGGTATTATAGATGTTAAAAGGAAAAGTCTTCAAATTCGGTAATGACGTATCTACCGACCACATTACGGCCGGGCGCTACGCGCATTTAAGAAACAATATACCGGAACTCGCCAAGCACGTCATGGAAGATGCCGACCCCACCTTTGCCTCCCGGGTAGGATCGGGTGATTTTATCGTTGCCGGCAGTAACTTCGGACTTGGTTCCAGTCGAGAGCACGCTTCACTGGTTATTAAAGAAGCCGGGGTAAGTGCCGTCCTGGCTAAATCTGTCGCCCGGATATTCTTCAGAAACGCTACCAACCAGGGATTGCCCGCCCTAATCTGCGATACCGACAAAATTAATGAAGGGGACGACCTGGAGATAGACCTCGCCTCCGGTACGATTAAAGACGCTACCAACGGTAATCAGCTCACATTCGGTAAAATTCCTGAGGTTATGCTCCGTATCCTTAATGAAGGCGGGCTGGTTCCTTATATCAAAAAATACGGAGGATTCAAGATTAATAAGGCGGAAATAATAACATGACTTATGCCATTACCCTTATTCCCGGCGACGGAATAGGCCCAGAGGTTACCGAAGCAGCAAAACGCGTTCTGGAGGCTACCGGTATTAAATTTAACTGGGATACTGTCTATGCGGGCGCCGGCGTTATGGAGAAATATGGTACCCCCCTACCTGATGACATGCTTCAATCCATCAGAAAAAACCGGGTAGCCCTTAAGGGGCCGCTGACGACACCGATAGGCACCGGCTTCAGAAGCGTTAACGTCGCCCTGCGTAAAGAACTTGACCTCTATGCCTGTGTCCGACCCTGCAAACTCTATCCCGGTGCACCCTCACCCTTTGCCGATGTTGATATCGTTATCATACGGGAAAATACCGAAGACCTGTACAGTGGCATTGAGTTTGAACGGGGCACTGCCGAAGCCGCCAAACTCATCCGGATAATCAAAGAGACCAAAGGCATACCGGTCAGAACCGACACCAGCTTCAGCATAAAGATAATTTCGAAAATGGGTAGCCGGCGCATCGTCAAATTTGCTTTTGACTACGCCCGCGCCTATCATAGAAAGAAGGTAACCGCCGCCCACAAAGCCAATATCATGAAGGTTTCCGATGGCCTGTTTCTGGCGACTGCCCGTGACGTAGCCCGAGAATACCCGGATATTGAATTTGAGGATAGAATAATTGATAACCTGTCCATGCAACTGGTAAAGAAACCATCACAATTTGACGTGGTGGTGGCGCCCAATCTGTACGGTGACATACTCTCTGACATGTGCGCCGGACTGGTAGGCGGGCTGGGAGTGGCGCCCGGGACTAACATCGGCCATGACACCGCCATTTTTGAGCCCACCCACGGCAGTGCGCCCAAGTACGCCGGACAGAATAAGGCTAATCCGATATCCATGATGCTATCGGGGGTACTAATGCTCCGCCACCTCGCCGAGTTCGCGACGGCCGACCGTCTGGAAAAAGCCATCGCTGAGGTTATCGCCGAAGGGAATAACCTTACCTACGACCTGAAGCCGGAAACGGCAGATAAACCACCGGCCGGCACTTCACAGGTAGCCGACGCTGTAATTAAAAAACTGGGAAGCCATACCTAACCGATAGCCTACTATCTCCATAGTAGAAGAGAAGCCCCCGAATATGCTTATATAGATAGTACTGGAGGGACGAAGCTCCTCTTACATAACAATTCCCCCTCTTTATGAGGAGAGAATATTAAAGGAGAGTCAAAGAGAGGCAAAGCCTCTCGTATACATTCATTCCCTCTTCCCCTTGGGAAGAGGGATAAAGGGGAATGGGGTCACTAAAAAATCAACGCTATTTACACTGAGGTAAATACTACCACCACCGCCAGCTAAAGAGGAAAATGGAAATCTGAGATGAAAGGAAAAACGAAAGAATTGATTCCCCCCGGTCTGGTCTACCTGGCGAATAACGTTATCGCCAAGCAGAATATTTTGGGTGCCCCCAAGAAACAGGGTGCCCGGTGGGCTAAAGATCTGAACCTCCCCCGAAGGTCGGAAACCATATTTTTCGCGGGCTGCGGGTATCAGTATGCCAGCGACCTGGAAGCCCTGATGACTCTCATCCGTAAAATGGATAAGAGCGCCGTCGGTGCTGAATTACCGATGCGCCTCGCCGGCTGGCAAAAGAAGCTGGGGACTGACCTCACCGGAATTTACCGTAAAGTAGCCGCCAGAGACAGCGCCACTCAGGCCCAGCCGCTACGAGACGCCGTTACCGTACTGAACAAATTCGGCGTCGAGTTTGGCTACCTGGCGGAAGACGAACCATGCTGCGGTGCGCCCCTGTATTTCACCGGGCTGGCCGGGGATTTTACTGAAAATACCCGGAATATCTATCAGAAACTGAAGTCTCTCAGCGTGAAGCGGATCATCAGCATCGTCCCCTCCTGCACCCACGCCCTCCGCGACCTGATTCCGCAGTACATCGACGGTTTCGACCTGGAAGTCAAATCCTTCATTGAAGTCGTACTGGAAAACATCCCATCCCAAAAGCTAATCTTTCCCCGGGAAGTGAAAGTTACCTACCACGACTCCTGCCAGCTGGCACGCTACCTGGGACTGATTCAGGAACCACGCCAGATAATGCGGGCAATAAAGAATATCGAGCTGGTCGAAACTGACGGCACCAACTGCGAATGGGCGACATGTTGCGGGGGCGGCGGCGGTTTTGAAGCCGTCTTCCCTGAATTAAGCGAGATTCTAGCCATCAACCGGGTCAGCGAACTGGTTGACACCGGCGCCGATATTATAGTCACCCACTGTCCCGGCTGTGTTATGCAGCTAAAGCACGGACTCAAAAAATTAAAGGCCCCGGGCGTGGAAGTACTTGACCTGACTCAAGTCATCGCCCGGGCAATGGAGGCATAAATAGAGTGTCCGGTTTTTCCAACTACAAAAAAGAGATAATGGCAGCGGCGCATAACCCCCGGATACGCCTTGCCCTCTCCCGGGCAATCAAGAGCTACCGGGCAAACACCAACGAAGCCCTGCAGAAATTCCCCCATACCATCAAGATGGCGGAAGAGGTTTTGAAAATAAAGGAGAAAGCCATCGGCGCGATGGAGGAACTTGCCCGGCAGGCGTGCGAGGCTATTGAAGACAACAAAGGGAAAGCCTACATTGCCAAAACCGCCGATGAGGCGCTGGGTATCGTTTCCGGTCTGGTGGGCAACGGCAAGCTAATCGTCAAGGGTAAGAGCATGACCGGAGAGGAGATTGGGTTACGCGAGCACCTGGAAGAACGGGGCAACGAGGTCTATGAGACCGACCTGGGTGAGTTCATCGTTCAGCAACTTGGCTCAAGACCAATGCATATCCTGTCGCCGGCGGTTCATGTCCCCCGGGAGGATGTTGCTCAGCTCTTTACCCGAGTTATAGGTCAGGATTTCCCCCCGGATACCGATATTGAAACCCTGGTAGCCGCCGCCCGGATATTCCTCCGGGATAAATTCTTTCAGGCGGACGTCGGCATGAGCAGCACCAACGTGGTAACGGCGGACACCGGCACGCTGTTTATCATTGAAAATGAGGGTAATGTTCGCCTGGCAACCAGCGCTCCCCCCATCCACATCGCCCTGATCGGCATGGAGAAATTAGTGCCAACTCTCAATGATGCCTATAAGGTGGCCGAGGTAACCTGGCGATATGCTAACTATACCGTGCCCGCCTACGTCAGTATGATATCCGGTCCCAGTAAAACCGGTGACATTGAGAAGGTAACCACCTACGGCGCCCATGGGCCTAAAGAACTGCACGTCATCTTTATGGATGCCGGCCGAACCGAGTTGGCCAAAGACCCGGTATTGCGCCAAGTGCTCTACTGCCTGCGGTGTGGCGGCTGTCTCTACGAGTGTCCGGTCTTCGCCGTAACTGCCGGCCACTTTGGTGATAAGTATTTCACCGGTATCGGCGCCGTCTGGGCGGCAACGGTCAGCCATGATGTAGAAAAGGCCGCCGCCCTGGCTTACACGTGCCTCACCTGCGGTCGGTGCAAGGTAAGGTGCCCGATGCAGATTGACGTACCCGAAATGATGGTTGAACTCAGAAAAATGATAGCCGAGGGTGAATAGCCGTTAACGAGTGACAATATGATTAGTCCAGGAGACATCATATCATATTTAGAGATGTGCACTGACGTGGGAGTTAATCTCCAACGAGGTATGAATTACCATTTGCAAAGAAATTTTAGTGTCATATTGATGAGCCTAAGACCAAATGCCCCGTATTCGGATAGCGTTGAAGACAATGGTCACATTCTAATATATGAGGGACACGATGTACCCAAGACACCGGATACTCCTATTCCCAAGATTATTGATCAGCCCGCGAATAACCCAGGCGGTACATTAACTCAGAACGGACCGTTCTATGAGGCAGCAGAAAAATATAAGAGGGGCAAACAAAATCCGGAATTAGTTAAAGTGTACGAGAAACTCCATAGAGGTATATGGGTTTATAATGGTCGATTTAAATTACTTAACGCCTGGCAGGAACAAAGTAATTTGAGGAAAGTTTTTAAATTCAAACTAGAGTTGACTGACGAAATTCAGTCTCCTAATAACACAGGTGAACGAGCAGATGATATCGACCACAATAGAATAATACCACCCCAAGTAAAGTTAGCAGTATGGAAACGAGACAAAGGTAAATGTGTAGTTTGCGCGAGCGCTAATAATCTTCATTTTGATCATATAATTCCCTTTTCAAGAGGTGGTTCTTCTTTAGTTATAGAGAATATTCAGCTTCTATGCGCAAGGCACAACATAGCTAAACGAGACAAGATAGAATAGGTGTCTCTCTTGGTTAACTTTTAATATCGCGATACTCCCGTTTTTTGAAACGAGAATAAGTATATGGTTAATAGACAGAAAGGAAAGCTTAAGAAACTAAGCCCCTTCCTAACCAGTTCTGCCTCCCTCTCCTTTGAAGGAATAAAAGTTAGAGGAGAGTTAAAGAGAGGCGAAGTCTCTCTGATATAATTAGTTCCCCTTCCCCTTATCAAGGGGAAGGGGATAGGGTTCCCTTAACAAAACCTGATGAGGTAGTATAATCTCAAATGAGAGAAATTGAAGTCGGGGCAATTACCCAAACGGTAGCCGAACTCTGCCAGCAGGCAAATTTTGAACTACCTGAGGACGTCTTATCCGCGCTCAGGCAGGCACAACAGACTGGGAAATCGCCTCTGGGCAGGCAGGTTTTAGCTGACATCCTGGAAAACTCCCAAATTGCCCGCCAGGAGCGCATACCGTTATGTCAGGACTGCGGCACGGCGGTGGTTTTTCTGGAGATAGGTCAGGACGCCCATATTGTTGGCGGCGACCTCTATACCGCCGTAGCGGCCGGCGTACGCCGGGGCTACAATCAGGGCTACCTACGTAAATCACAGGTCAGCCGGCCGTTCTCCGCCAGAATAAACACCAAAGATAATACGCCGCCGGTGATTCATACCGAAATAGTCCCCGGTAATCAGCTAAAAATAACGGTCCTGCCCAAGGGGGGCGGCGCCGAGAACATGAGCCGCCTGGCGATGCTCAAACCGGGTGAGGGTAAAGCCGGCATCATCAATCTGGTAGCAAGCACGGTTGAGGCGGCGGGAGGTAATCCCTGCCCGCCGGTGATAGTGGGGGTGGGGATAGGCGGCACCGCCGAAACGGCAGTGTTGCTGGCCAAGAAGGCACTGCTGCGCCCGATAGGTAAGCCTAACCCGGACCGGGAATACGCTGAACTGGAAAGGGAAATTTTACAACGAGTCAACGACCTTGGCATCGGGCCGATGGGCTACGGCGGACGAATTACCGCCCTGGCGGTTAATGTTGAAGTGACACCAGCCCACATCGCCAGCCTGCCGGTGGCGGTCAACCTGCAGTGCCACAGCGCCCGCCACCAAGAAGCCGTGCTATAAGCGCCGGCACGGGTAGATTAATTGGGGTTTAGGATTTAGAATTTCACAAAGGGGTGAGGTTGATAAAAAGTATTACATCACCGACTGATACCGGGACAATAGCGGAGTTGACCGCCGGCACCCGGGTGCTGATTACCGGAGTTATCTATGTGGCTCGGGATGCCGCCCACCAAAGGCTCATCCAGGCCCTGGACAGTGGTGAAAAACTCCCATTTAATATTGAAGAACAAACCATCTACTACATGGGGCCGTCCCCGGCCAAACCGGGACAGGTAATTGGCTCCGCCGGCCCCACCACCAGCAGTCGCATGGATATATACACCCCACGCCTCCTCGCCGCCGGGATTAGAGCCATGATTGGCAAGGGTAGCCGTTCTGAAGCCGTAAATGAAGCTATCAAGAAGTATAAAGCGGTTTATTTCGCGGCTACCGGTGGTGCTGCCGCCCTAATTACCAAATCAATCAAGCAGGCCGAGGTTATCGCTTACGAGGACCTGGGTGCTGAAGCTATCCTGAAGCTCCGGGTTGAGAATTTCCCAGCGATTGTTGCCCATGACATCCATGGGGGAGACCTATTTGAACAGGGCAAAAAAGAATACCAAAGGGGGAAATAGAGAGGTTAGCCATGGACTGCATTTTCTGTCAAATTATCTCCGACAAGATACCCGGTGAAATCCTGTACCGTGATGACGACGTAATTGCCTTCCGGGATATCAATCCCCAGGCGCCGGTTCACCTTCTGGTTATTCCCAGGAAGCACATCCCCTCCCTAACTGACCTGACGGAGGCCGAGTCGCCCCTGGTCGGGCATATGGTACACGTCGCCAACCAGCTAGCTAAAAGTGAGAGAGTTGCCGAAACCGGCTACCGCCTGGTAATTAACTGCGGCAGGGAAGGCGGACAACTGGTACCTCACCTGCACTTGCACCTTCTCGGCCGACGGCCGCTCTCCGGTAAAATGGGTTAGTCGCGGACAGCCTGCCGATACCGCAGATAGGTCAGCAACCCGGCGATACTCTTACCGTCGCAAATACCGCCCGAGTCAATAAGAGCGGCGGCCTGGCTCAGCGGTACCCGCACCAGCTTAATACTCTCGGTATCCTCGGCAACAAGTGCGCTGGGAACAAGGTCGGTAGCCAGATACAGGTGAAGGTATTCGGTACAGTAACCCGGCGCGGCGTAGAAACCACCCAGCCACTCCACCTTCCGGGGTAGATAACCGGTCTCCTCGCGCATCTCACGGCGAACGGCCGCCGCCGCATTCTCACCCGGTTCAATAGCGCCCGCCGGTATTTCCAGCAGTTCTTTCTCCAACGGCTTACGATACTGGTTAACCAGAAGAACATTACCCTCGGCATCAACGGCGATAACAGCGATACAATCACCGTGCTCGACTATCTCCCGGGTAGCTTCCCGGCCACCGGGCATCCTCACCGTGTCAACCCTCAACCTCACGATTTGCCCCTCAAAAATTAACCGGCTAGATAAAGTCTCTTCCAACGACAAATTAAGCCTCCATATGGTAGATAAGCGCGATTTCATCACAATCGGGAAACTTGGGACAGAGATAGCACTCAGTCCATATCTTACGCGGCAGCTCCATCTTGTCCACTTGAGAGAAGCCAAATCTCTTAAAAAAACCGGCGCGATAGGTCAGGCAATAAACATTGGGGATGCCAATCTCCCGGGCTTCCTTAATACAGGCAGCCACCAACTGGGTACCAACGCCCCGTTGTTGGCTGTCCTCCACCACCGCCACCGATTTTATTTCGACGAGATCAGCCCAGCTAACATGCACGGCGGCACAGCCGATTACCCGCTCACCATGCCGGACAACAAAGAAATCCCGTATATTATCATATATCTCACCTAATGTGCGTGCCAGCATCTCACCTTTATCCGCAAAATTATTAATAAGCCGGTGTATCTGGGGCACATCTCTGATTTTAGCTTTATCAACAGATATTGAAAGCAACCTGGTTATTTCCTTTCAACCTTTGCTCCAGAGAACTATAGAAAGAGTTCTCGGGGTCGATTCTCAAAAAACGCACTTTATCCGGGCTACGCTTAACGGTAACCACCGCCCCGCTGGATAGTGGCCGGTTAATATGACCGTCAACACACAGCGTTGCCTGATGAAGAGTGTTAACGACCAGCTTAACTACGTTGTCAGATGGCAATACCAAGGTGTAGTCTGAACTTAAATGAGGTAATATCGGTAGCAGCAGGAATTCTTCAGCCCGCGGGTGGAGAATAGGGCCACCCGTCGCCAGCGCGTAGCCGGTGCTGCCGGTAGCCGTAGCCACAATCACGCCATCCGCCTTATAGGTGGTCAGCGGCTGGCCATTAATGCTGGCGTCCACATGTATCAGCCGCGCAATCGCCCCCCGCGCCACCACGGCATCGTTCAAGGCGTGAAATACCTGCGGCGCTTCCGACTCCTTATCCCAAAGCTCCACCTCAAGTGTAGCCCGTTCATCAATCCACCCTTCCCCGGTGAGCAAAGCAGATAGTCTGGTCTTTGCCTCATCCACCCTCAGTTCCGTCATGAATCCCAGCCGTCCCAGATTTACCCCTATAATAGGAATGGGCGACGGAATCACCACCTGGGCGACTCGTAGCATGGTGCCATCGCCACCGATACTGAGAAT
>CAYFGR010000033.1:0-12281 GCA_964343135.1 uncultured Dehalococcoidales bacterium
CAGGAAAAAGGTGCTACTGTAGTATTTCATTGATGCTAACGCTGGAGTGGGTTCTGGAATTAGTATCAACCTTGTGGAATTTACTATAGGTAGTCGGAAGAAGAAGATGGGGGTAGTACTTTCTCTTTGAGAGCCTCAGTAGCGCTGATAGACGATGGTTTTTGGGGGTTGCGGTGTATGGTTCGCACGTGGAAGGGGCCCAATGCGGGGTTCTGAGATGATTATTGATAACCAGATGCCATGGATATATTATTGGTTATAAGAGCGATGAGGGTCAGTATACCTCATTGCGAATTGAAATGGGAAATCCTAACTAAATGGGCTAAAGTTTGAAGTTCTTATCTCAGTCTAGGCATCCTTTAATCTTTGCTTAAGCTTTGTTCTATAGAGTAAAAAATAAAAAGAAATTAGAGAGAGGAAGGGGGGTGATTCCAAAACGGATACAGGTGATTTTAATTTTTGCAGTAAAAAACTTTATGGGAGGAAATTATGATTAAAAAGCTGGTTTTTTTCGGTCTTATTTTAACGTTGTTGGCCTTACCTTTGGTAGCCTGTGCCAGGCCAGCGTCTGCTCCGGCACCCATCCCGGCACCCACCCCCGCTCCGGCACCGGTAGAACCGATAAAGATAGGCATCGCTGCTGAGAACACCGGCTGGGCGGCGCCATACTGGCCTCCGGTCCAGGAAGTAATTGATATGGTCATACCGCTTATCAACCAGGACCCGCCATTGGGACGACCTCTTGAACCCATTTATGATGATGCTGAAGGTAGCGTTGAGGGGAATATCTCGGTTGCCAACTACCTAGGCGGACAGGGAGTTGCTTTTGCCGTCGGTTACGACTCGGACGGGCTGTGGGCCGCTGAGGACGTGATAATGAGATACAAAACGCCCACCTTTACCCAGTGGTCGGGTACCTCAGCGCTAGACAACACCGAAATGGGCAAGCAGGGGCTATTCTACCGCTTCACTTCTGGTGACACCCTACTGTATACCGTATTCGGACTTTACTGGCAGAACACGCTAATTCCCAAGGGTTTCACCAGAGTAGCCATCCTGAATGATATCGGCGAATCCAGTACCAGTAATGCAGAGGTAATCTCAAAGTATCTTGCGATGGCAGGGGCACAAATTGTTCACGAGAAAACATTTTCTCAGGACTTAACAACCTTCTCTCGCCTACTAGCTGATGCCTTTGCCACTGAACCTGATGCCATATTCTTTATCGGTACTGATGAGCAAGGCAGCATTGCCTTCAAGCAGTGGTGGGATTCGGCGCTTAGCAAGGACATCCTCTGGTTTGTGGGTGATGTCTGGGCAAGCGGTGAACTTATAGAGCCTCTTCTGCCGGCACCAGGGGCATTTGACAACAGGATGGTAGGCCCCAATCCAGCTACCGGCGAAGGACTCAAGGCGTTTGTGGGCACCTCGTATGATATCTTTATCGATGAATTTCGAAAGGTGTATGGTGCCGGCGCTGAGCCGGGGCATGGCTTTGCCATAAGTGAGTATGACGCCATAATCTCAGGCGCCCTTGCCATTGAGGCAGCGGGAGACGCCGCCCCGGCAGTAGTAGCCAAGCACCTAAGAGCGGTCACTAACCCACCCGGAGTTAAAGTATATAGCTATCAGGAGGGGATTAAGGCTCTAAGGGAGGGGAAGGAAATAGACTTTGAAGGCGCGGCTTCACTCGTTAATTTTGACGAGTATGGCAACGTTTACCCGCCTACCGCAATGTATGAGGTTATTGACAATGAATGGCAGCAGATACAGGTCTATTCTCCTGAAGATCTACAAGCCTTTTTCCGTAAATAAGTTAAAATAAATGGCGGAGTAACATTTTAGGGATGAAGTGACCGCTTTAATAGCTGAGAATAGAGTAGTTCAGGTGAGGAGGGGCTGACCAGACGCGGCAGTCCGCAAGTGACTGATGAAGGTTGGGACGCAGTCCTGGTCGGCACCTCCTCACGGAAAGTTCGGTTGAACTTCCTTATGTTATCTGTGACCTAATCATTTAGCAGTAAAGGAGAAGCATAATTTGACGCCACAACAAATATGGGCGGTTGTCGATTCTTTCTCAATTGAGACCGCTATGCTATTCCTGCTGACCGCCGGCTTTTTCCTTACTCACCGCACCGCCAAGATTTTTAATATTGCCCATCCTGATTTTGCCGCCCTGGGGGGGTATCTGATTTGGACCTTCTTTGCTCTACTCGGGTGGAATCTATGGGGTGCCACCGCGGTTGCTATAATCGCCGTTGGTCTTTTCATCGTTCTTCTTGATCGGGTAACCTACCGATATCTGCGTGGCGCCGTGCTACCGCTGCTCCTGTGTTCCATTGGAGTGTCGCTGGTTTTTCGGTATGTAATTTTTATGGCTTGGGGAGGGAGACTTAAAAAGCTTGCCATTAATTTGCCCAATCTTGAAATATCTTCCAGCATTGTAGTTAGTGGCAGCCTGCTGCTTGGCCTCACCTTCGTCGGTATTGTTCTTTTACTGATGTACTATCTTCTAAACCATACCCGTTTGGGGGTAAGTGTGCGGGCAGTAGCCGATAACCTCCAGCTTGCCGAGAGCTTTGGCATCAATGCCGAAAGAACGCTGAGATTTGTCTGGTTCTTAGCTGGCGCCACGGCTACCATGGGCGGGCTTATTCTTATCTTATATTTACCCCTGACCTACCACATGGGCCACGATTGGATACTTCTGGTACTTGCCGTTTCGATATTGGCCGGAGAAAAAATAAGCTTTACCAATCTGTTGGGGGCAACTGCTGTTATCGTTGCCGGTATGGAATTGAGCCTATTCTTTCTTCCACAGTCCTATCGGACAGGGGTAGGTTTTGTCATCCTGGTAATTGTAATCGTGATGCGGAGGCTCATTAAAAGATGACGACTGCATTTATGGCTTTTATTCTAAGCTTCTTAGCACTGGTTTTCTTTTACATGATAATCATTCTTGCCTTTAACTTGCAATTTGGGCAAGCCGGAGTAGCCAATTTTGGCATTGTTGTTTTTGCTATGCTGGGGGCATACATTACGGCCATACTTATGGTTGACTCCTCCGCTATCTCCTGGATAAAGGTCGGGTTCAATATGCCCTTCCTGCCCGCGCTCCTGATCGCCGTTATTGCTACCGGCTTAATCGCCTGGCTTGTTTCAGCGGTCGTCAGGTTTGGAGAAGAGGAGGTGGTGGTTTTAACCCTCGCCTTCGCCGCATTTGTGCATATTGTTATTGAGAACGAAACACAGTTAACTGGAGGGACGAAAGGCATCTACATCTCATCCATACTTGATGAGATGTTAGGCTTGTTCGGCTACAATATTGCCTTTGCCGGCATCTTATTAGTAGTGGCGCTGCTGACGTATTATTTTACCCGAAAACTAAACTTCTCCCAGTTTGGCCGGATTTTAAACGCAATAAGACAGGACGAAACAAAAGCCAAATCCCTGGGGATTGACACCGTTTCATATCGAACGAAGGCATTTGTCATTGGCTGCATGATAATGGCAGCCGCCGGAGGTTTATATATGTACCTTACCCTGAAGGCATTGCCTGACACCTATCCCGTCCTCATAACTTTCGTGATGTGGATATCCCTTTTGTTAGGAGGAAGCGGCAATAACAGGGGCGCAGTTTTGGGACTGGCTATTTTTATGTCGCTGGACTTATTAGCCAGGCTGTTTCTTAACATTCCCGGTCACCCTGAAATTGCCGCCGGACTAAAGTTTGTAATAATTGGATTAGTCTTGATAGTTGTTATAATACGCCGGCCGCAAGGAATACTGGGTCCAAAGAGGTCTAGATATGAATAACGGAGCAGAAATAGTACTGCGGTGTGAGAACATCAGGAAATCTTTTGGGGCAACTAATGCCGTAGATGGCGTCTCTCTGGAAATTCGGGCGGGACTCACCACCAGCATAATCGGACCAAACGGGGCGGGGAAGACTACGCTGTTCAACATAATCAGCGGCTTTGTCAGTCCTGATTCCGGGCGGATACACTTCAAGGACAGGGATGTAACCGTGTTATGCCACGGGTCTAAATGCCACATTCTAGCCACGTTGGGTATTGCCCAGACTTTTCAAGCGCCAAGGGGTTTTGGTGAAATGACCCTCCTGGAGTCATTAATGGTGCTTCCACCACTGGCTAATGATAATAGCCTTACCAGTGCCCTCAAGTTGTTAATCCCGGGCAGAAAAGAGCCGTCACGCTGGGCGAGAGAGAATAAGGCACTGGAAATGTTACAGGAGCTTGGGCTGGAGGGGAAAAGAAACGAGAAATTACAGGACCAGGATGCCGGAACACAAAAATTGGTTGAACTGGGCCAAATCTTTCTCCTTGATCCCAGCTTATTTCTCCTGGACGAGCCTTTAGCCGGTGTCAGCAGGGACAAGGTACCGCTTATTTTAAACCATATAAAGGGTTTAAAAGAGCAGGGTAGAACTGTTCTGATGATAGAACATAAAATAGAAACAGTGATGAGCATATCGGACATTATCCACGTACTGGTGAATGGTAAATTGCTGGCCAGTGGGAATCCGGATGAGATCCGGAAAGACAAACAAGTTAAAGAAGCCTATTTAGGGGGTGGCGTTGCTAGAACTGAATAATGTGACCGCCGGATATGGGAAAATGACAATACTGGAGGATGTTTCACTTCATTGTGGGGACAACGAAGTCATTCTTATTTTCGGCCCGAACGGCGCCGGGAAAACTACTCTGATGCAGACCATATGTCATTTTGCTGACCTTCACCACGGTAGCATACGCTTCAATGGCGTAGATTTAACGAAGCATGCACCACATGATATGCTGTCTATTGGCATTGGCTACATATGGCAACGTGGTGGATTTTTCCCATCGATGACCGTCAAGGACAATTTCAAAATGGCACTGTATTCGCGCAAAGATTACGATTTCTCGGATAGGATGGATAAAATACTCACTTACTTTCCCCGTCTGGAGCAAAAGCTGGGGCAAACCGCGATAACTTTGAGTGGTGGTGAGAAGAAGATGCTAACCGTTGCCTGTGTCCTAGCGCAGGACCCGGACTTAATACTGGTGGATGAGATAAGTGAAGGCTTGCAACCGACACTCAGGGACGAGGTGATGGAGATAATTTCAAGACTGGCGACAGAGGGTAATAAATCGGTGGTAGTTGTTGAGGAACCTACCGAAAAAGTGCTGCAAATAGTAAACCGGGCTTATTGCCTGCGGGATGGGGCAATTGTAACTGAAGGGCCCGCTAAAGATTTCCTTGATATGCCCGATTTAGAGAAGTTATACTTTGGAGAGGCTGCGGTGAAGGGTTGAGTAATCTTATAGTTATTTAAGGAAAGGGGCAGCGATGAAATTACGGGAAGAAGTGGTGATGCCCTATAATACAGGTAGTTCATTCATTGTAAAAAAGGGGCAGCGCATACGCTTAAATGCTGAAACCATTGTTGACTTCATACCCTTTAACTTGGACAACATGAGGGAAATGTTTGACCAGGCAAGAACCAAGGCGCACAATGGTCAGATTTTCTTGAGTACCGGCAACAAGCTGTTCACCAAGTTCGCCAATCCCATAATGCTGATTGGTGAGGATACCTACACCGGTAACCACGACCTGCAGTACGGTATGTGTAGCAAGGTGGCTTATGACGGTTTCTGGGAGTCGATTAAGCGCCAGGACCCGATTTTTCTGGAGACCTTTGCCTGGCGGAAGGCGACTAAACGGGAAGACCTGCCCGACCACGGGTGCTGGGAAAACATGCAGGACGCCTTGCAGGGTTATGATATTGCTCCGGAGAATATTCCCAGTCCGTTTAATGCCTTTCAGAACATGGAACTGGTGGATCCCCGAGGTAAACTCCAGTGGCGATTGCTGGAGCATCACCCCGAGCCGGGTGAACCGCACCATATTGACCTAACCGCCCTGATGAACTGCCTGTGCGCCATTAGCGCCTGTCCGGAATTCGGTTTGGGTAAAGCGATAACCGCCCAGGTTTTTGACGAGTAAACTATGCCTCATTCACGGCATTATTTGTTGTGGGATCGCCGTTGAGCGGCGGTGAAGCGTAGCGAGATGGAAAATGGCGGGTCGTGGTATGTGACCCGCCATTAATTTGATTGAGTTTTGGCGGTATATTATCGGTGTCCTTATGGCGTTACCACCTTGAGTCCGGACTTAGCCGCAAAATTTTTCAGGAACTCATCAGCTACCGAGTTAATCTTACCCCCCAGCATTCTATGACCAAAGGTTCCTATCTTTCCAGACAGAGTCAAATCGCCTTTATAGACCAACTTTGTCTCCCGCTCTGAAATAGCAATTAAATCAAGGGTTTGTTTTTGGAATGCCTTACCCAGACCTCCGAGGGCAGTACCATCGGCGGCGGTTTCCAGATGTGTCGGCGGTTCAAGGTTGGTTACCCTCAGTTCCACGGTAAACCTGGCGGATATAAAACCCACCTTCTGCGCCACTTCTACGCGGAAGTGGTTATCACCCACTACCTTAACGCTCTGAACCCCGGGCATGCAGTGGATAATACTCTCCAGGTCTATTGTTTTATCCCATATGTTCTGAACAGACTCTTCAAAGGTGACCGATTTTTCGATTATCATATCGATTAACCACCCTTAAATCACACTATTGTTTCTTTGCTTTTTTCTCCTGTATCGCCCGCCATACCCTTTCCCGGAAGAAAGGCGGGCTGATGAGTCGGATGCCAACGGCGTTATACACGGCGTTAGCAATGGCCGGTTCAATGGCGGATAACGTTACCTCGCCCATTCCTTTAGCGCCGTAGGGTCCTTCTTCCAGCGGGTCGCACTCCAGGAGCGCCGTTGTGTTTTCTCCGTCGGGTATTTCCCATACCGTCGGTATTTTGTAGTCGGCAAAGCTGGGGTTAATCGGGATACCGTTATCGAACAACATTAACTCGTATACGCCCAGACCTATTCCCATGCCGATGCCACCCTCAATCTGGCATTCACTCATCTTGGGATTAATCGGCTGCCCGTTGTCGCAGACACCGACCACCTTGAGAACCTTGACCTCACCGGTCTCTTCATTAACGGCGACTTCGATACCATAGGCAATATGGGCGTAATAGTTAGAAAGCCGGGGACTTTGCCCGTTCTCATCTTCCAGTACCACCGGGGAAATGTAGGAACCCTTGCCCATTATTTCCAGGCCTTCAATGGCGATCCGTTTGACTTTGGTGTATAGTTCTGAGATAGGGATTGACATTGAGGGTAACCGCTTGCGGTAAATTAAGCCGTCCTTCGTGTCCAGCTCGTCAGCCGGCACGCCTAATTTGGGGGAGGCCAGCTTGAACATCTGCCGCTTGGCGTCGTTGCAGGCTTGGAGCAGTGCGGTGCCGGAATGATAGATGCTCCGGCTGGAGTAGGAACCGGCATCGTATGGGGTGGTGGCAGTATCGCCACGCTCCACTCTTATTTTCTCAATAGGAATACTGAACTCTTCCGCCGCCATCTGAGCCAGGCAGTGATGCGTCCCCTGTCCCATGGCATGGGCATTGTGTCTGATCTCAATCATACCGTCGGCAAACACCTGCACGGTTGCCGCGGCGCCCTGTCCGGGTACATTGTATTTGCAGCCCAGAGCGATACCTTTTCCCTTCTTCCACGGTCCCGGCTCCGGGACGATTTTCTCACGTATTTTGATAACATCGGCGGCTTTTTCCAGGCATCTCGCCGCGGCGGTACTCTCCATCACCTGGCCGCAAACATCCTTCTCACCCTTCTTCAGTATGTTCTTCAGGCGCAGTCTGACCGGGTCAATCCCCAGTTTCTCGCTGGCAATATCCATGTGCTGCTCTATTGCCCACTGTATCTCGGGTGTGCCCACGCCGCGCAAAAGACTCGCACGGGGCATATTGGTAAAGGCTCCCGCGGAGTCCATTGAGAAATTGGGTATCCGGTAGCTGCCCACGGCGCCGAAGCAAATGCTTTTTACCAGCAGACCGCCAATCTGGCAGGAAGACCCAACGTCTTCTTTGACATCTATTTTACGGGCAATCAGGGTACCGTCTTTCTTGTAGCCGTCCTTAATATGGGCCCGGATTGCGTAGCGGCACTCGGTGGTGGTGAATGTTTCCCGCCGGGGCTTGATAATTTTTACCGGGCGTTCCGTCTTCTGGGCCAGCACAACACAGATTGGTTCGTCGTGGGCGCTCCACTTGCAGCCGAGACCGCCGCCAACCCAGGGGCTTATCATCCGGAACTGCTCTTCGGGCAGGCTAAATATCCGGGACAGGGTGGTGCGGAGCATAAAGATAGCTTGGTTGCCGGTCATCACATGGATGATGTCGTTAGGGTCAACCCAGCAAATGCAGGCGGAAGTCTCCAGCATGGCGTGATGACCTCTTTTGGTCTCGTAGGTGTTCTCAACGATGACATCAGCCTCTTTAAATCCCTTATCAATGTCGCCGTTCCGTATACGGTGTGTCTGGACGACATTTGGCCGGTCAGCGAATTTATCCGGGTGCCACTTAAAACTTACCGACATTGGCGGAAACAAGCTGTAATCACGAAGGTCGGTATGAATGATACTGGGTGGATTTTCGGAGTGGGCTTCGTCCATGGTAAGTACGGCGGGCAGTTCCTCATAGTCAACCTCTAGCAGGCTGATTGCTTCATCCGCCGCTTCAATGGTTTCGGCAGCTACCGCAGCCACCGGTTCATCTACTTTACGCACGATACCGTCACAGGGCAATACATACTGGTCCTCGATGCTGCCTCCGTAGCGGTATGTCGGCACATCATCGGCGGTGATTATTGCCCGCACCCCGGGGACTTTTTTCGCCTGGGAGGTATTAATCTTAATAATTTTGGCATGCGGGTAAGGACTTCCCAGTATCCGTCCGTACAGCATGCGCGGCATTTTGAAATCGTCAACATACATTGCTTTCCCGGTTGTCTTTTCCCTGGAATCTATTCTGGGAATACTTTTGCCGACTATGGATAGTGCCTTCATTTCAGCATCTCCTTATCTAACATCAGTCCTTTGGGCTGATAATCGCTAAGCGGCTACCTCGGCGGCTGTCTGAATTGCCTCAACAATCTTTTTATATCCCGTACAGCGGCACAGGTTACCCTTTATTGCCTCCTTGATATCACTCAATGAGGGGTGGGGGTTCTCCATAAGCAGCGCTTTCGTCGATAGCAGCATGCCCGGCGTGCAGAAACCGCACTGAACGGCAAAGTGGTCGATAAATATCTGCTGCAAGGGGTCAAGCTCACCATCTCTCGCCAGCCCTTCGACGGTAGTAATATCCATTCCCCGCACGTGCCGGGCAAGGACGAGGCAGCTTTTCACTGCCTTGCCGTCGACGAGAACCGTACAGACTCCGCAGTATCCGGAGTCACAGCCCCGCTTGGTGCCGGTTAAGCCCAGGTCGCTGCGTAGTACCTCCTGAAGTGTATGCCACGGCTCGGCATACACTTCGTAATCGTCGCCATTGACTCTTAATTTTAAAGACCGCTTCTCCACTTTGATTGCCTCCTGCTGCGACATGAAAAAACTATACTGACTAACTCTGAGCTTGGCTAATTGCGGTGCGTAACGCTTCTACTGTCCTTAGTCCGGTAAGGTGTGTTTTGTACTCACCGGAACCGAGCACATCCGGTGCCGGATTGGCATCCTGTCGGGCGGCTTTAGCCACATCGTCAAGGTTATCCTCTGCCGTTTTGCCGATGGCGGTTTTTTCGGCGCGGAGTGCCCTCACCGGAGTGGATGCCTGGGAACCCAGGATAATCCGTGCCTCCTTAACCGTATGGTTACCATTGAGAGTAACCAGAACGGCGACGGTAACAATACCGGTATCGCCTGCCCTGACCACGTCTTTAATATAAGTGCCGCCGGTATTTGGGGGCGAGTAGGGAACAATAATCTCGGTGAGAATCTCGTTGGGCTCTAGAGAAGTCTCCAGATAATCGACGAAAAACCCACCAAGCGGGATTTCTCTTTCGCCCTGGGTGCGGCGTGCCTTGACGCTGGCGCCAAGGGCCAGGAGTGCCGGGGCAGGGTCGCCGGTGGGGTCAGCCTCCGCCAGGCTGCCCCCGATAGTTCCCCAATTTCTGATTTGAACCATGCCTACCGCATGCACGGCTTCCGCCAATATGGGGAATCTCTTTCTGACCGCGCTTGAGGTTTCAATGGTACGTTGCGTGGTGAGCGCGCCGATTCTAAGACTGTCGTTAGTTTCCTTAATATAATCAAGACCGGGAAGGTTTCTAATGCTGACCAGGTATTTTGGGGCGATGAGTCCCTCCTGCAGCATTGGTATCAGACTCTGCCCACTGGAAATTAGTTTAGCCTCTTCCCCATATTTGGCGATTAAGGAACAGGCTTCATCTAACGTTTCCGGTTCTAAAAATTCAACGGGTCTCATGCTTTCCTCATCCCCCTTTTCTTTTCGGATTGCCTTGATTACACCGTTAACTCAGTCTTCTGCGCCTAGAATTCAGCCCGGTTACGGACACTTACATTAATCTAACACTTACCATCTAGCCTGTCAATATATTTTCCGTTGGCGGTATTTCCCCACCGTTCTTCAAAAGTTTGTTCCGGTGTTGGTGTTGCCCTCTGTCCTTGAAAATAATGTAGGGCTTTAGATAAAATTTGCTTATGGCTGACCGGCAGGGCGCAGGGAGATACACTGGATTTCAACCAGCATACTCGGGCGCAGTAGTCCGGTAGGTATGGTGGCGCGCGCCGGTGGGTCTTTGGGGAAGAAGCCGGTATAGACTTCGTTCATCTTGAGAAAATCCTCAGCGTGTTGTAGATAAACGGTGGTGCTTACCACGTTCTCCAGAGATGAGCCTCCCGTTTCCAGAATCTCCTTGATTGTCTCCAGACAGTACCTGGTTTGAGCCTCAATCCCCTTTATCGCCTGGCCGGTTCTGAAGTCAACATCAGCGTCAATCCCGGCGACAAAAACGAACTGCTCGGTCTTGATGCCCATAGAATAGTGGAACTTAGCGGGCAGCGAAATGCTAATAACTTCCCTTTTTGCCATAATACCCCCCTTTTTCATTTCAGATTATAATAAATATACCTCAAACATCAAGGTGGTGGGATTCTGGTTGACTTCCCGATTATCGCTAATTACAACGGTGCCCACGAGTCAGTTTACACTGGTTACTTGTGCCTGCACCACTCAATATTGTACAACGACCGGGAAAGGGACTGGTATACCAGTATTGGCTGTAGTAAAATATTAGCTAACGTTTAGGGAAAGGATTACAGGGTAATGAGTACTACGGGAAGCTTGGAAAGACTATTTCAGCCAATTCACCTCGGCGATATGGAGATTAAAAACCGGTTCGTCCTGGCACCAATGGCGACTAATTTTTCCAGCGGAGATGGCTTGGTTACCGAACAACTGAAGGCTTACTATGAGGGGCGAGCGAAGGGGGGTGCCGGATTGGTTATGGTTGAGGAATCGTGCATTGACGCTCCGGTGGGTAAGGGGGGAGCCTGTCAATTATATATCGACGATGATAAACAAATACCGGGGCTCAGCGAGCTGGCGGGTGTTATCCAGAAGTATGGGGCAAAGGCGGGGATTCAGTTGCACCACGCCGGCAGACTGGCGGCAACCAGGTACACCGGCTGTCAGCCCGTGGCGCCTTCGGCGATAGTAGCGCCGGGCGGTGACATGCCCCGTGAACTTTCTATTGCCGAGATAGAAGCCATCGTAGATGGGTTTGCCCGGGGAGCCGCACGGGCACAGAAGGCTGGTTTTGACGGTATTGAGATACAATGCGTTCATGGCTATCTGTTGTCCGAGTTCCTGTCGGCGGACTCCAATAAACGCCGGGATGCCTATGGAGGCTCCCTGGAAAACCGGGTTAAAATAGTCCTTGACATTATCCGTACCGTCCGGAGCAGGGTGGGGCATAGCTATCCGGTGTGGGCACGGCTTACCGTGCGGGAGTTCCACACCGATAATGGCATCAACCCGGGGGAAGCGAAGCAACTGGCTCACTGGCTGGAAGAATCCGGTATGGTGGCGCTTAACGTTACCGCCGACCACATCAGAAGTAACTTTGGTATGGCCTGGCCGGTCGAAGGTGAGGCATTTCCCCGTCCGCCTATGGACCATCCTCACGGCTTCATAATACCGTTGATTGCCGAAATTAAAAAGGTGGTTAAGATACCGATTATGGCGATAGGCTGGATGACGTCTGAGGTTGGTGAGGCAGCATTGCGGGCAGACAAGATTGATATGGTTGTCATGGCCCGGCCGCTGCTCGCCGATCCGG
>CAYFGR010000034.1:0-12126 GCA_964343135.1 uncultured Dehalococcoidales bacterium
CATGACCCTGATCTTGAACCATACGGGGGTTGCCGTGTCTGCGTGGTTGAAATTCAGGAGATGCGCGGCTTACCCACCGCCTGTACTACCCCGGCTACCGATGGTATGGTGGTGCACACCGAGACCCCAGCCGTTGACCGGGTGCGCCGCACTTCCGTTGAACTGTTGATTGCCGACCACCCCAGTGATTGCCTTACCTGCCCTCAAGACCAGCGGTGTGAATTACAAAAGGTGGCGGCTTATCTGGGCATTACCTGTCTGCCTTTTCCGAAGACGACCCGGTCATTTTCGGTTGATACTAGTAACCCCTTTTTCGATCTTGACCGGAACCGGTGTATCGTATGCACCCGGTGTACCCGTACTTGTAATGAGGTGACCTGCGTCGGGGCAATTGAACTGGCTTATCGTGGCTATCAGGTAAAGGTGGCTACCTTTGGTGACGGCTTGCTATTTGATTCCATTTGTAAATCGTGTGGGGAATGTGTGGTTCACTGCCCTACCGGCGCTCTGGCGCCTAAAGAAGCCCGACAGTCGGTGCGTGAAGTGTTGACAACCTGCCCGTACTGCGGCGTGGGCTGCCAGATGTACTTGGGCGTTCGCGGTGGACAGGTGATAAGTGTCCGCGGCAAACGGGAGGGGACGCCCAACCAGGGCTGGCTCTGTGTCAAGGGGCGCTACGGCATTGCCGAATTCGTCCACCACCCGGAGCGTTTGACCACCCCTCTGGTAAAACGAAATAGCGAATTTGCAGAGGCAACCTGGGACGAGACACTGGATTTGGTTGCCAGCAAGTTCGCTAATTTCAAGAGTGATGAAATAGCCGTAATCGCCTCCGCCAGGTGTACCAACGAGGATAACTATGTTGTTCAGAAGTTTACCCGGGCGGTGCTGGGTACGAATACCATTGACCACTGTGCCCGTCTCTGACATTCTCCCACGGTGGCCGGTCTGGCCGCCACATTTGGTAGCGGTGCCATGACTAACTCCATTAACGAGATTCGGGATGCTGCCTGTATTCTGGCGACCGGCACCAATACTACGGCTGCCCATCCCGTTATTGGTTTCATGGTCAAGCAGGCGGTGCGCAATGGAACCAGGCTGATTGTGGCTAACTCACGTGAGATTCCGCTATGTCGTTACGCCGATTTGTGGTTGCGACTCCATCCGGGCACTGACGTTGCCCTGCTTATGGGTATAATGCGGGTTATCGTCGCCGAGGGATGGCTTGACTCGGCGTTTATCGAGGAGCGCGGCGAGAACTTCGAGGCTTTCCGGGAGTCGCTCAGTAGCTTCAACCTTGATTTTGTCGAGTGTGTTACCGGAGTGCCCGGGGAACATGTGGTTGAAGCCGCCCGGTTGTACGCCACTAACCAACCCGCCAGTATTCTGTATGCGATGGGTATAACGCAACACTCGCACGGCACGGATAATGTGCTCGCCATTTCAAATCTGGCGATGCTCACCGGAAATATTGGCAAGCCATCCACCGGCGTTAATCCGCTCCGGGGTCAGAATAATGTTCAAGGCGCCTGTGATATGGGGGCTTTACCCAACGTTTATCCCGGATACCAGGCGGTGATCGACGCGACGATAAAGGGGAAATTTGAAAAGGCGTGGGGTTGCCAGTTATCGGCGAAACCAGGGCTTACCGTACCCGACATATTGGCGGCTATTGAGCGAGGGGAGATAAAGGCGGTTTACCTGGTCGGCGAGAATCCGCTGATTAGCGAGCCTGATGCCGGGCATGTCCGCCAGATATTTATGAAGCTGGACTTACTGGTGGTTCAGGATATTTTTATGTCGGAGACTGCTCAACTGGCGGATGTGGTTCTGCCCGCTACCAGTTTTGCCGAAAAAGAGGGCACCTTTACTAATACCGAACGGCGGGTGCAGCGGGTAAGGAAAGCAGTCAAACCAGTTGGTAACTGCCGACCTGATTGGTGGATTACCTGCCAGTTGGCTCGGAGAATGGGTAGTAAGGGTTTTGACTATACCGAGCCGGTTCAAATCATGGACGAGATTGCTCAGGTCACGCCGAGCTATGGCGGTATTTCTTTTGCCCGCTTGGAGGATGGTAGTTTACAGTGGCCATGTCCTACTCAGGAGCATCCCGGGACGCCTATTCTTCATACCCAGAAGTTTAGTCGTGGTAGGGGTAAGTTTATGCCACTGGAGTACAAACCACCGCAGGAGCTTCCCGATGATGAGTATCCCTTACTGCTGACCACGGAGCGCAGCCTATTCCACTATCATACCGGCACCATGACCCGTAAAGTATCCGGCCTCAACGCTTTTCTGGGTGAGGGATTGGTGGAAATCAATCCGGAGGATGCCCGGGTGCTGGGGATTGCCAATAGTGAGATGGTAAAGGTCTTTTCCCGGAGGGGTGCCGTGGAGGCTAAAGCTAGGGTTACCGGCGTTACTCCGGTGGGGGTGGTTACCATGAACTTCCACTTCGCCGAAAGTTCGGCAAACGTATTGACCAACGTGGCGCTTGACCCGGTAGCCAAAATACCGGAGCTTAAAGTCTGCGCGGTAAAAATCGAGAAAGCTTAGCCGGTGGCAGGTGTGGTTCTGGCAGGCAAGTAAACTGCAGACTGCTGTAATAGGTTTGAGCCTCGCCCCTATTCTTCAATGAGCATCTCAATGGCTTCCTGCGGGCAGATAAAATCACAGATACCGCATCCCCGGCAAATGGTGTAATCAATTTCTATCGGTTCGGCCCGTTCTTCGTCCCTGGTTATGGCTAAATCAGGGCACATATACTGACAGAGAAAACAGGTATTGCACTTATCGTAGTTAAGTTTGGGTATGTGTGTTCTGCCTTCTACCCTGGGTATGCCCGTGCTTGGTTTGGTCATAATTCTAGCCCCTTATCGTTTGTTTCTCCGGTAGACGTTAAACCTTGCCGGCAGCTTCTCTGCCCTTCTTAAAACCGAGTTCAACCGCTTTTAAATTCAGTTCCCGGAATCTTTCCCGTACGCCCTTTTCTATGGCTGTTGTCAAGTCGTGTTTGCCAATAATTTTGGTTATTTCCACGGCCGCTCCCAGCAAGATAATATTGGCTACCTGTTTGTTATTGAGTTCTCTTACGGCTATCTCGGTGGCCGGTATACCAATCTGTTTAAGGTCATCAACCTCCTTGGGTGAGACAGATTGCTTATCGTAAATGACCAATCCGCCCTTTTTATTGACGTTTCCGATATGCTTGTCGTAGGCACCCTGAGACATGGCAATTAAAATATCAGCGACGATTACCTGGGGAAAGGTAATCATTTCGTCCGATACGATGATGTCAGATTCACAGACTCCGCCACGGACTGCCCCGCCGTAGCTGCTCAGGCCGGCGACGTGTTTACCGGCACCGATGCTGGCATGGCCGAGTATTTTGCCGCCCAGAATAATTCCCTGTCCGCCAAAACCACAAAGTCTGATCTGCTTAGTTTCTTCCATCTTTAAACTCTCCGGTTATCAATTTGTCTTTCAGCTCTTCCGGAGATAGTTTCTCCGCTTGTTTACTGGTGACGCACTTTATTTTAAGAAACTTGAGCATCTCTACCGGCGTATCGAAACGGTTCCGCCTGCCGAACTGGGTGGGGCACGTTGAAACGGCTTCAATGAAGGAAAATCCCGGGTTCTGCAGTGCCTTTTTAATGCTTTTCAGGAGCTGGAAAGGCTGATCGACGGCGTATCGGGCGATGTAGGTAGCCCCGGCGGCGTCTACCAGTCGGCACATGTCAAAGGGACGGAAGGGATTTCCCTGGGGTGTGGTTGAGGTTAAAATACCTTGCGGAGTGGTATTGGCCACCTGACCGCCAGTTAGTCCGTAAATCATATTATTGCCCTGTATTACGGTAAAATCCATATTCCGGCGGGCGGCATGAATAAGGTGGTTACCGCCAATATCGGCCATATCGCCATCACCAAGGAAAGCCACTACTTTAAGTTTGGGATTAGCCAGTTTGGCTCCGGTGGCGAAAGCAAGCGCCCGACCGTGGAGCGTCCACATCCCGTCAGCGGAAAATTGGGGCGTTGGTATCCAGCCACAGCAGCCGATACCGGTGACAAACAGAATATCATCAATACTGATTTTAAGCTGGTCAATTGCTCTGAGGATAAGCCCGAGTATGATACCATGGCCACAACCGATACAGAGTGGGGCTTGGGGTGTTGTCCGGAATTCAGGCCGAAAATACAGTGCTAGGTCTTTGGCCATTACAATATTCTCCTTAATTCCTCGATAATGGTGTCTGGATGGATTATGTCCCCATTAGTCTGGCTGTATGAAATAATATCGGAGCAAGTATATTTCATGATTTCTCCGGCAACCTGCCCCCTGTTCATTTCGGGAACAAATATCTTTTTAACCTCCGAGCTTACCCTAGCGATTAGTTTATCCGGGAAGGGCCATATGGTAATTAAACGGAGTAAGCCCACTTTTTTCCCTTCCTGACGGAGAGCTTTAACCGCAAAAAGGGCACTGCGGGCGGTAAAACCGTAGGCAACGACGGCTACCTCGGCATCTTCCAGATAGTACGAGTCGTATTCAATAATGCTGTCACGGTTATCCAAAATTTTATCATTGGCTCGGGCAACGACTCCGGCTTGCGCTTCCATGTCGGTTATACCTCCCCAGTAGTAGCCGCGTGACCCACCGGCTGACTTTACCTTTTGCCCGGCGCCAAATACGGGCATCGGTTGGACTGTCTCGCTGGGGAGGTTGTGGGGAATTGGTCCGGTGGCTTTTTCCCGGTCGAATACCGCTACTTCCTCCCTGATTTCTATCCTCTCCTCCATGCGGCTTATCGCCGCTTCCGAGAGCAGGATGACCGGCACCCGGTATTGTTCGGCGAGGTTAAAGGCTTTAATGGACAGGTCATAGGATTCCTGCACCGACCAGGGGTAGAGGGCGATGTTCTGGTAGTCACCGTGCGAGCCCCACTTAACCTGCATTATGTCGCCGGCAAAAAAGGCGGTGCCCTGTCCCGTGCTGGGACCGGGCCGTTGTACCAGGGCGATAACCAGTGGTGTCTCGGTGACGGAGGCATAGCCAATGCCTTCCTGCATCAGACTAAATCCGGGGCCTGACGTGGCTGTCATGGCTTTTGCCCCAGCCCAGGCCGCGCCAATAAGGGAGCAGATTGAGGCAATTTCGTCTTCCAACTGGATGAATACGGCGCCAATATCTTTCGCCCGGGTGGCGAAATGCTCGGCGATATCGGTGGCCGGTGTTATCGGATAGCCGCCAAAGTAGTTACAACCGGTGGCAATGGCACCCTCAGCAATCGCTTCAGTTCCTGAAAAATAATAACTGCCGGGAGGGAGGGTGCTTTTGATACGTTTTAATCCCATGAGATGGTTCTCCATATCTGCAATACTGTGTACAATCAGCTATAATTACATGCCAAAACCTGACTGGAAGTAGGCTTTTCCCCGTTCGTTTCCAGCTAACTTGGAGATAGATGGACGGGTGTTGTTTCCCGGGGATTGACCATTTATGCTACCAGTTGGGGTCGGGCATGTAGTGAATCTCGAAGGCGATAACTTCCTCGGGACAGTAGAACGGACCGTGGGGCATACCGGGTTGCCGGCAGCAATAACTGCCCTCAGCAGCCGTGACTTTATTACCTTCGTCGATGAGGGTGCCTTTCACTATGTAGACTTCCTCCCAAAAGGGATGAGTCTGTGGTTCCTTACTTCGAAAACCCTTGGGCAGCTTGACCAGGCGGGTATGGTTATCCCGGTTGTTGGGGTCAAGGCTTAATAACTTCTCCACCACTCCTTCACCGGTGGCGAGAGTCGTGTTTGCCGGCATCTCGGTCCATGGAATGCCATCATTGCTTTGAAGGTCAGATTGCGGTTTCATTTTTACCCTCCGTCATATAAATTATGCAGGGAGATTATGGCAGTATTCTTCTATTGGATGTCAACTAAGTTATGCCCATTGTTTAAGGCGTTCCTCAAGGTTCTTAAAGGAAGCTGCGGCAAATTTCTTCACCATGGGGACGAAAAATATCTTTAATATAGGTGCCATCCCCTCGGCAACTATTATTGCCGTTACTTCGGTCTTACTTTCCCCCACCGCTTTTAGGGCAAAGGTGGATTTCTGGTTTATCCAGACCATCCCGCCCATGCCCTTCGCCTTTAGCTCGGTGTTTAGTGTTTCCGGGGGGACAATATCAACAATGTTCATGTCCACATCCATCGGTAAGCTGACAAAAGCCACCTTCATCCGCAGCAGGGCACTGAACGCCGTCTCGCTGCGGATATTGCATCTTTCAAAAGGCATTAGCCTTAATGTTGCCCGGAGCAGGAGTTCCCAGATTCTCTCCCTGGTGGCATCGATAACAAATGTGCGTTCAGCGATTAACATGACTAAGACTCCAGCGGTGCGGCGGAAGCGGCGTTTTTGCCGGCGATTCGGCCGAAAACTATAGTCTCCGAGAAGTTGGTTGACGTCTGGTACAGGAAACCCCAGATGGAGCCGAATTCACCGGCGGCATATAATCTGGGAATTGGTTTGCCGTCGGGGTCCAGTATCCGCGCCTCTTTGTCTCGGCGGGGACCACCCTGAGTATTAAACAGTATGGGCCAAAGCGGCATTCCGTAGTACGGTGGCCCTTCGATAGTTTGAAGCAGCTCTTTGGGTCGGCCAAATTCGGTATCATTGCCGGCTTTGCAGGACTCGTTGTACTTCTCAATGGTGTTAACAAGGGTTGCTTCGTCCAGAGACAGTTTTTTAGCCAGTTCGGGTATACTCTTGGCTTTAGTGATCCACCCCTTCTTAATCTCGGTCTGGTTATCGTCGCTCCAGATGTATTTTTCCGTGATGACGTTGTAGCCCATGGTAGCGTAGCTGATGGGTCCAATCCGCCTGACCTCTTCATCAAAGATAAGGTAGGTAGGGACACGCGGATACTCAAATTTATCGTCATCGAAGTGAGACAGGGGTACCCAGAACTCGTGGCACTCCACATGTGTTTCATCGGCCCATCGTTTGGCGTTCTTGTCTACATAAATAAATCCTGGAGCCAGAAGGTTAATGACAAATCCGGCTTCATATTCTGGCACCTTGGGCGCAAGGTAGGTAGCCTGCTTGCTCATGTGCCACAGATCGGCACCAATCTTCTGTACCATTCTGATGCCATCACCGGTATTATCCGGATTCCCGAAGGAGAATATTGGCTTGGGACTGAGGTTGTCCCACTTTAGCGCTTCATCAAATTCAAAGCCGCCACAGGTCATGATGACGCCCTTTTTCGCCTTGATGAAAATGTCCTTACCTTCTGATTGGGCGATGACACCAATTATTTCACCGTCTTCATTTTTAACCAGTTCCTTGGCCGGTGTCGCCAGCATAATCTTGATGCCCCGTTGTTTAATTTCCCGGTCGAGCAGGTGCCATACCCGGTCGCCCCCGCTGTGCTGTGGGCAAGCCTCGGATTCTTTAAGGTTACGGAGTTCCAATTCCAGTCCCTGCGCTGATGGGATTTTGGAATAGGTTTTGTTGGGTATATAGAGGGAGCAGGACGCCGGAGGGAAGAGAAAGACTTCCAGTTCAGCGCCTATTTTTTTATACCATGCCGGGTTCTCCATGAGACCATTTACAAATGCGTCAACTATATCACGGTCTACCGTGCCAAAGGATATTGCGTGCAAATACTCCGCGAATTGCGCACTGTCTTTTGGGTCTTTCGGGTAAATCTGATTGCCGGCGGAACAACGTGAATTAGAGGTGGGGACGACCGATTTCTCCAGAATTATTACGTTGGCTCCATTGTCATGAGCCGTAATCGCCGCGGCGCCACCGGCGCAACCGTAACCGACGATTATTACATCAGTTTCAATATCGGACTTTTGTGGTATCATTTTTATCTTTCTCCTTTCCTTTATCAGGTTGAGCCGTATCTATATCTGGCGTAAGTCCGGCGTGAATACCTCATTTCTCACTGTCCTTTGCCAGTAACGTCACGCCGGCGCTCCGCCTTATCTTGAGATATTTATACCCTTTTTTTCAGTGACTAAATAGTGGTCTTCTATCCCCAGGGCGTGGTTTTTATAAGGCCACTGATACTCAACAGCGCCGATCATGCCGGACTGCAGCTTCAGGTTCGTTTCCGCTTTTACCAGACCCAGCGTAACCGGCTCTTGTTTAGCCATAATATGACCAATATCACGATTGTAGGAATCCCTGATGGATGCGCCGGGGGGGAGCATGCCCCATTCTTTTAGTGTGTTTTCCATCTTGACCAGTGGCAACACGCCTGCCCAATAAACATCGCTGCCGGTGCTGCCGTGTTTTGCCGCCGGTATGGCGCTCTCAACCATAAGTTTTTCGGTTAGGTCATATACATCTTTGCCTTCTCTGGTCAGAACTAAACTTCGTGCCATGTCCGAACAGGCACGAAGTATGCCATTATGAAAAACCAGAATTCCGGCATCAATCTTTAAGGAATTCATTTCGGTATTCAGTAGAAAATCACTGGAGAGAGAAGCATAGGGGGTTCGAGTGCCGGCATGAAGAACCACAAAATATTTCTTGATGTCCAGGTAGGAACAGTTATATTTGAGTTTGAATTCATTAAATAGCGCTAAGAATTTTGCCTCGGTGTCTTTCTCGGTAATCTGTTTTTTGGCTTCCAGCGCCGAGGCAACGAAGGTAACGGCATTCTCCAGGGCGTAACGGGTAGCCTGTCCCGCAATTACATAATACGGAAGGTCACGGTGAGCACTTTGTTCACGCCACGTCCGGAACAAATCAGTGGCATCGGCAACCTTATCCAAGCCAATTTCATGCACTAGACCGAGGCCCAGGTTCTTCTCTTCAATCCCCAGTATGGCATCGCCAATAAGACTATCCAGGGCGTCTCTCAAATTGTTGTAATCGCCGGTTTTTTGGAGAAGAGGGTTCTCCATCGGCTCTGGACTTAAGACAAAAGCTTGCTGACCTTTGTACAGGGCAAGGATGCCATCTTTGAGTTGCTCCCAGGGTAGCGGAGATAATTCTTGGAGATTTATCCGGGAGCTAGCAAGAAGGCAGGAAAGTTTTTTTCTACCCAGTAGGGTATCCAGAAGGCCGAATTTATCGCCCTGGTTCTTTAGTAAGTTTTCCCTGATTACGTCTTTGTCCTCGCGGCTTACGGTTGATACCTGATTAATCAGTTCAAGGGCGGTTTCCACCGCCGCCGCCCGGTCTTTATTACCGGCAGCGGCAGATCCGGATGTATCAATTTTATAGACGGAAATTTTAGCCGCCTTTTTTTCGTCAGAGTTTAAAGTAACCGAAAACTCTTTCTGGAATTCCCGGTATCGGCTCAGGGGCATGTCTTTGTTTGCAATTACGTTATCTGACTTAAGCACCTTGGCCAGTGCCTCAGCTGGAGTGGTCGGGGGTGGGTCTGAGATTACCTGGCTTGATTCCCAGGTAAAGTAGGAACCGTAGTAGATGGTCTTAATATTAAGCCGGCTGATGTGACCAGAGGCACGTCCATTGACAGAAAGATTACCTTCTTCGATTTGTTTGGCGATTATGTAGTATTCATTGGTGTCGGTCTTAACCAGAGTTGGCGCTACATCTCTCCAAGCATCCAGGCCTAATGCCTGATACAAGAAACTTTCCTCAACCTTCAATCCTATTTCTTCCCTTATCGAGTTATAGTCGGTGATTAATTCCACGGATACTACATCCCTTGGCTTGTTCAAAGTCATGTTTTTGCCTCCTATCAATCGGGTAGAAACCGTTCTCTATTATCGGTTTCAAAACCGGGTATCAAGCTTGTGGTGGGATTCGTCTCTTTAACTCCATCGCTTTCCGAACCCTCGATTTAGCAATGTCCAAAGCGACAACAAGCGGTTGTTGTTTTGTTTTGGTGGCTTCGTCCAGGACAATGGATACATTTCTCTTCATTTTGGACCTGATGCTGGCGTACACTTGCTCCGGGTCCAGCCTGTCACAGGAATATCGGTAGAACATAGATAAGCCCGCTGCCACGACGGCACCGGCATTGGCGACAAAGTCCGGAATTATGAGGACATCTCTTTTGTGTAATATCTCCCGGCACTCTGGAATGACCGGGAAATTGGCCACCTCTACAATCATTTTGGCCTTAATGTCAGCAACGTTAGCTTGAGTAATAACGTCTCCCTTGGCAGACGGGATGAGGATATCCACATCAAGCTTTAGTTCGTCCCCCAGGGGAATAAATTTGGCTCCCGGGTATTCTTTTACTGCGTTATCACCAAATTTTTCCCGCAGTTGCATTAATTTCTCAATATCCAATCCGGCCGGGTCATATATAGCTCCGGCAATGCTGGAGACGGCAACGATTTTTCTAGCTCCTTTTTCATAAAGAAACTTGGCGGTAAAGCTACCGGCCGCGCCGAATCCTTGTATCGCAATTCTAGCCGTCTTATAATTTATCCCTAAATGGTTGGCGCCCACTTCGGTTACTTCGGCAGCCCCGTATCCGGTAACTCCGAGTTCATCATAGGGAAGGCCACCTAACTCGCTGGGGGTACCTACGGCTACTCTTAAGTCTCCACCGCACTCATCAATTACTATTGCCTCTTCGGGCTCGGCAAAACCCATATCATTACCAAAAACGTACTCGTCGGGGAGCAGTTTCCGTACGCCTCTCACAAAAGCCCTTACAACGGCTTCCTTGTCGGGGCCATTCGGGTCGCCAATAATAGCCGATTTGGCCCCACCCAGAGCAAAATCAGCCAGAGCGTATTTCCAGGTCATCGTCCTTGCCAGGCGAAAGCAATCCCACAGGGAAACATCCGGCGCCATCCGGCAGCCACCTTTACCCATTCCCCTGGCAGTATTATCGATAACTACCATTCCTTTCATGCCGGTTCTGGTATCGTGGACAATTAGTATTTTTTCCGGTCCCCATTCATCCATCAATTCAAATACTTCGGGCATAATTTCTCCTCCTGTTTTCCTTCCTGATTTACGATTCGCCTATTATTAAGGTCTTTAGGACTCTTTGTCAAATTATCCGGTGAATTGTTGCCCGGCTTCTACCCTATTTAAGCCAGGTAATCGGCGCGATTGAATAAGAGCAGGTGAGTGTTCTCCCCAGGTGTTCATCGACCAATTCGGCTACAAATCCGGGGGTATATAGCATCTTACCACCGAGGGTGGCAATCGTGCCCATGAATATAACGGAACCGGTCAGGTCTCCTGCCACATGCTCTTTTGTCTTTTTAAGGAAGTCCTCAACCGCCATGAATTGTCCTACCTTGCCTTCTTGATATAATTGCCGTTTCCCGTCTGCCGTCACTACCCACCCGCGCATGATTATGTCGTCCCAATGGGCCTTGATATCTTCGTAACGCCACACCTTTTTTGAAATAATACTAGGGCACATCTGTTTTGACCATACCATGTCACGTTTTTCTACTTCCCGGTCGGTGTGGTCGCTGCCCGCCGCAATGTAAATTACATCTTTACCAAGTAGCAGTACCGGCTCTGCTTCCCCACTGGTTCTACTATCCGGGAGAACCTCTATGGTATCACCGGTTGTAATCCTGTCTGCCACTTTGGGGAGAAAAACCGGAGTTGTTTTAGGCGTAAAGCTGATACCCTCCAGCTTGGCTTCGTCAAGGTGTTTTTGAGCTGCCGCCTGGTCACGATGGCTCAATCCACCGACGACCAGTTTCCGGACTTCAAATGTTAACGGTCCGGTAACCTTTCCTTCGCTAATCAGATTAAGCAAACCAATATCTCCTTTTATTCATTTTAGAAAGAATTACATCAAGATAGTTAAGTGAAAATTCCCCGTATTACTCTAACATACGGTTCTGCTTTTGTAAAGCTTTTTATCCCGTTTTATCCAATACCAGGGCTAGTCTCCGGTGAGGGATAAAGGTGCGATTTATCATCAGGGGGCGACTGAAATTCAGGCGTGAACTTTACTGTTCGTGCTTGATAATGCTATAATACGGCGGAACAAGACGGAGGTGATTGTATTAGTGGACAAAGAGGTTCAGTGCCCGTGGTGTGATGTGTTTACAATGCCCAAGGTGAGTGTAGTTAAAAAGGGGACTGGCGAGGTTCGTGAGAGAAGGTGCGGCGAGTGTGGCAAGGTGCTGGCGGCTTACCTTGAATCCGAAGGGGAG
>CAYFGR010000035.1:0-12111 GCA_964343135.1 uncultured Dehalococcoidales bacterium
TCCCTGATTCCGGGCGGTATTTCACACTCCAGCACTATTTCGGCAGCCGCGGGGGCTTCAAGGTCTATCGTCTCACACCGGGTCAATTCCACCGGCTCCTCAAGCAAGGCTCCGGCTATTTCAAGCTCATCAACACCCAGCGGCGCGGTATAGGGTGCCGCCAGGTAGTACATCGGGTGATGACCGATGACAATTGCCATCGGCATCGGTTTCCCCAAGGCTTCGTATTTCTCGTATATCAGGTGGGTATGCTTGCCGGGTACCATATATATACCCGTTTTAGTGCCTGTTTTAACCTGGAGACGGTGCATCGCCATATTTCTAACGCCCGTCTCTGGGTCCCTGACGATACATAGACCACTGGCAATAAATGGACCGGGATCACGTTCCCCTACCTGGTGAACCGGCAGTTTTTGCAGGTTGACATCATTACCTTTCCGGATAATATCCTTCACCGAGCCGGTGGCAACCATCTTACACTTGACCCGCCCCCGGTCCACCCTTCGGGCGAATTCGGCAACTATCTCCTTCGGCGCCACTGCCATTGCCAGCCCGATATGTCGCATGTTGGCGGGTGCCTGCCCCAGCACTTTCCACGCGGGGTAGCCTTTAACATTCTCAAACAGGAGCGCCGTCCCTTCTGACACAAAAAGGCGTCTGCCGATGTCAACATTGACATTAACTTCTCCGGTTACTCTCAGCAGCTCCCCTGCCTTTTCCAGTTGGCCCATGTAACTGCGCATGTCTTTTACCATGTTTGTCCCCCTATCCCTATATTAATGCGGTCGGGCAATACTTTTGGCTGAATTGTATCACAGTTGGCACAGGCTAGATAGAAATGGAACCTGACGACTTGACATCTGCGAGGCAGAACTATATGATTTGACTACTATTTTATACGGAAGTGAGCCGATGCAGAGTATCAAATATGTCTGTCCGGAATGTGGTTATGAATCCAATTCCCCTGATTCATGTCCTACCTGTAGGACAGCACTGACGGCAAGCTGTCCGGTATGCGGAAATTCGGTAGTGGACGAGCAAATTCACCCTCAAGATTAGCGATTACCTGCCATACATAAACGGAGGTATAAAGATAGCAGATAAAAAAGTGGTTGTTTATTCGACCCCTACCTGACCCTTCTGTAAGCGGGCGAAGGAGTATCTTTCGCAGAAGGGAATTCCGTACGTTGAATGCAACGTGGCTGTGGACCGGGAGAAAGCCAAGGAGATGATACAGAAGTCAAAACAAATGGGTGTCCCGGTTATTACCGTTGGCGACGAAATCCTGGTGGGATTTAACCAGGCAAAGCTGGATGAGCTACTCGCCAAATAACAGCAGTAAATGAGGTAGCAGTCCCAAGGAAATAGGCATGTACGATTTGATGGTAATTGGTGGGGGCCCGGCGGGACTTGCCGCCAGCGTCTATGCGGCTCGCAAGCAACTAAATATGTTATTGATTACCGTTGATATTGGCGGGCAAATAAATACTACCCTGGGTATCGAGAACTACCTGGGCTACCAATTCGTTGAAGGTCCGGACCTGATAGGTAAATTTCAGACTCAGGTGGACCAGTTTCCTATCGACCAGAAGATTGGGCATAAAGTTTCCCGCCTGGAAAAGATTGACGGTGGTTTTGAAGCCGTAACTGAAACCGGCGACAAATATCAGACGAAGGCGGTGATTCTAGCCACCGGTAAAAGACCACGCAAGCTGAACGTGCCGGGTGAGGCGGAACTGGCAGGACGTGGGGTAACCTACTGTGCCATCTGTGACGGGCCTCTTTTCACCGGACAGAGGGTGGCTATCGTTGGCGGCGGCAACTCGGCTCTGGAAGCAGTGCTGGATATGGTGAAAATTGCCGAGCATGTAAACCTGGTTTCACTGACTCCGCTGACCGGTGACCCGATACTGATTAACCAGCTTAAGAACGCTAAAAACCTTGACTTTTTCCTTGAGTACCAGACCGAGAAAATAGAGGGCGAAGAGCTGGTCGAGGGTGTGCTGGTGAAAAAACTAAAGACCGGCCTGGAAAAGCGGCTGGATGTTACCGGCGTATTTATTGAAATCGGTCTGGTGCCTAATTCTAATATGGTCAGTAGCCTTGTTAAACTCAATAAGGGGGGAGAGGTGCCCATAACGCCCGCCTGCGCCACTGAAATACCGGGACTCTTTGCCGCGGGAGACGTAACCGATATACCGGAGAAGCAGATAATCGTTGCCGCCGGGGAGGGTGCCAAGGCAACTCTTCAGGCGCACCGCTATTTACAACGATTGGTACCATAAACTTCGTCACCGAATTGAATATTGCAAATTCCAGGCGAGTAAACATGATAAAACTGAGATAATTGGTATACTTGACGATAATCCGGCACGGTATTTTACGGAAAGTATTAAGAGCTCTATTCAAGGCGATTCACCATAGCCGTATTCTGCTATGCCGTCCGCGACGCTTTTCGGGATTCAATCAGCTTGAAGATTCCGGCGGCAAGGTCAGTACGGACGCTATTTCCTTTCGTCAGCCAGATATTGTTCCGGGTCCTGGTCGAAAGCTTTCTTACAGCCCACCGCACAGAAAAAATATTTCTTACCTTGGTACTCGGAAGTGGCTGCTGCCGTGCTTTCATCAACTTCCATCTTGCAAACTAGATCAATTGCTATAATAGTACCTCCGCTATTATATTTTGCATGGACTGAACCTTTTCAAGCGCAGGGAGTTGGTGACTACAGTTATCGAGCTGGTTGCCATAGCAAATGCGGCGAGCATTGGGTTTAGGAAGCCATAATCTCCCAGGAAGAACTGCAAGCCCGATGGTGTCCCACTCTGACCGAAAACAAAGTATAGTATCCCGGCGGCCACCGGAATGAGGGCCGTATTGTAGGCAAATGCCCAGAACAGGTTCTGCTTGATGGTTCTCAAGGTTCGCTTGCTGAGGGAGATGGCAGTAACCACTCCTCCCAGGTCACCGCTCATCAGGGTAATATTGGCAGCTTCCATCGCCACATCGGCGCCGGTGCCAATGGCAATTCCCACATCAGCCTGGGCCAGAGCCGGAGCATCGTTTATCCCGTCACCTACCATCGCCACTACTTTTCCTTGATTCTGCAGCTCCTTCACTTCCTGAGATTTATTTTCCGGAAATACTTCGGCGAGGACATGGTCAATACCTACCTGTTTGGCAATGGCCTCAGCGGTGCGCAAGTTGTCGCCGGTGAGCATCACTACTTCCAGCCCCAGGCGGCGTAGCTCTCCCACCGCCTCTTTTGAGTTCGGCTTGAGGGTATCCGCCACGGCGACTATTCCGGCAGCTCTACCGTCAATACCCAGAAACATAGGGGTTTTCCCCCCGCTAGAGAACGGGATAGCTTTCTCCTCCAGACTGTCCAGGGAGAGTTCCCGCTCTTGCATCAGCTTCAGGTTACCCAGCAGCACCAGCCGACCGTTTACCTTAGCTTCAATACCATGACCGGGAATAGCGTTAAACTCGGTGGCATCGGCCAGGGTTAGGTTCTTTTCCTTGGCGGCATTGACAATGGACTCCCCGAGGGGATGCTCGGAGCCTCGCTCTGCCGAGGCTGCCATCATAAGCAGTTCCTCTTCTCTAAAGCCGGGGACAGTCGCTATATCGGTTACCATAGGCTTCCCCTGAGTAAGGGTGCCAGTTTTATCCAGGATGATAGCTTTTATCTTGTGGGCAGTCTCCAGAGTCTCACCACCCCGGATAAGGACGCCGTCCTCGGCTCCTTTACCCGTGCCCACCATAATAGCGGTAGGGGTTGCCAGACCAAGGGCGCAGGGACAGGCGATAATCAAAACGGCGACGAAATTAAGCAGCGCAAAAGTCAATACTGGAGCTGGTCCCCAAAAGTACCACAGTATAAAAGTAATAGTGGCAACAACGATGACGGCCGGTACAAAGTAGGCCGAGATAATATCGGCCAGTCTCTGGATAGGCGCCTTACTTCCCTGGGCTTCCTCTACCAACTTGATAATCTGGGCCAGTACGGTGTCTTTGCCCACCTTGGTCGCTTCAAAGCGAAAGCTACCCGTCTTGTTGATGGTGGCGCCGATTACCTCGTCACCAGCCCCCTTCTCTACGGGTATACTCTCACCAGTAACCAGGGACTCATCAATACTGGAATAGCCCTCTTTGACGATACCATCCACCGGCACCTTCTCTCCCGGTCGCACGGTGACGATATCCCCCACCATCACCTCCTCTACCGGTATGTCTAATTCCTGGTCCGGGCGTACTACCCGGGCGGTCTTAGCCTGCATACCGATAAGCTTCGTAATAGCCTCTGAGGTCTGGCCCTTAGCTCTAGCCTCCAGGAAACGCCCGAGCAGGATAAGGGCAATAATAATGGCGGCAGTATCAAAATAGACACTGGCTTCCCGACCACCAGTGGCAAAGAAGCCGGGGAAGAGAATGGCAGCCACACTATAGAAATAGGCCGCTGATGTCCCCACGGCAATAAGGGTATTCATATTGGCTACTTTGTGTTTTAAGCGTACCCAGGTGCCCTGGTAGAACTGCCAGCCGGCCCAGAACTGTACCGGCGTGGCCAGTGACCAAAGAAGGTAGTGGTTGCCCAAAAATGAAGGCATCCACCTCCCGGTGAATTCAGAGACGGCGACAAGGAGCATGAAAAGACCTATACTGCCAGCAAAGATTACTTTGTTCTTCAGAGCGCGAATTTCACGGCGGGTAGCTGTCATTACCGTCTCGGGTTCAGCAATACCCTCAGCCCGGATACTGTATCCGGCGTCTTCCACCGCCCGCTTGAAGTCAGCCATACTGGCCTCGCCCTGCAAGTACTCAACGGTAGCCTTCTCGCTGGCCAGATTAACATTGACGGAGATTACCCCGGGCACCCTGACCAGGGACTTCTCAATGTTGGCGGCACAGGAGGCACAGGTCATACCACCTACGTTGAAGGTTGTTTTCGCCACTGCCACGCCGTAGCCCACATCCGAGATGGTATCCATCAATGCCTTTGTATTTACTTTGTTCGAGTCATATTCAATGGAAGCCTTTTCGGTGGCAAGGTTGACATTGACCCGGGATACCCCAGGTAGCTTGGAAAGCCCTTTCTCGATAGTAACCACACATGAAGCGCAGGTCATCCCCGTGACGGGAATGGTTGTCCTCCTTTTTTCCGGCTTGGTTTCTACAGACATCTTACTTTAGCCTCTCTTCCCCTTCATCTCCTGTTGGGTGTCCCGCCAAGTAAATTCTTGCGTCTATTGCAACCGATGTAGGTTACGTCGCTAACCACTCTTTAATTAGCAGACGCAACATTGGTCTCGTTCAGATTTCTCTTTGATGTACTTCTTTGGTTTTTCATCGAAGGCTTTCTTGCACACAGGAGCGTGGAACAATCTGGCGCCAAGCAGTCCCGAAATTACCGTAAAGAGGGCAAGGGTGGAGATTTCTCCTTCGGCAATTCCCTTCTTTTTACCATAGTGAGTGGTAATTAATATCGCCGCCAGAATCGCCGTCACTATCGCCAGGCTGTACCAGCGCAGCTCAAAGGCGTCCAGATGAAAGATTGTCGGGTCAATATTAATGACAATACCATTCACTATGTTTTTCTCCAATATACTAATTTATATGCGGCCGCACTTTCCCGGACTGGGCTTGTTCTTTATCCCGTCCACCCACAGCACCACCTCTCTTGATTAGCGCTTCATCGCCTTCCGTATCGTCGTCATCAACTCTTTTATCTGGCCATCGCCGTGTTCGTTACGGATGGCATTGACGACACACCCTTCAATGTGGCTTTCCAGAATGAGCAGGGACACTTCATCTGCCGCTGACGAAAGAGCGGTCAACTGCTGAACGATGTCAATACAATACCGTTCATCGTCAATCATTTGCTGAATGCCCTTGGCTTGTCCCTCTACTTTCTTCATCCTCGCCACCAGAGCTGATTTATCCTTGCTGTACTTATACTGTTTTGCCGTTGCCGACATCTGTTTGAACCTCCTTATCGCAAAGTAATTCAAACGCACTCCGAACTTAACTATACTCTATACTACCATAGAGTATCTATAATGTCAAGCCTTTTCCCAACGATTAATAAAGTGGCTTGAAAATAAACGTGTTCCGTTTGCCCCCACCGGGCGGTGACAGCTTGTAGCGGCCATGCTGGTTGTAGTAACCGACCTGGCTATATTAATCTTCCCCTACCCCATTCAATTCATCGCTCAGGCTAAATTCTTTTTGAGCCGCTCAAACTCTTCCGGGGATATTTCGCCGCGGGCGTAGCGTTCTTTAACTATTTCCAGCGGGTTTCGCTCGCGGCCGCTACCATTCCGATTAACCAGCTTGTTAATTCCCCAGGGGGTTAGCGCAATAAGCCCTTCCCAGAACAAAAACATCCATAATCCCCCGAAAATCATCCACCACCCCATACCATCACCATACTGCCACATGACTGAGCTCATTTTCTCAAACCGGAGTACTTCATTGTACTTCCACGATAGACCGTATTTCAATATAAGTATGTGACATATGTCGTATACCTTGTATCGCAAGTGTCCTAAACTCAGTAAGGAGTGGCTGGCGCCACAAATAATGTTAACCGGGGAATTTAGGTGAAGCCTGGCCGATAATGAAGCCCTCAGGCAAAATACGGATGGTATGAGAACCTTGAATTACCTTCCCGACGGCTCTCAAGTCATCGGATGGGAATCTAGGTTATCGGACAAATTTATGTTATACTTTTCTTAATTCCAGATATGATTTAGGGATAGGGTAGACTGAGTTCAGGCATTGATTCGCGTTGTGGCTGAGTGCTAATAACTTGAGAAGGTAAACGATGGAAGAGGCTCTGGCTCTGATTGAGAAGATTATCGAGGAACACAAGATTATTAATATTAGAGCCCGGGATTTGGAGCTCGTCGCCAATGATGCCGCACTGCTGGTAGGGCTGGACCAAGCCAAGCAGGATTTTATACCGGGACAGTTTAACCAGGGGACTGGACTAAAAAAACTTGCCGAGTCACTGGAAAAGTTGGAGAGCGGTCTACGAATGCACTTTGAACGGGAAGAAACGGCTCTCTTGAACGCCGCGGAAAGGTATGCCGACCGGAATCTGATGTCTACTTTACATTACTTACTCCGCGAGCATGATGGTATCAAAAAGCGGCTTACCCATTCCGATAAAGAAGTGGCTGAACTGATAGGTGGGGGACTGTCTCGTAATGTGTGGGAAGCCAATGCCAACGATATGCGCACCCATATCAACCATACCCGAAAGCTGCTTGAGATACATGCCCGGGATGAAGAGAAGATGCTGGCAGCACTACGAAAGCAACTAAAAGCCGGGCTAACTAAGAAATAAATTAATGATGTAACCAGGGAGATGATAATATGAGGCAGGTTTATTTAGACCATGCTGCTACCACTCCCCTTGTCTCTGAGGTTCGTGAGGCAATGCTCCCCTACTTGGGAGAGATGTTTGGTAACCCATCCTCCCTCCATAATTGGGGGGACCCTGCTCGTGAAGCAATTGAGACGGCTCGAACTCAGGTAGCTCAACTCATCGGGGCGGATGCCGAAGAGATAATCTTCACCGGCAGTGGCACTGAAAGCAACAATTTTGCCGTAAAGGGTCTTGCCCTGGCGCGACAGAATAAGGGCCGGCACATCGTAATTTCAGCTATCGAGCACTTCTCAGTAATGCATGCCGCTAGAACGCTGGAAAAAATAGGCTTTGAACTGACTCTGGTGCCGGTGGATAAATACGGCGCGGTTAACCCGGAGGACGTACGGCAGAGCTTAAGGAAAGATACTATTTTAGTCTCAGTAATGCATGCCAATACCGAAGTCGGTACGATTGAGCCGATTACCGAGATTGCCCGGATCACCCGGGAGAATAACGTGGTCTTCCATACTGATGCCGTGGTAACCACGGGGACGATCCCGGTTGATGTAAAAGCGATGGGGGTGGACGCCTTAAGCCTGGCCGGGAACCAGATTTACGGGCCCAAGGGAGTCGGCGCCCTCTGGATAAGGAAGGGGGTGCGCATCATACCTCTCCTCGAAGGCGGCGTGCAGGAAGGCGGGCGGCGTGCCGGCACCGAAAACATCCCGGCTATCGCCGGTCTGGGTAAAGCCGCCAAACTGGCTAAAACCAACATAGCGGCTCGAATGGAACAACTTACCGGCCTCCGTGACCGCCTGCTCACTGAATTACCGATCCGGATTGACCACGTGGTGGTCACCGGACACCCCCGACACCGTCTTCCCGGCAACGCCAGCTTCTGCATCAAGTTTATTGAGGGTGAATCCATGCTCATGCTATTGAATAGCCAGGGAGTAGCGGTTTCCAGTGGCTCATCGTGCACCTCAAGAGCGCTCAAGGCTTCCCATGTGCTTCTCGCCATGGGAATTACTCACGAAGTAGCGCAGAGTTCGATTCTCTTTACCATCGGTATCGGTAATTCTATAGAAGATATAGACTATGTCCTGGAGGTAATGCCGCCGATTGTGGATAGGTTGCGGCAGATGTCACCACTCTATGCTAAATTTACCAAAGCAAATAAAGGAGGCGAGTGATATGCCAATTTATAGTAATAAGGTAATGGATCATTTTATGCAGCCACGTAATGTGGGGGAAATTGAGAACCCCGACGGCATCGGGGAGGAAGGCAACCCAGTCTGTGGTGATATGATGACCTTTTACATTAAGGTCAAGGATAATCGTCTGGAAGACGTTAAGTTCAAGACCTTCGGCTGCGGGGCGGCTATCGCTGTGTCCAGCATGGTGAGCGAGATTGCTATGGGTAAGACGCTGGAGGAGGCGATGAAAATCACACCAGATGTCGTCGCTGATAAACTGGATGGACTCCCCAAAAATAAGCTCCATTGCTCAAACCTGGGTGCCCAGGCCCTGAACAAGGCCATTGAGGATTATCTCAGTAAAAAAAAGAAGGCGGAAGGAGGGAAGTGATAATGGGAGAAGAAAAGAAAAAACCCGCGCAGGTAAGCCGTTTCTGCCCTTATTGTGATGAGGAAATCTGTGACGATGAAATCGTGGAAACAACCTCTCCGTACTGTCAGCCCTGTGAAGTAACCGTGTTCTATTGTCCCCAGTGCCGGGAGCCGATACCGCCTGCTAACCGGGTTTGCCCTCATTGCGGAGCCCAGATTAAAGGCTGACGTCGACGGAATGGAGGAAATAAATGGCAGAGAAGAACAAACTATCCATAGTTATGTTCAGCGGGGACCTGGACCGGGCTTTAGCCGGGTTTATGCTGGCGACGACGGCGGCCAGCATGGGGATGGAGGTCAGCATGTACTTTACCTTCTGGGGACTAAATATTATCAAGAAAAACGAGGGTGGTATTAAAAGTAAAGGGCTGGCAAGAAAGATGCTGAACTTCATCAACCGGGGCGGTTCCAGGAGACTCACCCTTTCCAAGTTTAACATGCTTGGTTTGGGTACCTGGATGATGAAGGGGTTGATGAAAGACACTAATATGCCCTCCATTGACGAGTTCATCACCATGGCTAAGGATATGGGCGTCAAGCTCATTCCTTGCTCGACCAGTTGCGGTGTGATGGGTATACCTGAAGATGCCTTCCGTAGTGAAGTCGACAGCCTGGCCGGTGCCGCTTATTATCTGGCTGAGGCAAACGAATCAAAGGTAGCCCTCTTTATCTAACCAGGCTTTCACCGAAACAAATCAAGGAGGCAGCGATGAAGGCAGACCAGAGTCTGGACTGTATCGGATCATACTGTCCTATCCCTATCGTTAAAACAGCGGCAAGAATTAAGCAACTAAAGACGGGTGAAGTTCTGGAAGTGGTGGCGGATGATAAGGGCATAAAGATGGACATGCCCGCCTGGTGCCGGACCACCGGTCAAGAATTTTTAGGGATAGAAGAGGCGGGTGGGGAAATCAAAGTCTATGTAAAAAAGATTCATGATTGAAGATTACAGGTCAATGGTCTTGCCTCTACCCGGTAAAATAACGTTAATCCCGCTGTCTTTCAGATGCTCAACATAAAAACCCGGCGGCCCGGAATGGACCGAGATTAATACGGCGGGCTTTATCTCGTGAACTATCTTCAGCAGGTCGGGACCGCCGGCATGACCGGAAGCATGTAGCCCCTTCTCCCCATCAGGCACTTCCCATTCGTCACCCCGTTCCCCCGGCACTCCGTACCCCTTTATTTTAGAGTGTGCCCGCCAGTTATGCCGGCGCCGGCAACCACTTACCATCGGTCTATCCCTGGAGTTTGAATAACGGAAATTATGTGGTATAATAACTTAACACCTGTAGCGAACGTTGGCTTAATTATCAAAATTAGTATTAGGTACAATGTGTAACCGGCGGTAACCATAATTAAAGCGCGAGATGAACCCATTATAATTGAACGTTTATCCCGATTAAATGAGTATGGCTCCGATGACCTTTTTATCTGCAGCGCCAGTTTTGAAGACAGGTGTCTTGAAAGCGCGCTAAAAATGGGCAGTGACTTCCGCACCCGGTACACGATCATCTTCGTCATTGAGGAACCATTCTATAAAAAACAGGTTGAGGGCAATCTGGCCAAGCTACGGAGCGAACTGGCGAAAAAAACCAGCGAGGGTATCTTCACCATCTCCTGTCAACGAGAAAATCCCACTGATGCCATTAACCAGTTCAAGAACATTTGGCCACGATGTAAGCCGCGAAATGCCGAAGAGCCTTATGCAACCGTTGACATCTGCGGCTTTACCAAAATTTACTTACTGGAACTGCTTCATTTTCTCGTTATCGATTTAAACCTGGGGATTCCTCGTATCCTGCATACCGTCCAGGCCTACCTGCCCACCAAGCTGACTCGTGGCGTGCGGCAAATTACCACCGTACCCAGTTTTTTTGGCACTGCCGTACTGGAGAAACAAACCATTCTTATCCTACTTTTGGGATTCGAGCCTGACCGCTCACTGGCGGTGTGGAAACAGTATAATCCGGCAAAGACAATTGCCCTGCTTACCAACCCACCCCGCGATGGGAACGAAGAGTACCTCAAGTATGCCCGGACAAATAATTCCTATTTACTGTCGCAGCCCGGAGTAGATGTCGTCGAAATACCGGCGGACAACCCATATGCCGTCAAGAATGCCCTTGAAGCTATCTATAGCGAGAATAAGGGTTCATACAATATGGTAATTGGCCCCTTTGGGACAAAATCTCAGACCGTTGGTGTGTTTCTTTTCTGCCTGGAGTATTCTAAAGTTCAAGTGGTCTATTCTTTCCCGGTAAACTATACCAAATCCTATCTGCAACGCAGTCCTGGCCCCACCCTGTTACTTCCCCTGGCGCCCGGAACGAAGAGTCAGTAGCCAGACCACCCGGCCGGTTAAATTATCACTGCGTTCACCCTGTAATCTGCTACTCATTAATGTCTTGTTGATTCCCTATTTTGCAGGTGACACTATCAGGTTGAAGGCTTATTTTCATGAGAGGCTGGGCGGTAAATCAGGTAGCAGGAGGTGCCCGGAATAAAAGAAGTACTGGATGATTATCATTGAAAACCAGTGATTTTGACTATTCACTTCCCCTGGAACTTATCGCACAAACCCCGATTGAACCAAGAGACCGGGCGCGCCTTATGGCGTTAAACCGTAGTGATGGTTCCATAAAGCACCGCCGGTTTCTCGAGGTTATTGATTATCTGCAGACTGGTGACGTTCTGGTATTTAACGAGAGCCGGGTTATCCCCGCCCGTCTCCGGGCGAGAAGGGTGGATACGGGAAGGCGACTGGAGATACTGATGCTGCGGCGTCTCCGCCGGAACCTCTGGGAGGCACTGGTAAAACCGGGGCGGCGGGTTGGCACCGGTTGCCATCTGGAGGTAACCGGCGACTCGACGGAGATCGATAAACCGGACGGCAGGGTTCTGGCTGAGGTCGTTGACCGGCGAGAAAACGGCATACGGGTGATAAAATTCACGGATGAAATTCAGTTACTGGAACTTGGCAAGATCCCACTGCCACCCTATATCCACACTCATCTGGCTGATCCGGAGCGCTATCAGACCGTCTATGCTGATACTGCCGGAAGCGTGGCGGCGCCAACGGCGGGGCTCCATTTTACCACGGAGCTGAT
>CAYFGR010000036.1:0-11657 GCA_964343135.1 uncultured Dehalococcoidales bacterium
AGTTCGTGCGAGAAGTACTGTCGGTGCCGGACGGTCTAAATATACCTATAGTACTGGCAATCGGCTACCCCCAGACCTCACCTCCGGAAAGACAGATGCCGACACTGGAGGAAGTGGTGCACTGGGAGAGCTATTCCCCCGGTGGTGTTTAGTTTATCACCATGGCAGATAGCGAAGAAAAGACACCGAGATTGAGATCGTGAAGATAACTAGCGGTTAATGGTTCGTATGACTATTACGCTTACCGGTATTGATACAGGCGGCACGAAGAAGCATGATGATATTTATGTTTGTTCCCATATTCATCATGCTTTGGATTTTTGCATTAATGATAATCTATATCACTAATATCTTTAAGAACGACCGAATTGACAAAAAAAGAAGGACCTTATGGGCAGTAGCAATATATCTGGGGCACATGATTGCAATGTCTGTTTACTGGTATCTTCATAATTGGCAGGAACCTGAAGTAGATACTAGAAGTACGTGAGCCAACGCATCATAAGTGGATTCTATGGTACTGAGATGTCTGAAATAGTGATTACCCTTTCGGATTCTTAAGCCAGACCGCCTTCTCTCTCTAAAACCGTTACAACTTCCGCCAGTCCCAGTTCTATCAGCTTTTTCCGCTTCTGTAAAGACGTGGTTTTATCCCACCCGCGATACTGATAATATTCATCTTTTATCTCTTCCAGATAGTCGGCGGCTTTCATCCCCTTGCCCACCCCCGATGGTACGGGTTCGTTCATCCAGCGATAACAGAGGACGTCGTCGGCTCTGGTCAGACCCAGGCGAGAATTAAAGGCTTTCTGGATATTTACGGTACATTCGCCGGCCTGATATAGCTCTTCAGGAGTTATTGTAATACCGGTCAGCGCGTAGATTGCGGAAGTATACAATTCCAGGGGAAAGTCGGCAATATTCATATGGGGGGCACCTGACCACCGGCACAGCCCCAGAGAGTTAGTGATGCTGGAGAAGACTTCGCTCAGAGCGTGTCCGGCGCCTTTAAGCGTCGGGCTGAATGGCTCTCCAGCGTCCGGCGTACCGAAATATAGCTGTGACGTCTTTTCATCGACGCCCAATCCCTTCAGGTGATGACAGCCGATAGCCGAGACGGCACCAGCCAGAACAAAACCGGGGCGCGCTCTCATCGACTCCACGTGAGGTGAATTGCCTTTCCCGTAATTGGCATATTGCGACACATTTACCCCTTTAAGTTCCTCTATTGTCTTTGCCGTCCGGTAGACCCCGCCCTTAAGAATTTCCCCGAGTTTGTTTTTCTGGAAGGCTATCATGCCCAATATCTTTTCTACTGCCTGGAAATTGCCCCATTCTAGGGACAGTGGTTCCCCCGTCCACTCGACCATATCCGGTTCAGTGATGATTCCTCTCTGCCACAACTCCATCAGGAAGCTGATACTCATCCCCGCCTCAAAGGAATCAAGGCTGTATTCATTGCACAGGTCACCGAGGTGGGTGACCGCGGTAAGGTCCCGGATGTCACAGCTTATTCCGAAGGGGGCTATCACCCCATACTCTGGTCTTTGCCCGCACTCACCGACAAATCTCCCGGCGAGGGGACTCTCGTTTCCCTTAATGTGGTGCCAGTGCTGGCAGGCGGCGGTACAACCGGGGCTGCAGGACATGTGGCGTGGCTTCATATTGTCCAAATACCAGTCCGCGTTGAGTTTGTCCATTTCCGGGGTCTGGCTGCCCAGACCGTTGCGAAAGGCATTCCAGCCGAAGTGGTTAAAGGGCGACACTAGGCGCAGAGTGCCGTTCTTTTTTAAGTTTTCCCGGTACTCGGGGTTGACATTTATAGCGGTAACCAGCTTGTTGATTGCCCTGAAAAAAGCTCCCTGGTCATAGACGCTTATCCCCTTTGTTCCCCGCGCCGCAATCGCCTTCAAGTTCTTCGAACCGAAAACGCAGCCCGGTCCGGTTCTGCCCGCGGAACGGTAGCGACTCACCGTCACCGAGGCGTAGGTCACCATGTTCTCCCCGGCGGGTCCGATGCAGGCGGTTTCTATTTCCCCATCACCAAGCCCCAGCTTTATGGTATCGTCCGTATCTCGGACTGTCCTGCCCAGTAGGTGGCCAGCGTCTCGAATCTCAATGTTATCATCAGAAATCCAAATGTAGACCGGGCGACTAGCCCGTCCGGTTATCACCATGTGGTCGTAACCCGCCCACCGCAACTGAGGGCCAAAAGCACCGCCACTGGTTGAGTCGGCGAACATGCCATAGGCCGGGCTTTTGAAAGTCCATCTTGACTTGCTGCCCCCGCCGATGGCCGTACCACCCAGCGGTCCCAACCCCCAGATTAATACATTCTCCGGACTGGTGGGCTCTATCCTGGGGTCAACATTTAAAAAGTATTTCCAGAATAAATGGGTATTTATGCCTTCTCCCCCGATGTATTTTCGGCATAGCTCAGGGGGAATCGGATCGGTACTTATTTTTTCACGGGAAAGGTCTATTTTCAGAATAGTACCGCGACCTTCCATAATTTTACCTCCTGGGTTTTAACTGACCGTGTGATTATTAGCCGGACTTTACTGATTGCTCTGGGCTGTTGGCTAATTTTTGACGGGACAAAGCTCCATAGTAACAGTATGTAGCGCATACGCCGCAGTTATCACACCCACCGGTAAAGGATATACTGACGCCCAGCTCCCCGCTGGGTCTTATGTCCGGGGCAACTTTAATATAAGCCCGGGCCGGATTAAAAACTTTTTCCCGTTTGAGGGTGCATATCAGTTGACACATGCTGCATAATTGACATTCTTCGGGGTTAGCTACCATTTGCCATTCGTTTTTCATGACCCTACCCTTTCTCCAAAGACAGTGGGCGGCTTTATAAAAAACTGATGTTGGGACTCCTGGTGTAGTTATCCGGTGGCTATTAATTGATATTAAGGATACGGCAGAGGGACACCCAGTTCGATAAGTTCCCCTTTCACCTTGATATAGATGTCAAGCCATTCATCTGTCGGCTGAAGTGTGGAGAGGTTATAACAGTCCTTAAAACTCTTGCCGATATGCGGGCTATACAGGTCAGATTCATATTTAGGTATCAGTACCTTGACGATATCGTTGGCTTGCTTACGGGTCATACCGGCGGCTGCCTTGAGTACTTCAGCGCAGAACTTACATTCCAGCGGCGTTATGTGGTTGGCGTACTTGGAACCGGATGTCCGTGGACCCAGGTAGCCTGCGGCGCCGGATGTTGACAGATTCAGCATGGCTACGGCGGTTTCATTCAGGAGCATCTCGGTGCAGGGTCCGGCCAGCTGATTCTGGACATCTACGCCGTTAAAAGGTGTGTTCAGGCTGATTGCCTGCGTTGAAATGCCCTCAGCCCACTGCCCCTCCCGGCCGCAGTTACCCAGGTACCTCACGTCAGTGACTGAACCATTATAGATATCAGTCTGATGCACGACGTACTGGTGAATGATAGTGGCGATTCGGGTTAAGGTTGCCCCCTCCGGTCGTCCGGGGTAACCGCCAATCATGGTGGAGAACCCGTTGGTGGTCCTGGCGCCACAGTTGATGGCGTGTACCACCTTATGCAGCACCTCAAAGCTGGTAGTCAGCTCTCCCGGTGCCAGAATCAGGGCGACGTCAAGCTCCGGATCGCAGCCACCGGGTAGGCCAAATCCGCCAAGTTGGCCGTAAGCCGTGGGGCTGGAGGCGATTGCCATATTGCACATTCCGGGGCGTCCGGCTCGCCACAGGGCTTCGCGCGTCAGTCTTGCCTGGTACATGCCAACGGCGGTTTCATAAGGGGTGCCGGCAAGCACCGGACGGCCGAACATGGTGCCCAGGGTACCGCTGCGCAGGGCATCAATTTCACGGTGCTGGGCAATCCCTTGGTGTAACTGGATATATACATCCTCGGTAATCAGGTGGCCCATGGGTGAGGCGCTCAAGGGTTTAATCGTGCTTTCAGGCTGCCGGTGTCTCAGCACGGCGGTGTCGCGCCCTCTACCCAGCGTAACCTCGTCTGGTGTGTTTCCGATGGCGTGGTGGACTTCCTCTTCAGTTATCTTTATTATTCTATCGGTATCCTGGCAGAATACGCCCATTTCCAGCGCCAGTTCATAGCCTGCCTGAAAAAACCGGTTAGCCAGTTCATCATCGTAGTTGATGGGATTTTCCGTATCGCAGGTCCTCTCTAGGTCATGTTTTTTCAGTTTCTCGGTAATTGACTTGAACAGTTTAAGTCCCCACTCCTTGGCGGTGCAGGGCGGTCCGGTATGTGCCTTATCTAATACCTGCAGGGCATGTTCAATTGAAGCCATGTGATTACCTCCCTGGAGACAGCCTATTGATTGATTATCAGGGGTTGCGGTAATGGCGGCGAGACCCCTTCAGTTACCAGTTGTTTGATCAGTTGCGATGCGCCAATTGCGGTGCGGGCATACCCGTCAGCGCCTATTTCTGATGCCCATTCCGGGGAGATAGGGGCACCGCCCACCACCACGTAGTATTTAGACCTTATGCCGGCATCTTTGAGATAATCAATTACCTGCTTCTGGTAATAAGAAGTCTGGGTTAGCAGGGCGGACAGCGCGATTACCTTCGCCTCGACTTTTTCCCCTTCCTCCAAAAACCGTTTAACGGGGACATTGATACCCAGGTCGTGAACCGTAAAACCGGCCGCGGCGAGCATGGTGGCTACCAGATTTTTACCGATATCGTGAATATCCCCGAATACCGTGCCCACCACCACACTGCCATGGTCTATCTCGGCCAGTTGCGCCGGTTTCAAGTGCTGCTTTAAAGCGGTAACGCAGGCTTTCATGGCATCACCGGCCTGAATAAGGTCGGGGAGAAAAGCGTCGAGACGCTGATACCTCTCGCCAACCACATCCAGTCCCCTGGTTGCTCCCTTTAAAACAGCTTCCAAGGGGTCAATTCCAGCATCAATAACCTCTTTAGTCACCGTAACTACACTATCAATGTTTCCATTGGCAATGGCTATGGCTAAACTATCCAGCAGCTCATCTTTGTTCATCTCTCGCTCCGTTTACTTATTGTGGGGTGAATATAATATAGTTTACATAACTTACGTAAGGCATTCTGCTACGAAAGTGCCTTTATATGTAATCCCGGTCAGTTTTCTTCAGGCGCCGGTGTGTCCTCACGATATTTCATGATTATTAGCTTGTACTCCAGATATTTCAAGCCCATGTTTCGGCAGGAAGGAGACCTTATAGATTAATGCTTTACCTGGGTCCTTAAATTTTTACCATGATATTACATTTGTAGATGAGATGCAAGTAACAATCAAGGGCCAGTTACCTGCGAAGTCAATAAGTTAACTAGTTTAACTCTCCTTTATCTTGTGTGCCGGTAGCAAATTATCAATAAAGCACGCTCGGTAACCACAGAACAAGCTGAGGGAAAGCCGTCAGTAGCACTATCAAAAGTAGTGTTGGGATCAAGAAGGGTAGGGCACCGAGGGCAATCGTCATTATATCATGGTGGGGAACTACGCCATGCAGGACAAACAGGTTTAAGCCGAATGGTGGGGTAACTAATCCAATCTCAGCCAGCACCACATAAACCACGCCAAACCAGATAGGGTCGAAACCTAACTCGAAAATAAGTGGCGCCATAAAAGGAAGGGTTAGTAACAGCATGGCAAAGGCATCAAAGAACATTCCCAGAATGAGGTACATAATACAGATAACGGCAAATATACCGTATTTCCCGAAAGGAAGTCCCAGCATAAAGATTGAGAATGTCTCGGTAAGCCCGATGTATTGAAAGACCATGCCCAGTACTCTGGCGGTGATCGAGACAAAGGCAATCATTGACATTATTTTTACCGCCGTCCACATGCTTTCCTTGAGTGCGGTGAAGGTCATTTTTCGATACATCACGGCAAGAGCAATGCTAAGGAAGGCACCCAAAGATGCGGATTCGGTAGGAGTCATAATGCCGCTAAAAATCGTACCTAGCACCAGGGCTATCACTAGTATAAATGGCCCTATTTCCTTTACGGCGCTTAGTCTTTCCCGCCAGGTAAATTTAGGTGGCTTTGGTGCCAGACTGGGATTGAGCTTCACCTGCACCACGACGGTAAGCATAAGTAGCGCTGCCAGTATAAACCCCGGTATAATGCCACCGGCAAAGAGACGTGCCACTGAAATTTCTTCCCAGCCGCCATAGACAATTAGGATGATGCTGGGCGGAATAAGAACGCTCAGGGTGCCGCCGACGGCAATTGAGCCAAGGGCTAGCCTGGGATTATACCCTAACCTTTCCATATCAGGAAAGGCAATTTTGCCAAAGGTAGCCGCGGCAGCCAGGCTGGAACCCGATATCGCCCCAAAGATAGCATTGGCGCCGAGGACAGAACAGGCTACACTGCCGGGTAAATTACCCACCAATTTGTCAGCGCCCCGAAAAAGGGAACTGATAACTCCAGTATTGGCAAATAGCGCTCCCATAAATACGAAAAGTGGCACGGCAGTAAGTGTAAACGAATTCATAAAGTCGAAAGCGGTAAAGGCGAACTGGCGTAGAGGCTGACCAACGAAAAGTAATAGTCCAATGGCCGCCATTATTCCCATGCCTACCGCAATTTCCACTCCAAAAACCAAAAGAACAACCAGACCGCCGATAAGGATGAAGGACATCAGTTCCAGGCTCATCTGGCAACCTCCTCAACACGCTCGCCAGACCGTATCCTGATTATGGCTTTGATAGTCTCGATAATTAACATCAGGGTTAGAATGGTAAACCCAATGAGTAAAGGTATCTGGGGAATCTGCAGGGGAACACGAAGATGCGTTGGTGATGCCATATGTAATTTGAATGAGTAAGCCAGATAAACATAGCTGGCTTGGGTTAACACAGCGGCAAGAGCCAGGGCGAGTGCTAGACTAATCAATCTTACCCAGTTCGATACTCTTGCCGGAACCCGGCTGACCAGGGCAGTAATACGTACATGCCCTTTTTCCTTCCAGGTATAGGCCATACCAATGAAGGATAGAGCAACCAGCATATAGGCGGAGATCTCATCAGCAATTATGGGTGGTTGGTGCACAATATACCTCATGACGACCTCAAATAAAACAAGTATCATCATTAGGGGCACCAACCACCCTGAGAAGTAGCCACCTATATTGGCGATGTTCTCGATAATACGAGCTAGCCGCTTCACTTGCTTCGCTTACTTTCCGTGACTAACCTACTTTACTCCACTGGCATAATCGGAAATAATGGCTAGAAGTTCTGGGCCATAAGGGCCGGCAATCTCAAGCCATTTGTCAACGACTGGTTTGGTAAGTGTTATTGCTTTGGCTATTTCCGCTTTATCGGGCACTACAACTGTCAGTCCGGTGGCTTTGACACCGGATATTGCCCTTCTCATATCAATATCTGTCCCAAAAATAATCTGACCCTGCACTTCTCTGGATACCTCTCGAAGTATCTGTTGTAAGTCGGCGGGTAATGCGTCAAACTTTTCAGCATTGACTACTATCGCACCGCCGAAAGTCGATGAGACCGGCCAGAGGTTAACATAGTCAGTAACGTCAGCCAACCCCACACCTAAGCCGTATCCGAGGCTGGTAGCTATGGCATCCACCGTACCTCGCTGCAGGGCTTCGGCCAGTTCTGGCCCCGCAATGGTTAAGGGGGAGGAACCGAAAAGTTCCATGGTATAGGTCTGAAGCAAACCAGAGGCCCTAATCTTAATTCCTTTAAACTCCTCGACAGTGTTAAAGGCCTGGTTGGCGAATATGCCATTCTGGGCGGTAGAGGGCGATTCGAGCAACTTGACCAGACCGACCTCCCGGTAACTTTTTTCCGTTAACTCGATCATCCTCGGGTCATTCAAGGCAGCCTCATATTCATAATTATCAGCGAAGATAAATGGGAGAGAACCAAAATCCCAGAGGGGAAAGGTGCCGCTGACCCAGGGTGTTCTCTGGAATCCGATTTCAGCCCGTCCATCAATGACGCCGTGTATGACCTCCCTGGGCGGAAAGAGACCTACCTTTGTTTCCAGTATCAGCCGTCCCTCAGTCGCTTTTTCTACCATCGACTGAAAGCGGTAGGGAGCCACATTGTGTCCCCATACATTAGCTCCGGATCCGGGACTGGTAGCAAATGTCCAGGTGAAGGTCTTAGCCGGTGTAGGGGCGGGAGCGGGAGATGGCGTTGGTCTGGGCGTTGGTTTGACTGGCGCTGGTGCTGGTGCTGGTTTGGCGCAAGCTACCAGAAACGGTAGCGCCACCAGCATCAAGATGAAACATGTACTAACGATTACTTTGAAGAGTCCACGGTTTTTCATTTGCAACCTCCCTTTTAGTTAAATTTGCGTACATTGTTTCTGTCGTTTTTTTAAGTCTTCCGAACACCTCCTTATATTTTGGATTATCGGTGAATTAGTCAATACTACCTGTATTTGTGACGATTGTCAATATCCTCTGTTCTAATATAACTACCGTGAGTGTGTAATTTCGGTTTGAATTTAGCAGGCGGAAAGATTGTATATCAAAAATAAGGTAAGCCTTCGCTGAGCTAACGTGAGTTTTTTCGGCATTGTTAGCTACCACAGAATCGTGATGCGGAAGATTGTGGGGTTACAATGTCAGCTGCCGGAAGTGTACAGAACGAGTTCCTATGGTTTACGTAGTGGTCTCCATTTGCCCATGGTGAAGAGATTGGGAAATAGCGCCTTGCGAATTTCCTCAATGACAAATAGACTGCCCGCGGCCAGGAGAGCTATAGCCCATTTATCAATGCCGATTGGTACTGTAGAAAAGACTGCCTGGAAGAAAGGTACATACACTACGGCTAACTGTAATAGAATGGCTATTGCGATAGCAATAAGCAGCCAGCGATTGCGGAAAACACCCAGTCGGAAGATAGTATGCGTGTCGGAACGGGCGTTGAAGGCGATGAACCACTGAAAGGCAACCATGGCGCAGAAGGCAATAGTGCGGGCTTCTGCCAGGCTCATTCTCGGTTGCGCCCACGCAAAAATCAGGAACACGCCAAGACCCATCAATAGCGCCATAAAGGCGATGCGTAACAGTAAACCCGGAAAGATGAGACCTACCCCCGGGTGGCGTGGAGGCTGTTTAAGCTCATCACCGAATTTGGGTTCGAGGCCCAGCGGAATAGCTGTCGCCGTATCCGTAACCAGATTTACCCATAGAATCTGCACTGCCAGCAACGGTGCTTTACCGATAAACAATATTGAGAGGATTAATGCCAGTAGCTCACCGAAGTTGGTATCCAGCAAGAAGAAGATTACGTTACGTAGTCGGTTGAAGATGGCTCTGCCTTCGTCAACCGCCGCCACCACCGAGGCGAAATTATCATCAGCCAGTATCATGTCAGCAGCTTCTTTGGCGACATCAGTGCCGGAGATACCCATAGCGATGCCGATGTTAGCCGCTTTAAGCGCCGGGGCATCGTTAACGCCGTCCCCGGTCATAGCCACAATATATCCGCGGTTCTTAAGCACGTTGACTATTCGGAGTTTGTGCAGGGGTTCAATGCGGGCAAAAACTGAGATGCTTTCGATCTGTTGTGATAAAGCATGGTTATCCATCGCCTGAAGTTCGGCGCCGGTTATCGCTCTCCCTGGGGGCAGGTTTAGTTCACGGGCGACTGATTGCGCCGTTACGATATTATCACCGGTAATTATCATTACTTTGATGTCAGCCTGGTGGCATAAGCTGATTGCCTCCTTAGCCTCGTCACGCGGCGGATCAGCCATTCCCGCTAGACCGACAAAAACCAGGTTGCCCCTGATATGTTCGTCCCTTAAATCCTCCAGTTTGCCCGGTAGTTCAACATACGCCGTAGCTATTACCCGCATCGCTTCTTTCGCCATCGAGATATTGGCGTGACCAATCTCCGCCGCATGGGCATTGGTTAATGGGAAAGTGCTGTCTCCATTTAGGATATATTTACTCAGGGAAAGGAGTTTCTCGGTGGCGCCTTTAACGTAAGCTACTCGTTTACCGTCTTCTCCGGGGTGAAGGGTAGCCATATACTGTTTCTCGCTCTGGAAAGGAATTTCATCAAGGCGGGGCAGGGTTTTCTCTAAGCTCTCCTTGTTCATGCCTGCCTTGGCGGCGGTCACTACCAGGGCGCCTTCAGTAGGGTCTCCGTATATATTGCAGAACCCCAACTCACAGGTTAACAGGGCATCGTTGCAGAGAGCGCCTATCCGCAAGTGTAGTCTTAATGATGCTTGACTAGTCGGATCCACTACCTGTCCGTTGCTGTGGAATTCACCATCCGGCTGGTAGCCTTCACCGGTAACCTCGATGGTTTGACCATTAGTGAAGATACGGCGTACTGTCATCTCATTCAGGGTAAGAGTCCCCGTTTTATCAGAACAAATTACCGTTGCCGACCCCAGGGTCTCGACGGCGACCAACCGGCGGATGATGGCGTTACGTCTGGCCATCAGGCGCATGCCCACAGCCAGTACCACCGTGACCACGGCGGGAAGTCCCTCCGGTATGGCGGAAACCGCCGCTGCCACTGCCAGTAAGAATACTTCTATCCAGTCCAGCCCCCGGATGAGACCAACGATTATCAGGATGCCAACCACACCGAGGAAAATTACGATGATGAAGCTACTTAGCCTGACGATGCTTTGCTGGAGAGGTGTCTTTTCCGGCTTCACCTCCTGAATAACGGTGGCAATTTTACCCATCTCGGTTGACATGCCGGTACTTACCACCAGAGCGGTTGCCCGGCCTAATGTAATCACAGTCCCCATGTAAACCATATTTTTCCGCTCGGCAATAGGTACCGCTTCACTAATGGCTCGGGTGCTTTTATCGGCGGCAACTGATTCTCCGGTAAGGGCAGCCTCGTTTACCATGAGGTTGGAAAGTTCAATGAGTTTGGCGTCAGCCGGTACTTTATCGCCGGTTTCGAGGAGTAGTATATCACCGGGGACCAGTTCTTGGGTAGGTAATAATTCAACTTTACTATCGCGTCTTACTCTCGCCCGGGGCGCCGCCATCTGAATCAGGGCTTCCATCGCCGTTTCAGCTCGCATTTCTTGAATAAAACCGATAACGGCGTTGAGCAGTAGAACCCCAATTATTACCCAGGCGTCGATTAAATGGTCCACGATAATGGAGACAATGACGGCAACGATGAGCACGTATATCAGCGGGCTGAGAAATTGTCCCAGGAAAACCAGTACCGGTGGGATTCTCTTCCGGCGCGTCAGTTCATTGGCGCCGTGCTGTGACAATCGCGCCTGGGCTTCGTTCTTAGCGAGCCCGAAGCGTCGCGAACCAAGCATCTGCAGTGCTTCATCGGGGCAAAAATTATGCCATTGCGTTTTCATCTACTGCTTGTTTTACGATAATTCGGACCTGACGTAACATATTTGCCATACCGGAAGCAATTATCGGTGGTTACCGATGTTTAGAACAATGTTAGAGCCAGCGCTGATTGAATGTCAAACGAGTGTCTGGTTAAAGAGATAGTTAATAAACGTCACTTTTTAGTTAAGCGGTAGCCTTGACTTTTTATTGGCTAAATATGATAATGTTAAGGCTGGGTACCGGGGAGGACGTGTTTTTCCAGCGGATTTAGTTGGCGCATTCGTCTAGGGGTTTAGGACACCTCCCTCTCAAGGAGGAGATCACCGG
>CAYFGR010000037.1:0-11364 GCA_964343135.1 uncultured Dehalococcoidales bacterium
ATAGTAGGCGGCGGGGTAGGCGTCGCCCTTTTATTGCTCATCAATAATAACTGGTTTGGAATGTTGCTACTAATTTGCTACTAAAAGTTTAAGACTGTGAAAATATTTAGCTACAAAATATCATTTCCACTAATAATCAGTTTTTACGGTTTTGAAGATAATACTACTCTTTTTCATAACTACTGACAAATTAGGAAACCGACGCTCTGTCCTCTGAGCTACAGGGGCGTATCTCCTACGCTAGACAGCTCTCGCCGGCTGTGCTTTAATCTCACCATGATTTTAGCAATAAAGTGCCTGACCTGTAACTTATGGTAATCACCTCCGTAATTTGCACTATCGCGAGACATAAATCATAATATAGGAATAGAAAGTTCGTAGTGCCATCGTAAACCATATACCGGGTGGTTAATCATGGGGAGGCTTAAAATGAAGTGGCTGGTTATTTTAATAATTGCCCTGCTGGCGGTCACCGCCGGCTGTTCGTCCCCGTCGGCTCCTGAATCGGCGCCGGCACCCGAACCCACCGTAACGGGCACCTTTATCAAAGGTACCTCGGGCGGAGATGCCGAAACGCTCAACTGGCTCCTCGCCGCTGACGCTTCTTCCTTTTCTTACGCCGGATCCGCCATGGACAGCCTCGCCACCTATGACAATGACTGGAATGTCGTGCTGCGCCACCTAGCCAAACCGGTACAGGTTTCTGAAGATGGGCTTACCTATACCATGACCATCAGGGATGACCTCACGTGGAGTGATAACACCGGTGTCACGGCTGAGGACTATGTATATACCCTGAAGAACCTGATGTTCTCGGATTGGCTTAACTATACGTATCAAACTGACTGGCAGGAGACAGTTAATGATGAGGCGGTATTTGTGGAGCCTGAGGTTGTCGATGAGACCACTTTTATCATAAAGCGGCAGACTGTTGACCCGGAATTTGCCGATAATGCTATCTACTCCCTGATGCCCTATCCCAAGCACATTGCCCTCAAGTACGAGGGTGACGTCAAAGCCTTCACCCAGGCAGAGGAATTCAATAACCTGTCCTTTACCGGTAACTTGGGTTCCTATCGGTATAAGGAATGGGTCAGAAATGATAAATTTGTCGTCGAGCGTAACCCGGATAATTACCTGGGGCGGGATGACGATTCCCCCTATTTTAAGGAATATGTAACCAAGCTGCTCGGGACATCAGCGGCGGTTAACGCGGCACTGGAGGCGGGCGATATTACCTATACCGGGGTAGAGCCGGAGCAGGTGGCCAAGTTCAAGCAGATGAAGAGCGTAAAGGTGTTTACCGTCCCCACCCGAGGTTATGATTTGATTATCTTTAACCTACGCAATAATGGCTGGGACGGACTCAAGAACAAGAAAGTGAGACAGGCGCTGTCTATGTCTATCGGTAAAAAAATGGTAATCGACTCCATACGCCTTGGCTTTGCCGACCCGGCATTCAGCTTTATCCCCAGCTCTTCTCCCTGGTATACCGACGAAGGGGTGCCGCAGTACGGCTTTGGAGACCTCTATGACAAAGATAAGGCAAAACAGCTGCTGTTTGAAGCTGGCTATGGTATCCGGAAACCGGGGGGAACTACCGCCGTTCAGGACAAAGATGGCAAGCCGCTCAAACTTACTCTAGCCACTACCCCGGGTGGTGGCATTTCAGAAAACCTTGCCTTTCTGGTAAAACAAGAACTGGGGGATATCGACATCGAAGTGGATATCAAGCTGGTTCCCTGGCCTACTCTGCTGAGGCAATACGTCATGAACAAGGCTCCGGGCACTGACGAGGAACCCAGATACAACAATGGCCCCGAGGCGGTGAGCGAACAGCCCTGGGAGCTGATTATAATGGCCTTCAATACCCATCCCATTGCCCCATCCGGTTCACGGGTGTTTTTCACCACTGATGGTGGGCTAAACTTCTGGGGTTACACCAACCCTAAGGTGGATAAACTGTTTAACAAGGTTACTTCAAGGGAAGCCCTAGATATAGACGCGCGTAAAAAGATGTATGCCGAAATAAGCCAGATAATAGCTGAAGACCAATCGGTGGCCTTTCTTACTTTTCCCAGAGGTAATCATGGTTTCCAAGCTAACGTAGAGGGTATTGACGTTGGAATGAGGCTGGGCTGGAACTACCACAAGTGGTATTTTGCCGAACCATAACCTCCCCCTGATGGAGTAAACCTTTGACCGAGCGTGGACTACAGGGATACATAGTCAAACGGCTTATCTATGCCGTGCTCATTACTTGTGGCGTCGTTACCATTACCTTTCTGCTGTTACGACTGGGCCCCTCCTCACCGGCGGATAAATATCTGGCTAACATGTCGGCCCGAACTCAGGACCCATCTCAGGTAATCGCGGCCGTTGAAGCCAGATACGGTCTAGATAAGCCGATACACGAGCAGTATGCCGAGTATGTGGTCAATCTGGTTCGCGGCGACTGGGGCTGGTCATTCAGCACCTCCATGCCGGTCATCAAGCTTATCCAGAGACACTGGGTTTACTCTTTCCAGCTTATCCTGCTCAGCATGTTATTCTCCGCCAGTCTCGGTATCCTGATTGGGGTTTACTCCGCGATTAAACAATATACCAGGACTGACTATCTGGCAACCCTCCTTTCTTTCATCGGCATATCCATCCCCAATTTCTGGCTGGGTATAATGCTTATCCTGATATTCTCGGTGCAGCTGGGCTGGTTCAAGAGCTACTATGACACCGGATTGCCCATGTTTTCTCTGGCTAATCTGAAAGCCCTTGTCCTGCCCGTTATCACGCTGGGTACCGGGATGATGGCCGGCTACACCCGATACGCCCGGTCAGCCACGCTGGATAATTTGAGGAAGGATTTTGTCAGAACCGCCCGGGCAAAAGGTCTGCCGGAGAGAGTGGTCATTGGTAAACATGCCTTCCGGAATGCCGTCCTACCCATCATTACCATAATAATGTTTGACCTCAGCGGTGTCGTCTTTGGCGGCGCCTATCTGACGGAGATTATCTTCGGTATACCCGGTTTGGGAAGGATATCCTTCAATGCCATCTTTGCCAATGACTACCCGGTGGTGGTAACGATAACGCTTATCGGGGCTATGGTGGTGCTCCTCACCAACCTGGCTACCGATATTGTATACACCCGGCTTGACCCCAGGATACGCTATGATTGAGAGACGGAATGATTAAGCGAATCAGCCATAAAGTCGGCGGTCTCAAAAATCTGCTGCTTATCGGCACGCTTTTATTTACCATTCTGGTCGTACTTTTGGACTGGTATGCAGCTGACCGGATTCTTAGACCGCTGGGCTACTTCTATTTATTCTTCGCCATATTCGCCGGCTTCTTCGGAATATATCCGCTATACGCCAACCGGCGGCTGACCCGATATTACTGGGTAAGAACCAAAAAACACCGGCTATCAGTCTTCGGACTGACCTTTATTACCCTCTTAATGGTCACGGCTCTTATCGGACCCTTTTTCACTCAGGACCCGACCCGAATTAATTTTCAGGAGAAAAACACGCCCCCGGCGGGTTTTACCATTCAACAATCGGTGCATGACCTCAAATCAGGGGAATTTACGGTCCGGGAGATACCGGGCAGCTGGCAGCATCCCCTCGGTACTGATGATAAAGGCAGGGACATGCTGGCAATGCTGGTATCGGGAACGAGGGTATCCCTGCAGGTCGGTATACTGGCCACTCTCCTGGCAATTATTATCGGCACAATCATGGGGGTGGTCTCGGCCTACTTTGGCGGCATCATTGACCAGGTGCTGATGAGATTTACCGATATAATGATGACCTTTCCCTTCTTTCTGCTGCTGGTATTTATTATCTTCATCTTTGGGCCTTCTCTGGCTTTCATCATCCTGGCGATAGGTCTAACCGGTTGGACCGGGACCGCCCGGCTGGTCAGGAGCGAGGCACTGTCATTGAGAACCCGGGAATTCATCATGGCGTCCAAGTCCCTCGGGGCAAGTGACGCCCGGATTATATTCCGTCACCTCATTCCCAATGTCATCAGCTCCGTTATCGTAATTGCCACGCTATCCATTCCCGGCATCATTCTGGCGGAAGCCGCCCTGAGTTTCATCGGGTTGGGCGACCCCACCGTTACCAGCTGGGGAGTGATTCTGAATGCCGGCCAGCGCAGTCTTGATACCGCCTGGTGGGTAGCCGTGGAACCCGGCATTATGCTTTTCCTGACGGTTCTCGCCTTTAATTTTCTGGGGGATGGTATTCGGGATGCCTTTGACCCCCGAAGCCAACTTCAGGAGTCGAAGTGAACGAAAATATCTTGGAAATCGCGCATCTAAAGACATATTTTTTTACCGCGCGGGGTGTGGTCAAGGCGGTGGATGATGTTAACTTTAGCCTCAGAAGGGGGGAGAACCTGTGCCTGGTGGGTGAGTCAGGGTGTGGTAAAACGGCTACGGCACTATCAATTTTACGCCTGGTCGATAGTCCTCCGGGCAGGACAGTTGGTGGCGAGGTACGGTATCACGGTGAAGACCTACTGCGCGCCTCCGGCGATAGGCTGAGGCAGATTCGGGGTAACCGGATTGCCATGATATTTCAGGACCCCCAGTCGTCGCTCAATCCCGTGTTTACCGTCGGCGACCAGGTAGCTGAACAGGTAAAACTGCATCTGGGACTCAAGCACCGGCAAGCTATGGAGAAGGCAGTACAGCTAATGGAACAGGTAGGCATCCCTATGGCTGACGAAAGGATGAAGGACTACCCGCATCAATTTTCGGGTGGTATGAAGCAGCGGATGATGATAGCTGCTGCCCTGTCCTGCGACCCCGAAATTTTGATTGCCGATGAGCCCACCACTGCCCTTGACACGACCATAAAGACGCAGATTCTGGACATCTTCCGGGAGCTTAAACAGGCAAGGGACATGTCAATTCTGTTCATTACCCATGACCTGGGTACGGTAGCTGGAATTGCTGACCGTATTATAGTGATGTACGGCGGGAGACTAGCCGAAGCGGGCACGACGCTCGATATTTTCGACCATCCCAAGCATCCCTACACCCACGGGTTATTGAAGTGCCTGCCCGATATCTCAAATAGAAAAGACCGTCTGACCCCCATTCCCGGGATGATACCCAGCCTGATTAAACCGCCGGATGGCTGTATCTTCTACCCCCGGTGTGAGTGGCATATGCCCGTCTGCCTCCAGAAAAGACCGGAGGAAATTGTAATCTCCGGGAAGCATCGGGTAGCCTGTTACCTTTATTCATAACTGGCAAAAGGACATCTAATGGGCCAAAAATTAGTAGAAGTTGAAAACCTGAAGAAATCCTATCCGATTACCGCCGGACTACTTTCGAAACATGTCGCTGACGTCAAGGCGGTGGACGGGGTTTCCTTCTACATAATGGAGGGAGAGACCCTGGGTTTGGTGGGCGAGTCCGGATGTGGCAAGTCGACCCTGGGTAAAACCATGCTCAGGCTGGAGGAACCAACCGCCGGCAGAGTCTGCTACCGGGGAAGCGATATCACGGCCTGGGATAAAAGGCGACTAAAGGCATTCCGGAAAGAGGCGCAGATGATTTTCCAGGACCCGCAATCCTCTCTTGACCCGCGAATGACCATCGGTGATTCAATCGGTGAAGCGCTGCTTATCCACGGCATGAATGATGAACCGGAGCGACTGGGCAGGGTGGCCGAGTTGCTGGAACAGGTCGGCCTGGAACCGGAATATACCATAAGGTATCCTCACGAATTTAGCGGCGGACAGAAACAGCGGGTCGGCATCGCCCGGGCGCTGGCGGTAAACCCAAAACTCATCGCGGCGGATGAACCGGTTAGCGCTTTAGACGTCTCAGTTCAGGCTCAGATTCTAAATCTACTCACGGATTTACGTGGTAATTTCGGGCTAACCTACCTGTTCATTGCCCATGACTTATCGGTTATCGGGCATGTCTCAGACCGGATTGCGGTGATGTACCTCGGCAAGATAGCGGAGTTGGCCGATAGAGCGGAGCTCTTAAATCATCCCCTCCACCCCTATACTGAGGCGCTGCTATCGGCAATACCTGTCCCCGACCCGCATCAACAACGCAGCAGAATTTCATTAACCGGGGAAGTCCCGTCACCGGTGGCGCCACCGCCCGGGTGTCGTTTCAATACCCGATGTCCCCGGGTAATGCCCCGCTGCCGTGTTGAAGAACCCGAACTACGTTCGCGGGCTGCCGACCACCCGGTAGCCTGCCATCTATACGATTAAGCTGATTTACTCACCTTATCTCCCGATATTTTATTGACATGAAAAGAAGCCGGTTCGGGGGAAACGTCAGCTTGACTAATTACCCTTATTCATTTAATATCGGTAACTTTTACTTCCGCCAGGCGGCTATGATTTCCTCAGATGTGGTGACCCAGCCCCAGTAAACATCAATCTGGGCGAGAGACCATTCATGTGTTTCCCTGGTGTAAGCTCCCACGCAATCGCGGGGCACAATTATGCAAAAGCCCAGCATGGCGCCATCCCTTATCGTTGATTCGCAGCAAACATTGGTCGCCACACCGGTTACAATTAGGGTCTTGATGCCGTCCTTTTCCAGAGTATCCTTAAAGTCCGTGCCGATGAAGGCGCTATTGACGTGCTTGGTAATAATCGTACCACACGGTTGGGGCAAAAAACCGTCAAACTGCTGGCTACCCCACTTCCCCCCGGACAAAGAACACGGGTGCGTCCGATTCGTAGTTCCCTCAGTCGTAGCATAAATGGTTGGACAGTTTTCAATCATTATCCGATACAAGTAAAACAAAGTGAGCATGTAGGAAGACCCGAGGTACAAAAGTTTGAGTCGGCTATCCGGGCTGAGAAAAGAGACAAGGGCTATATGTTTGCTTTTAGCTTTAGCAAGCCAGCTTATGAGGAAGTAGCTAGATGTAAACAGGTAGACAGTATTGAGATTGAATTGTGGCAGGTGCAAGATTTGGTAAATGCTGACCCAACTCCATCTCTTTTATAAATATTACTACCTTATACTAAGACATTCCGATTATTAATTGATAACAAACTATAGCAGGACGGCGGGTTTGTCAAGGAATCGCGGGATGGAAAGAGTTATCGGAAAGTAATGTGGGCTTAGTTTGGGCTTAAAGAGCTGAACCGGACTAGGTACCATTGGTGTTAAACCGTTTACGTACCAGATAAACCAGATTACCGATGCCATCATGCCATACCCGTAACTTCGATTCACCCAGCCGGTAGCCATAGTGAATAGGAAACTCGGCACAACTGGCGCCCAAGCGCCAGGCGGCTTCGATTTTTATCTCCTGTGACAGCGCCATACCTACCGCCCGTAATTGCATCCTGTCGAGTAGCTCGGCTCTGAAAACCCACATACCCGACTGCGAATCATGAAAAGGTAACTGGAAAAGAGCGCGGTTGGCGATAGTGAGAATGGCATTACCGAAGCGATGGGTACGGGACATGACACCGTTATTCATGTACCGGAAACGATTGGTATTAATAAAGTCCAGATTCTCCCGTAACAACTTGTCAACTAACTGCGGCAGGATATCAGTCGGGTATGTACCGTCGGCGTCAAACGTACAGACAATATCCCCTTTGGCCTCTTTGAATCCCATAAGGTAGGCGTAACCGTATCCCCGCCGTGGCTCACAGATTACACGTGCCCCGGCTTTTCTGGCTAGTTCCCCCGTGCCATCCACGGAGCCATTATCCACCACCAGTATCTCAGTATCAAGTCCGCTCGCCGCAAACTCCTCTACCGGAACGCTGGACACTAAATCCGCGATGCAACCGACTTCATTTAGAGCCGGCATGATGACACTAACCAAATTCCGCAACTTAGTATCCTCCCTTACTCAACTAAGACTGGTCAGACTACGTGCCGGGTGGTGGTGTTATCGGTACTCCCCGGCGCGAGATATACCCATACGGGTCTCCTGAAGTCTTGGCACGTTCTATGAATTGCATGAACTGGGTCTGAGTGTAGTAAGTGGCGTAGCTGGTAATGGCCACGCGCAAAGGACGGTCCGTGTCAGTATAGTAACCGAATTTGTCAATTCGTCCTTCCAATGCCGGGTATGCCTTTACCATATATTCGTTTACGCCGGCTTTTTCCGCATAATTGTCAGCTAACTGGTCAAACGGCCCGTCATAATAGTCATTACGCGTCACGCTATGCTGACGTATACTGGCTAATATCTTTCGGTCGTCGTGAGCTTCATCCACCCAGAAGGCAAAGCCACTGCGCCTACCGACGACAATGTCCTTCTTATCCAATATCGGATCCAGAATATCGGGAACAACATCCTCTTCATTCAGTATCCACAAAAAGAACCTGCCTTTCTCATTAAAAATCAGGAAGAACTGGTAACCGGACTCATCAAAAGTGCGTTCCACAAAGATTTCGTCCTCTCCCAACGAGAACTGATCGGGGGGCTCCTGCGGAATCTGATGGAGATTAAAAGTAACCTCCTTCTCTTGATAACGGATAATATAGGTGAAGTGGTCTACTTTCTCCAGATTCAATCCGTCTTTCTCCCTGTACAACTTGGAACGGCTAAATTGCTGGGTAAGCGGGGTAAATTCAGCAAATTCAAAATAGGCAAAAGAAATTATGCCCTGCTCTCGATAGCCCGCGGCGATACGTATATTCCCCCACAGCTGGCGGCCATTAACATACATTTGGAAGTAATAGTAATTTTCAGATGGGTATACGATTACCTGTTCCGGTAGCTGCGAAAACACATACCAGAAAACCGCGTCAATATCCTCAAGGTCAACTGTCTCTGCGGAAAACCCTTCGACAATCTGCTGATTGGTGGAGAAATAGGGAGAGTACTCATCACCAGGGGGTGCTGGTTTTTCAGCACAACCCCCGACGAATAAGCCAAGCGTAACTGCTATTACCATGCTGACTGTTATCAGCCAACTCAGCCCTCTACGGTATGCCATAAAACATATCTTTAATTATTTGTGTCACTACGGATTAAATTGCCGATTATAGTTGACATCAACTACGATGTCTTCCCCATTGTCCCACTCCACGTTATCATTGCCGTCATGGAACAGTATGTTCAGAAGTTTACCGACAACAAAGAGTTGGAAGTCAGCCGAGGCATTGTCCGACAAGGTGCCGGTGCCCTGCAGAAGCACCGTATCATTAGCGGAATAATAGACACCGTCGATAGTGCCACCCTCCAGCACCAGCCAGTCTCCAGTCGACCATTTCTTATTGCTGTCAACATCGAACATCAGTATATCCTTGGTGCGGTTACCGGAAACGGTTGACTCAAACCTGGTGAGATTATCGCTGGCGGCTACCCCCTGACCACCCGGTAACCCGTTACCGGTGGTAGTCGTGCCGTCGCCTTCTATCACATAGTCAGAACCTACTGGGTAAACTACTGAGATGCTGGGATCATGTGCCTTGGAGAGGGCTACAGTATGCCCGGTTGAGGTTTCCGGTGAGTGGTTTCCGGCCGCTGAGGTCGTTGGGTTATGCCAGCTTGACACCGCGCCATCATGCACCCAGGAAGTTTCGGGGTCATGTTGCTTGGAGTGGAACCAATTATGGTTCAAAGACACCGTAGCGTTATGGGAACCACCGAGTGAGTCGTCCGGATCATGGTAGCCGGAGATAATACCGTCATGTATCCAGGTGGTCTCCGGATCATGCGAAGCCGACAGGAACGGGTCATGTCCCGTGGACTCAGTCGGAGAGTGCGTGCCCCCAATTGAGGTGGTGGGGTCATGGTGTCTGGATAACGCACCATCATGCACCCAGGAGGTGTCCGGGTCGTGCTGCTTGGACGAGTAGTCATCGTGACCAACGGATTCTTCTGTCTCGTGCGAACCAGCCACTGAGGTGTCCGGAGCATGGTATTTAGAACGGATACCATCGTGCAGCCAGGTAGTCCGTGGGTCATGATTCTCGGAGAGGAAGGCGTCGTGCCCCATGGATATATCAGGCGCGTGGCCACCAATTGAAAGTTCGGGGTCGTGATATCTAGTTAAGGCGCCATCATGTACCCAGGAAGTTTCGGGGTCATGCATCTTGGAGAAAAATTCCTCATGGCCGATGGAAATATCGGGTCGGTGGGTACCGATGGAGATATCCGGATCATGGTATTGCGAGCGGATGCCATCATGTATCCAGGTAGTATCTGGGTCATGGTTGTCGGAGAGATATGAGTCGTGCCCTGAAGACATATCAGGCATATGTCCAAGGCCCGAGACAGCCGGAGCATGGTATTTGCTTAACGAGCCGTCGTGTATCCAGGAAGTAGCCGGGTCATGTTCCTGAGAGTAAAACTCATCATGACCTACGGATATCCGCGGGTCGTGGCCACCCCGAGAGTTTGCCGCTAGATGATTTTGACTACCGAATCCATCATGCACGTTACTGGTAGTCGCGCTATGCTGTTGCGACAGGTATGGGTCATGTCCCATGGAAATCTCCGGCTTGTGCCCGCGCTTGGAGAAAAATATGTTGTGGTAATCGGTATAGGAGCTGTCATGCACTGATGTGTTCGTAGCGTCATGGGTTGAGGAGGTGAATTCCTCATGTGCCATTGATATTGAGGGCTTGTGTCCTCTAGCGCTAATATTGGCGGAATGTGGTCTGGAGAAGGTACCATCGTGCCAATCTGAAGTTGCTACTTCGTGCCTCCAGGAATTGTCAACGTCATGGGTTCCCCCTTCCGAAAGGTTGGGGGTATGTCCACCTTCGGATAGAATGGCATTATGAGTGTCTGACTGTGTCGCATTATGCAGTGCTGATTGTATCGGGCTGTGGTGCATATTTGACAGAGTTGGGTCGTGCCCTGCTGACACGTTGGCACTGTGGGTTAATGATAGTATCGGATTATGGTGCATACCTGACAGAGTTGAGTCGTGAGTGACTGACTGTACCGGATCATGCTGCAATGATTCTATCGGGTCGTGGCCCATATCCGACAAAGCGGCGTCATGAGTGGCTGACTGTGTCGGATTATGCTGCAATGATTCTATCGGGTTATGGCCCATACCGGAGAAAGCGGCGTTGTGCTGGTCTGATTGTGCTGATTTATGCTGCAATGATGGCACCGGGTCATGTCCCATACCGGAGAAAGCGGCGTCATGCTGCTGTGACATAATATCGTCATGCAGCAGTGACAGAATGGGATCATGGTGCATGCCGGAGAAAGCGGCGTCATGACCTGCTGACCGTGTTGGGTCATGCTTTAATGATAGTATCGGGCTGTGTTCCATACCAGAGAAGGCGGCGTCATGACCGGCTGACTGGTTGGCGCTGTGTACTGATGATATTGCCGGGTCGTGGCCCATGCCCGAGAAGGCGGCGTTATGATCGGCTGACTCGTT
>CAYFGR010000038.1:0-11355 GCA_964343135.1 uncultured Dehalococcoidales bacterium
AAATTTATTCTTGATGAAAAGGATATGCCCACCAAGTGGTATAATATCCTGCCTGACTTACCCGAACCCCTGCCGCCAATGCGTCATCCCGGCACCAAGGAAGCCATGCCCGCGGATATGTCCTTACCGCCTCCGCTATTCTCTATGGAAATCATCAAACAGGAGTTTAGCCCCGAACGCTACATTGAAATTCCGGAGGAAGTACAGTCTGTTTATCGCACCTGGCGCCCCACGGCCCTGCACCGAGCACATCGGTTGGAGAAAGCCCTGGACACCCCGGCCAAGATCTTCTACAAATACGAGGGTACCAGCCAAGCAGGGAGCCACAAACCCAATACCGCGATAGCTCAAGCCTACTATGCCAAGCAGGAAGGCATCAAGCGAATGTCCACTGAGACCGGTGCCGGCCAATGGGGCAGTGCCCTGTCTATGGCCTGCGCCTTCTTCGGACTGGAATGCAAGGTCTACATGGTCAGGATTAGCTACAAGCAGAAACCCTACCGCCGTATCCTGATGGAGACCTGGGGGGGCAAGGTTGTACCCAGTCCCAGTCAGGACACCGAGACCGGACGCCGCCTTCTCACTGAAGATTCCGACCATCCGGGCAGCCTCGGCATCGCCATCAGTGAAGCCATAGAGGATGCCTTCGGCAATGATGATACCAAGTACTCTATTGGCAGCGTTGCCAATCATGTCTTGCTCCACCAGACCATTATCGGGGAAGAGACCATAAAGCAGATGGAGATGGCTGATGCCTATCCCGACATTATTGTCGGCTGTGTCGGTGGCGGCTCAAACTTCGCCGGACAATTTCTTCCCTGGATGCGGGATAAGATTAGCGGTAAGAAACCGGATTTGCGCATAATCTGCGTTGAGTCTCAAGCTGCCCCTACCCTAACCAGAGGCCCTTACACCTGGGACTTCGGGGATGTCGTCGGCATGGCGCCGATAATTAAAATGAACACCCTAGGGCACACCTTTCTCCCGTCACCGATTCATGCCGGGGGACTACGCTACCATGGGATGGCACCCATCATCTGCCACCTTTACAACTTGGGCTTAGTTGAAGCCAGGGCTGAACACCAACTGGCTACCTTTGAAGCCGGGGTAACCTTCGCCCGTACCGAGGGCATTATTACTGCCCCGGAGCCCTGTCATGACATCAGGGTAGCTATTGATGAGGCCCTTCAGTGCAAAGAGTCCGGTGAGTCCAAGACCATCCTGATTAATCATAGTGGACACGGGCACTTCGATCTGGCAGCCTATGACGAGTACCTATCGGGCAAGATGGAGAATTATGAAATCTCCAAGACAAACCTGGAGGAAGCCCTAACTCACCTGCCTGAGATTGCCGGAGCCTAAACTTCTCTAACTACCCCTCCCCTCCATCATATGGGGAGGGGAGGGGTAGTTATTTCAGTGAGGAGTCTACCTCTGCCCGGGCCGGAAGATGCAATTTACACCATCTACCTGACAAGCGGGGAAATGATCACGGATAGGCACACTACTAAGCGCCTTTATACTTAATTAATGCCTGTGATATAATATATTTGATGCTGAAATTAAGTATAAAGACATTATTTTTATTGGTCAGCACTGTCCTGTTTATGCTTCTGGTAAATGGTTGCTTTTACATTGAGACGCCATCACCACCCAGCACCACCACCCCACCACCCGCCAATATAACGGCGCCACCAAGACCCGCCTGGACAATGCCACCGAGCGCCAGTGAAAGCCCCTCATTACCTGATTTCGTTTCAGTAGTGGCTAAGGTCAAACCTTCGGTAGTGGCAATTACTACCGAGATGTTAACCGTCGACATATTCAACCGCCCCATCACCCGGGAGGGTGCCGGTTCGGGATGGATTATAGATAGTGATGGCATCATCGTAACCAATAATCACGTTATTGCCGGCGCCAGCAGCATCACGGTAACCATGGACGATGACCGCGCCTTCACCGCCAGTGTCATCGGCACCGATGTCCTCACTGACCTAGCCGTACTTAAAATTAAAGCCACAAACCTACCGACGGTAGTCCTCGGCGATTCCTCAAATTCAAATATTGGTGAGTGGGTACTGACCATTGGCAACGCCCTGGGGATGGGCATAACCGCCAAGGAAGGCATCATCAGCCGACTGGGTGTTTCGATACTGGTATCTGCCGGACAAACGCTATATGACCTAATTGAAACCAGTGCTCCCATCAACCCCGGTAATAGTGGTGGCCCGCTAGTCAACATGGCGGGAGAAGTGCTTGGTATTACCAGCGCCAAACTGTCCGCTGTTTCCGTGGAAGGGCTGGGGTATGCCACAAGCATTACATCAGCCAAGCCAGTTATTGAGGGCCTGGTCCAGAATGGATATGTAGTTCGCCCCTGGCTCGGAGTATCCCTTAGTACCCTAAATCAATTTCTAGTTATGCGCTATGATCTGGCGGTCGATAAAGGTGTTCTTATCACCAATGTGATTTCCGAAAGCCCCGCTGAGCAGGCTGGATTAGCCATCGGTGATGTTATTGTCAGTGTCCACAGTAAGGAAGTAGCCACTGCCCAAGACCTGGTTCTAACCATACACGCCAATAAGATCGGTCAGCCCATGGAAATAACCTTCTATCGGGGTGAAACTATCAATACGACTAAGGCCATTCTTACCGAAAACCCCGCCCCCTAAATTACCCGGACGACCCCCAGAGATACCTCGTAACCACCCAGTTTAAAACTCTGAACAAAGACATCCTCCGGCGAAACTCCTTCGGCAAGCCCTTTAGATAGAGTTTCCTGTTTGATGTAGTCGGCAAAATTATGGACTACCTGCCTTATATAAGCATCACCCTGATAATAAGTCGTGATATAATCGGCAATATCAAACTTAGCGGAGCGTCGCATCATCTGCAATCGGTGCACAATCTCCCGTGCCATACCTTCCTCCGCCATGTTCGGCGGGATATCGGTACATATTGCCACTGTACAATTCCCTTCCCCCACACTGGCCGTATAGCCGGGTTTCTCAAGCTCTGCAATACTATCCGCGAAGCCCATCTCCTTAACATTAAGCTCCTCCAGTACCTGGGGTGCCAAGCGTATCAATCCCTCACGGTCGCGTACGGAACTTACTTTAATCAAGACGCGGGCTAAAGGCTGGCGCACCTTTATGCCGGCCTGGCTGCGAGCCGCCCGGCCCAGGCTGGATACTTCCATCGCCAGTCGCACGTCGGCAGTCAATTGCGCGTTGATTTGACTAGCGTCAGCTACCGGGAAATCAGCCAGATGTACGCTGTCCGGAACTTGAGGAAAGGCCTCACTAACCAGGTTCTGATATATTGCCTCAGCTACGAAGGGAGTGAACGGAGCCAGTAGCTTAGCTAATGTGACCAGGCACTGATACAGAATAGCATAGGCCGCCAGTTTATCGGCATCGCTACCACTCTTCCAGAATCGGCGCCGACTGCGGCGTACGTACCAGTTGGACAGAGCATCAACAAAGCTTTCGATCTTCCGGCCGCCTTCTGTCGGGTTGTAATTATCCAGAGCGGTATCAACATCAAGGACAAGATGGTTAAGCTCGGAGATAATCCATCGGTCAAGCTCTGACAGTTCCAGTGAAGCCCCTTCCGCACCCGGAACATAGTGGTCGATGTTGGCATAGGTAACAAAAAAGGAATATATATTCCATAAAGTTAGCAGGAAACGGCGGGTTACTTCGGCAACCATCCTGGTATTAAAACGGCGCACGTTACCCGGAGGTGAAGAGGTGAAAAAGTACCAACGCAGGGCGTCAGCGCCATACTCATCTATCACCGCCCAGGGCTCAATCACATTCCCCCTGGCTTTGCTCATCTTCTCGCCCCTGGCATCAAGGATGTGTCCCAGGCAGATGACATTCCGGTAGCAGGGGCGGTCAAACAACAGGGTAGAGATGGCGTGCAAACTGTAAAACCAGCCACGGGTCTGGTCAACCGCCTCACAGATATAATCAGCCGGAAAACGCCCGTCATCAAACATGGTCTTGTTGTCAAAGGGGTAGTGGTTCTGGGCAATCGGCATAGCTCCCGAGTCAAACCAGCAGTCAATCACCTCCGGCACCCGTTGCATCTTACCGCCGCACCGGGCACAATCGTAGACCAGTTCATCGACAAAGGGACGGTGTAAATCCAGTGGTTCTTTTAATCCGACAAATCCGGGCTTGCTTTTAAGTTCAGCCACACTTCCTGCACAGTCCATCTCACCACAGGACTGGCAGCGCCAGATGTTAACCGGCGTTCCCCAGTAACGCTCCCGGGAGAATGCCCAATCAACATTATTCTCCAGCCAGTTGCCAAACCGGCCGTACTTAATGTGCTCCGGATACCAATTTATCTCACTGTTCCCGGAAACAAGAGTTTCCTTTACCGAGGTTGTCCTGATGTACCAGGTCTGCTTGACATAGTAGAGAAGCGGTGTATCACAGCGCCAGCAGAAGGGATAGGTGTGGCGAATCGTTTCACTACGATACAATAGATTTCTTGACTTGAGGTCATTAATGATAAGAGGATCAGCCTCTTTAACAAACAAGCCGGAAAAGGGGTAGTTGCCAATGACATTCCCTTGCAGATCCACGGTGTGGACGAAATACAATTCGCTATTCTGCCCGGTCTCAAAGTCAATCTCGCCATAAGCGGGTGCTATATGCACTATCCCCGTCCCGTCCTCCAGTGACACAAAGTCGGTGGCAATCACCCAGTAAGTAAGTTTTTCTTCTGGTTGCGGACTGATGCGTTCTGATTCAATCGTTTTATTATTAGACGCATCAAACACGTGCCGGAAATGCCGGAGCTCTACTCCAAACTGGTGCGGATCAAATAATGGCTCATACCTGATACCCACTAGGTCGCTTCCCTTTAACTTTGCAACCACTTCACCATCATCCAGCCCTGCCGGTTTCAAGCGAGCTGAAGCCAGAAGAAGATATTCATTATCAATCTCTACCACAGCGTATTCAGCATCAGCCGCCACTGCCAGAGCCGTATTACCTGGTAATGTCCATGGTGTCGTTGTCCAGGCCAGGAAATAGGCAGGCTTACCTGAAGAGGTGAACAGATTAAAAAGCTGGTCACGGACCCCGGCGCCTCGTACTGATGATATATCAAACTTAAACTTTATGTAAACTGATGGGTCTTCCGTATCATCCTTATAACCAAGAGATACTTCGTGAGAGCTAAGAGAGGTACCACACCGGGGACAGTGAGCCGCCGTTTTATAGCCCTGATACACCAGCCCCTTGTCCCACATCCGCTTTATCGCCCACCAGCCGGTCTCAATATAGTCATTCCGCATGGTGACATAGGGATGTTCCAGGTCAACCCAGAAAGCGATGCGTTCGGTCAGTGCTTCCCATTCCTTCAGGTAGCTGAAAACACTTTCCCGACAGCGCGCATTAAACTTATCAACGCCGTATTTCTCAATCTGATACTTACTGGAGAAGCCAAGTTGTTTCTCTACCTCCAGCTCTACCGGCAGTCCGTGCGTATCCCAGCCGGCGATGCGTGGGGTATAATATCCCTTCATTGCCTTATAGCGTGGGATAATGTCCTTAAAGACACGGGATAATACATGGTGAATGCCCGGGTTACCGTTAGCGGTGGGCGGCCCCTCATATAAGACGAAGCGATGTGCCCCCTGCCGGGCCGTTATGCTACGCTTAAAGACGTTATTCTTTCTCCACAATTGCAGTATTTCCTCTTCAAGACGAGGAAAACTTACCCTACTGGTTACCGGACGAAACATAGCCAAAACCATTCCTGTAATAAAAAAATCCCGTCTTCAGGGACGAGATCCTATACCCGCGGTACCACCCCGCTTCCCTCACCCCACGGTGAGAGCACTCATTTAAGACATATTACATGCCTCGCTTATGATAACGGTTAACGAAACCGACCAAGTCTACTGAGTGGGGTTAACCACTGTTCGGTTGGCAGCTCAGGAGTGATTTTCCGGGGACGGACACATCTGCTTCCACCTTACCAGACTCGCTTGGCGTTCCGCCACTCCCCTACTCGTCTCTGTCATCGCCTTTTCAGCTAAAGATTAGCACAATAACGAGAATATATCAATCAATCTGATGGTTCCCGGGGTATAATACACACCCGGCGGGACTCACCGGCACCAGTGCTCTCGGTGGCCACATCAGGATTATCAGCCAGAGTAATGTGAATAATACGCCTCTCGAAAGCGGGCATTGGCTTTAGTGTGAAGGACACTCTCCTTACCCCCACCTGCGATGCGATACGCTGAGCCATATCACGTAAAGATTGATAGCGGCGTTGCTTATATCCCTCGACATCAATGATTATCGGCAACCAGGACTTTACCTGATTAGCCAGAATCAGCCGAGCGATATACTGGAGACAAGCCAGTGTCTCCCCTTGTCGCCCGATCAATATACCCAAATCATCACCTTTAATATCAAAGGCGATAGGACTGGTAGCATCATTACCACCGAAAGCGTCCAGTGATTCTTGAAGCTCAACCGAAGCGTCCAATCCCAACTTATCAATCAACGCTTCGACAATATTCCTTGCCACCTCAACCTTATCGTCTGTTACCAGCGGCGGCGACGTCACCAAAAGTCTTACTCTCACCGTAGCCTCTTCAACACCCAGACCCAGAACTCCCAGCTTACCTTTTTTTACGACGGTGACTTCCGCCTCTTCCCGGCTGACGCCTAATTGTCCTAACGCGCGTTGGGTAGCCTCCTCCACGCTCTTGGCGCTGACTTCCAGTTCCTCCATAAGTAAGTCCTTCCTCCTTATCGGAGCTTGATTCCACAGTATCCATAATTATATCCGCGCTATCACCACTCTCCACTTCAGCGATACGTTTCCTAAACTTCTTATCACGGACAGATGGCCCGCCGCGCGCAACCGCCCTTGATAACCCTCCCCAGCCCGCCATATAGTATTGCATCACGACTCTGATGATAGTTGACGTTGCCCAGAAGAGAGCCAGTCCACTGGGGAACGATAAACAGAAGAAACCAAACATGAGCGGCATCATCCACTGCATCATCCTCGCCTGTGACTGCTGTTTGGGGTCGGTAGTCACCGGCGTTGACATCTTCTGCTGTACCCACATACTTGCCGCCACCAGAATCGCTAGGAAGGTATCCGGCACAGCCAGATCCAGCCACAGAAACTGATTCTCCAGGGGCAGTAAAGTATAAACTATAGGCCAGGAATAAAGAAACTGAGAGAGCCCCAGAAAACCCTCCGGTGTCACCGCTAGAACCCTTATAATCGACTGGTAAAGAGCAATCCAGATAGGCATCTGGATTAGCATGGGCAGCAGGCAACCGGCCGGACTCATACCGGATTCCTTGTACATTGCCATCTGCTCTTTAGCCAGTCTCTGCCGGTCCTTAGCATATTTCTTCTGAAGCTCAGCCAACTTGGGCTGCAGAGATTGCATGGCATGGGTAGCATGAAGCTGTTTCATGGTAGTTGGATACATCAAGATGTTAACCACTATGGTCAGCGCCACGATAGCCAGCCCAAAACTACCCAACAGATAGTTTGTCAGACCAATGAGCGCATTTATTACCGGTTGTAGTGCAATTAAATCCCAAATCTCGCCAATCAATTATGTCTACCTCACTTACTACCTGGGGGGGAAGAACGCCATACTCTCGCACCGGTAACTGCATCTAGCGCGTAAATGTCAGACCCGTACTTCTTGGTTTGAGCATGGACAAAAATGACGCCATCACTGATCGCCAGGGGGGAATATATCCCCAGTTCTCTCTCGGTTAATTCCCGAACATCAACCAGGCGCTTTTCCCGGTTAGTTCCGGTATCCAGACTATATAATACGCCTTCCTCGGTAGCCACTAAAATCGTGTTGTCAACCAACACCGGAGACGAGGAAATTGAACTACCCAGGTCAAACTCAACAACAGTACGCCCGTTCTCCGCATCCAGGGCATAGACTTTACCATCGAGGGAAGCGGCGTAGACCACGTTATTTACAATCACCGGTCTAGCCCAGAACCAGTTACCGGCTTCAGCCTCTGATTTCCATTTCAGGGTACCGCTGGTAGCTTCTACCGCATATAGATACCGGTCAAACGAGCCGAAATAGACGATATTATCATGAATCACCGGGGGAGTCGTAATTGCCCCCCCAACCCCCACCGGTGCCCATTTTTTGCTACCGTTGGTTATGTCCAAAGCATAGATTTTCTTATCTAGAGTACCTACGTACAACGAATCGCCATCAATAACCGGGGTTGACCAGATTTCACCGTCGGTACGGGCATCCCACCGCCAATCGCCGGTGGCCGCATCCAGGGCATAGACTGTCCCGTCTGCCGTGCCAAAATAGACACTATCACCCGCAATTGCCAGTCCACCGATAATCGCCGCGTCAAGATTATCCTGGCGGGGATACACCCATCGCAGTGTTCCCGTAGTGAAATTAAAGGCATAGACCTTACCATAAGCCTGATTCCCAATGTAAAGGTAGGCACCGACATAGACTAAGTCCCCCGCCACCACCGGAGTACCATACACAGCGGCGGCATTCGATGCCGGGGCACAGCCAAAGCCACCGGATGACTTTGGAGTTTCCAGAACAGACTCCCACAAACCAGTGCCGTCATCTTTATTCAGAGAGATAATTTTCCCCTTCATAGAACCATAAAACAGGGCGCTATCATTCACCATCACCCCTGACCAGCCCTGAGGTTGCGTACCCCTGGCGGTACAGCCAGAGGCAGTGAAGCCACCAACTATCAGGACAAGAAATACCAGTATAAACTTACCCAATATCGGTTTAAAGGCTTTACCGATACGGGGCAGCCCTGCATGGCGGTCATTTCTCACATACTGTTCCTTCTTTACTCCGCTTGGAGCAAGCGGGGAAAGATCCATAAAGATTTGCTCATTAAACACTGATTACTTTCCTCTTAACGTACATTCATGCTAACCGTTCACGGTACCGGGTCATAATCACACTTACGGAGAGGATGACAGCGAACCAGTCGCCGGCCTCCCAGCCAGACCCCTTTCAACAGCCCGTACTTATTGATGGCTTCATAAGTATACTGTGAACAAGTTGGAATATACCGGCAGGATGGCGGTCTGACCCGGGATAGGGTCAATTGGTAAAGTCTAATCGACCGTAACGCTAACTCTTTCATAATCTCTCAGCAAATGGGCTCGAGCCAATAAACCACTAACCTCATTATCGAACTCAGCGTAACACGCATTAGCTATCCGGGGACGAGCAATAAAGATAATGTCCCAGCCGGCGACTAACGATTTGAGCCGCAATACTTCACGAAACAGACGCTTTACCCGGTTACGGGTGACTGCCTTACCCACCCGCCGACTGACCGAAAAACCATATCGAGATAAGTACCGCCCATTGGGAAAGGCTTTCATTACCAGCCAGCTACTCACCTGAGAGTCACCTTTCTCATACACACGAGCGTACTGCACTGACTTGGTAAGGTATCTGTCCCCCCTCATTGTTTCCACCCCATGACCAATTATACCGAAATAGGCGTCTACCTATGTTACACCACAGTCAATCGCCGGCGCCCCTTAAGTCGCCTCGCTTTTAAAACGGCGTGCCCACCCCGGGTACTCATCCTTGCCCGAAAGCCATGTTCACGCTTACCCGGCACCCTTTTTGGTTGAAATGTCCTTTTCGGCACAGTAACTCCTTAATAGGTCGAGAGAATTATACTTGGTTCACCCACGAAGTGTCAATCTAAGGACCAACAACATCCTGATACATTAACGCGCTCTTTTCCCGCTAGGGGAAAGGAGCCGGGAGAGGATAGGGTAATATTGTGAGATTACTGACGTACGCCAACACTCCCGAACACATGGACGTGATTTGGAACATAGGGCAGCAGCGCCAGGTGCCGTGCTCTTTTTATCGCCATTGCCAGTATACGTTGATGTCGGGCGCAAGTACCGGTTTTTCGGCGCGGCTCAATCTTTCCCCTATCTGAAATATATGGTCGTAATTTCGACGGCTCTTTATAGTCTATTATATTAATCTTATCACCGCAGAAGAAACAACGCTTACGTTTGGGTATATATCTTGGTCTAAATCTAGTTGGTCTTTGTGAAATCACGTTCTGTTAGTTTCCCACCTCCTGCTAAATCAATTCGGTCTATATCTTCACCTAGAAAGGGATATCCCCCGGTTCCACTTCATCTTCGGCGCTTAACTCAGTCCGCTCCCCGGGAAACGGGGCAGCTACCTGCCTATCTAGAAATACCACCCGGTTAGCGACGATTTCAGGTCGAGAATGTTTTTGTCCATCCTGGCTCTCCCAGGTACGGGTATGCAGTCTACCCTCGGCGTAAACCAGTCTACCCTTACTGAGATACTGATTGCACTGCTCAGCCAGTTTGTTCCAGACCACCACCGAAAACCACTCCGTCTCCTGCTTACGCTCACCCTCCGGAGTAGTATACATTCGATTGGTGGCAATACGAAACGAGGTTACCGGATTTCCGTTAGGCGTAAAACGCATCTCAGGTTCACTCCCGAGATTCCCAATAATCATGACTTTATTTAAACTCGCCATTTACCTCACACTCCTTTTCCCGTCACCATACTATCGAGAAATGAGTATTTCACCATACTAATCTTCCAAGTTTATCAGGAGATGCCTTAGAACCCGCTCTGAAATTTCCAGATTTGCCTTTAATTCTTTGGTAATATCAGGCTTCACCTTGAAGCGGGTCAGCACATAATTACCCTCGGCGAAATGTTTCACCGGATAGGCCAATCTTCTCTTACCCCATTGTTCTATCTCAGAGACAACACCACCCTTGCCGGTAATAAACTGGGTGATATTTTCTATGGTATTATTAACACCCTCCTCCTCAACTTCCGGACTAATAATTAGTACCATCTCGTAATCACGTAGTCCGCTATCTTCCACTCGGGCAGTTTTTTCTGATACCATATGTTCCCCTAAGTTCCCCTAAGATTATATTTAAGTATATCATAACACTTTGGAATTAAAAACAACAAATAATTGGTATCCTGTTTCATTGTAAGGACTGGAGGGCATTACTTTTTTTGGTCTTTACGTAAACAAATGTCCAGTAGAGGAAGGTTCCTTTCAGGTAAGCGGCATAAATGGAAATTAGCATACATTACTAATGCCCGCATATCATATCCGTTAAAAGTGGTAAAAGGTTAGACTTCCCAAATTAATACGATGCTTACATGCAACAAATATATATTTTCACCGTTGACACGGAATATATTTCCTGATAAAATTTACTTGATCTGAGACGGCCCCGTGGTGTAGCGGCCTAACATGCCACCCTGTCACGGTGGAGATCGGGGGT
>CAYFGR010000039.1:0-10776 GCA_964343135.1 uncultured Dehalococcoidales bacterium
AGCTCAGCGGACAGAGCATCGGTCTTCGGAACCGAGGGTCGTGGGTTCGAATCCCCCTAGGCGCGCCACTGAAACCAAGACGTTTTATAAAGCTATTATTATACCACGCTCCTGGCTGGCAAAAGTAAAATGAGAGCCAATGACGTGAATAAGCTCCTGCAAGATAAGGAGAGGACCAATAAGGAGAAAGAGGAATGAGCTTACAATCACTTCTGGAAGCCGGTGAATTTGTGGTAACTGCTGAGTGCGGTCCGAAAAAAGGCACTGATATTACCGAATTAAAGGAAATAGCCGAACTGTTATCGGGCAAAGTAGACGTCGTCAATGTTACCGACCAGCAAAGCGCGGTGATGAGACTGGGTTCACTGGCTGCCAGTCACCTGCTAACTACCTGGGGTCTTGAGCCCGTATTTCAGTTGACTTGCCGCGACCGAAACCGGCTGGCCCTGCAATCAGACGCGTTAAGCGCCTATGTTATGGGTATCAGAAATGTTCTGGCACTCACCGGTGATTTACCCGCGCTCGGTGACCACCCTGAAGCCAAACCAGTTTACGATTTAGACTCCGTGCAGCTTTTAGAGGTTATCCGAAGACTGAACGAAGGCTATGATATGGTGGGCAGTGAACTCGTCGGGAAGCCAGACCTGTTTCCCGGCGCCGTGGTGAACCCTGGTGCCAATACTGAGGCTTCCTTTGAAATGCAGTTGATTAAAATGGAGAAAAAAATAACGGCTGGCGCCCGGTTTTTCCAGACCCAGGCCGTTTACGAACCGGACATCTTTGCTAAATTCATGAAGCGGGTTGAAGGATTTAATGTCCCGGTTCTGGTCGGTATCATCCCCCTCAAATCAGCCGGTATGGCTCGGTTTATGAATAAGAATGTCGCCGGTATCTCTGTGCCCGAGGAACTTATCCAAAAAATGGCTGATGCTGAAGATAAAAAACAGACCGGCATTGATATTGCCGTTGATTTAATGAAAGAACTCAAGGATATGTGCCAGGGCGTACATATTATGGCCATCGGATGGGAGAAAAAGGTGCCCGAACTTGTCGAGCGCGTTGGTTTATTACCCAGACCAAAATAATTTCTGCTGATTACGAAAAGAGACCGGAATGGCGCCACCCGCATTTAAACGATTTTAGAGGTATTCAGTTAATTCAGCCAGACATTGAATCCTGGGGCAGTCCGTAACCTCCGGATAAAGGTCAAAACGGTCAATAAGAATAGGGCTGATACCAGCCCGTCGGGCACCAACTACATCTAGCGCATACTGGTCACCAACGTGAATCGCCTCCGCCGCCTCTACTCCGGCCCGGTCCAGCGCCGACTGAAAGATAGCCGGCTCAGGCTTGCTTGCCCCCACCTCCTCAGGGGTAACCACCAAATTAATGTGGGGCTCAAGTCCGAAGTATCTAAAACGAGAAATAGCGTCTTTGGTGGCGTTGGTCAGCAATCCTAGAATCAAATTCCGCTGTTTCAGAGTCGTCAATGCCGAGAGCACATCATTAAAGAGGACAAAAGTACTCCCTTTCTTAAGTTGCTCTATCACGATATTTAAGACTTTCCAAATTAGTTCCGGAGGACACTCGGTCCCCGCTTCATCAAGTATCATCCAGGGATAACACAGATAGACTTCCATCTGTTCTTGATGGCTTCGGCTATGCATTCGCGGCCTGTCGTTCTCCTCAAAATAGTGTTGGTCGGCCCTTAAAATACCACGCATCACGTCCTTCGTCGAGAGGGCAATACCAAGATTCTGGAAAGCCTGCTGGTACATCTCCTGTCGAGATGGTTTAAAGTCGGCCAGTGTGTTAAACCAGTCAAAAAAGACGGCCTCAACCATCGGCAGTACCGAGGTCTCGGATGTAATCAACCGCATCCTGAACAGTCAATATCTTTTCAGCATCTTCATCTGGTATTTCAACCTTGCGGTCTGAATCGCTAAATTCTTCTTCCATGGACATTATCAGTTCTGCCAAATCCAGAGAGTCAGCACCCAAATCATCCACAAAATTTGCCCTCGGTAATACTTCCTCATTCTCTACACCTAATTGTTCCACAATTATCTTGGTAATACGGTCAAGAATTGTTGCCACTTTCTCCCCCTTTATCAATACTTTCTATCTACTGGCAAGAGCACTAATCGAGCCTAACACCCCATTAACAAATTTCGCCGAATTATCACTGCCATAGGTTTTAGCCAGTTCAACTGCTTCATTTATCGACGCCTTAACGGGCATTTTATTATCGAGCAAAATTTCGAATATTGCAAGCCTCAAAATATTACGGTCGACCACCGATATCTGTTCTAACGGCCATGCTGGCGCGAAGCGTATGATATTCTGGTCAATCTCCTTTCTATTTCGGATAACGCCACGCACCAATTCCCTGACGAAATCGTTGTTTTCTGCTGATAACCCCCCGGGGGACAGGATACGAGGCAATATTCCCTCTATTTCATGCCCCACCGAGTCAACCTCGTAGAGTGCTTGAAGCGCTATTCTGCGTGCTTTTCGCCGTACCCCTACCAAAAAGGTCACACCCCAAAACTAAACTAGGATTATACCACTAATGCGGTATTGCTGGTCAAATTACTCTCATCATCTTTTAGGCGGTTATAGACCGATTTCAACTAACCCAAACCGCCAGGAATCAAAAATATGCCTCGCCTATCTAGGCCATACCCCCATCCATATTTAGTACCTGACCGGTAATATACCTGGCTTCTTCCGAAGCGAAAAAGGCAACTGCCCCCGCCACATCGTCGGGAGTGCCCAGAAAACCAACGGGTATGCGTCCCATCAGCTCATACCGTTGCTTTTCACCCAGACCCTGTGTCATACCGGTATCGATAAAGCCGGGGGCAATCGCATTTACAGTTATACCCCGCGAAGCTACTTCACGGGCAATCGTCCGGGTAAAGCCAATAACCCCAGCTTTAGCGGAGGCATAATTAGCCTGTCCGGGATTACCCACTATGCCCACAATACTGGAGATGCTGATGATTCTACCCCAACGCTGTTTAATCATATGCCTTAGCACGGCTCTGCTGCAGAGAAAGACACTTTTCAAATTCACTTCCAGTACCTTATCCCAGTCCGCCTCCGTCAGTCTCAACAGAAGCTGGTCCCGGGTAATCCCGGCGTTATTCACCAGAATATCCAGTTTACCGTAAGTAGATATTACTATCTCCACCATCCCCGCCACCTCCGTCGCCGCACTGACATCGGCCATAACCGCCAGGCTTTCACGACCCATTGCTCGGATTTCCTCAACCACATTCTCGGACGGTTCAACCTGTCCAACATCATTAACCACAACTTTTGCCCCAGCCTCAGCTAATTTCAGAGCAATCGCCCGCCCGATACCACGACCACTACCGGTAACCAGCGCTACTCTATCGGAAAGGTCCATATGTCACCTCAACTAACCATTATCTCTGACACTTCAATGCTTTTTCATGCAGCCATCCACCCGCCGTCAACAACCAGAGTATGCCCGGTAATGTATTCGCTCTCATCACTGACCAGAAAAACGACGGCATTAGCTATATCTTCGGGTTGACCTGTTCTTCCGTACGGAATCCTGGCCAGCCCGGCTTATTTTATCTTGCCGTCGGCAAACCAGCCCGTCATGGCGGTGGCAACTGGTCCGGGAGCCACCGCGTTCACATTAATCTTATGCTTACCAAGCTCCGTTACCAACTCCCGGGTAAGGCTGACTATAGCTCCCTTGGTGGCGCAGTAAACACTGAAGACTGGAAGACAAGAAATAAAACTGGCAACGCTGGCAATATTAATGATTTTCCCGTAATTTTGCGCTTTCATTACTGATCTAACGTACCTGGTGCAAAGAATCGTTCCCCGCAAGTTCACCGCAATAATTTGCTCTATCTCCGGAGTATCCATCTTCTCTAATTCTTTAAGTACATTTATGCTGGCATTGTTCACTAAAATATCCACCCGGCCAAACCTATCTTTCACTATTCTTACCACTTCACCAATGTCCCGTTCGCCAGTTACATCCAGTTTCAGAACTATACCCTCGACACCCAGACCCCCTCAATCTCTTTTACTATAGCCTGGCAATCTTCCTGATTAACGTCGGTTCCCACCGCCTTAGCCCCATCCCGTACCAGCCTTAAGGCAATGGCTCTCCCAGCTCCTCTACAGGCACCAGCAACAACCGCAATCCTACCGTTTACATCATACTTATTCATTTAGCACACACCTTGTGTTCTAGCTAACCGACAAGACTCTTAATCGCCTCAGCATCCCCAATATTTATTGTCTTAACATTCCCATCAATCCGCTTAACCAGCCCACTGAGCACTTTACCCGGGCCTATTTCAAGAAAAGTGGAAACTTCTTTCTCCACCATGTATTCAATGGAGCGCTGCCAGTCGATGCCATGGCATAACTGCCGGAGCAGTTCCTCTTTCACCATTTCTACAGTAGTCAACGGCTGAGCCGTAGTGTTAGCGATAACCGGGATTAACGGGTCACGGAAAGGAAGGTCAGCAATTGCCTCCGCCATACCGTCAACCGCCGACTGCATCAGCGGCGTATGAAAAGCGCCGCTGACCGCCAGGGCAACAGTACGCCTGGCCCCACGGGCGGCAGCCAAATCGGCGGCCTTAGTCAAGTTTTCTTTAGCCCCACTTATAACCAGTTGACCCGGACAGTTAATATTGGCAATACGCGTATCAGTCTCCCGGCATATTTCGGCTAATGCCGATTCACCGAGTCCAATTATGGCCACCATACCGCCGGCTCTTTTTAGCCCGGCCTCATGCATTAGCCGTCCTCGCTGTCGAGCCAGATGAACAGCGGTGGCAAAATCAAGCACGCCGGCCGCCGCCAGTGCCGTATACTCCCCCAGGCTGTGACCGGCCACAAAGGCGGGAAGCGCCAAGGTACGGTCATCCCTAAACGTATCCTTAACTCGCAGGCAGGCAAGGCTAACCGTCAATATCGCGGGCTGGGCATTAACCGTCTGGCGAAGTTCGTCCTCCGGTCCTTCAAAGCATAACCGCGATATGGGAAACGACAAAACCTCATCAGCCTGTTCAAAGACTGCCCGGGCGACATCATAATTCTGGTAAAGGTCGTGACCCATACCCACCCACTGGGCACCCTGTCCCGGAAAGATATAGGCTACCTTCGTCAGTTCATTCTCCATTCTTGTTCAACAGGATTTAATCGGTACTGCTGCATCATCCCCGCATCAGTCACTATTCCGTCTTCTTTTCCGAGTCCTCAACATTGATGACTTCCCTACCCGAATAGGTGCCACAAATAGGGCAAACATGATGATGTAGTTTAGGACTATTACACTGGGGACAATAGTCTAGTGATGGAAGATTAATCCCTAGGTGATTGCGTCTTTTACCCTGACGCGACTTGGCGTATTTACGCTTTGGTAAAGCTCCCATAATCTATCCTTTTCCTTCCTGTCCGTTTGCTAACAAATCACCAGATACAACTAGTTTTTCAATTTTAACCGCTGTGGGTCAGTTTCCTGAGGTGCACATTCATAAGCACCCAGGTTGGGGCTGTTCCCTCCATTAAAGCCCAGTCCCGCACAGTCCTGACGACATAGCGGTTTCATCGGAATTGCCAGCAGTGCGTACTGGCGTATGACCTCGACCAAATCAAGAACATGATACTCATCAATAGTTAAACTGTCTGTCTCACCCGGTAACGATATTGGCTTCCCGGTTAATATATCAATAACCGGCAGATACTCCTCTTCAATGTCAAAGGTTAAGTTACGCTCAAATAAACTTAAACAACGGCTGCACGTAATTGCCACATCCGTGCGGAGTTTCCCTTTAGCCAGAACGCCCCGGTCAGTACGCGTCAGTGTGATCTCTCCCCAAACCCGGCTACCAGTACCCGATATAACATCAACAATCCCATCTACCTCTATATTTCGCGTTGACCCTATCGGCTCTTTAAGCAGTTGAGATACATTAATCTGAATCATACCCAACCCGTCGTAAATCTAATTAACCTTCAATTATACTCAGAGCTTTGCACTCAGTGTCAAGCCTGATAATCAATTCAGCCATGAGGGACTCGAATTCAAACAATTTTGAGCCGATGGCCTGTCAAATATCCTACTCTCTTACAACGTGGCTCTTTAAACAAAACTCGAAACGGGCAATTAACCTCTCAGTTTCTCTATCATCATTGGTACTACTTTAAACAGGTCGCCAACAATGCCGTAGGTAGCAATTTCAAAAATGGGGGCACTGGGGTCATCATTGATAGCGACAATACAATCTGACGTTTGCATACCCGCCATATGCTGCACCGAACCGGAAATACCGCAGGCAATGTAGAGTTTGGGGCAAACTGTTTTCCCGGTCTGACCAATCTGATGGGAATAGCCAATCCACCCTTCGTCCACGGGGGGTCGAGAAGAGCCCAGTGCCGCTCCCATAACCGCCGACAGCTCCGCCAGGATCGTAAAATTATCTGCCTTCCCCAATCCCCGTCCCCCGGCAACAACAATATCCGCCTCATCAAGCTTAATTTTCTCTTTTATATCCTCGACAAAGTTAAGCAGTTTGGTTTTAGATGTTAAACGTGTCTTATCGAAGTCCACCTTTGTTATCTGTCCCTGTCGATTTTTATCCGGGATGCCTTTTTTAAATACACGGGGGCGGACGGTTGCCATCTGCGGTCGGCTGACCGGACAGATAATCGTGGCCATAACGTTGCCACCAAATGTGGGGCGGGTCTGCAACATAAGTCCGGTCTCAGCATCAATATCAAGCCCGGTACAATCAGCCGTGAGACCCGTTTTCAAAATTGCCGCGACTCTGGGAATAAACGAACGTCCCAGGGAAGTAGCGCCGGCCAGCACTATCGCTGGTTTGTGTTCTTTAATAATCTCAACCAGTTTACTGACGCACAAATCCTCCTGGTTCTCGGCGAAAACCGGTTCATCCACAAGGTAGACTTTATCCGCACCCGCGGTAATCAATTCATCCGTGTGATCACTACCACTCCCAAAGTATACCGCACATAATTCAGTACCCAAGGTATCGGCCAACTCCCTGCCCTTGGCTACCAACTCGTAGGCGACGCTTTTCAGCACGCCCCGCCACTGCTCGGCAAACACCCAGACGCCCCGTAAATCATCATTGACCACCGGAACCTCGGTAACGGCCTCAATCAGTATCGCCTCGCAGGGACAGACATCACGGCAGACCCCGCAGAAGTTGCAACCTTCGCTTAATTTAACCGTATCATCAATGATTTCCAGCAAGCCGAAAGGACAGACGGGCACACAGTTTCCGCAGCCCGTACAATTATCCAGATTAAATTGAATTCCCATATCGTTCACTTTAGATTAGTTTATTTTCTTTCAACCGGTTTACCAGCGTAGCTACCTGATTCTCCAAATCCCCCGACAGCATTTCAGCCTGGGAGATTCTTTGGGGAAAGAATACCTTGATTACCTTGGTGAAGGAACCGGCCAGACCCACCGCACTTTCATCAACACCTAACTCCCCGACGGTCCATACTGGTATCGTGGCAATCTTTGCCCGGGTAAGCCCACGAAGAGAAGGTAAGCGGGGTACGTTTATTTCTTTCACCACGCTAATCACCGCCGGCAGAGACGTCTCAATAACCTCATACCCCTCGTCGACCATCCGCTTAACTCGAATAACGCCATCGTTTATGTCTTCTACCTGGCTGACACAGGCGACGAAGGGAACATCCAGCATCGCAGCCAACTCCGGGGCAACCTGTCCGGTATCCCCGTCTATCGTTTGCCGGCCGCAAATTACGAGGTCATACGGTTTAAGTCTATCAATCGCCTGAGCGATGGTGTAGGCGGTCGCCCAGGTATCGGCGCCGGCAAAGGCACAGTCACTCAGTAAAACAGCTTCGTCAGCCCCAACTGAAATCGCGTCTCGCATCATTTTTTTAGCTTGAAGAGGTCCCATGCTGAGCGCGGTTACCTTACCCCCGTGTTGTTCCCTCAGCCGTACGCCCTCCTCCAAGGCATAGGCATCAAACGGATTGATAATATTCTCAATGCCCTGTCTGATGAGAGTATTAGTCTGGGGGTCGATGGTAACCTTGGTCGTGCCCGGCACCTGTTTCAGGCAAACGATGAGGTTCATGTCCGCCTTGCCTTTCTCTTCCTTACTTCAATGGCAATGGCATTCCGCAAGACCTGGTTAGAACCTTCGTATATCTGGGTAATTTTAGCATCCCGCATCATTTTCTCAACCGGATAATCCCTCATGTAACCGGCGCCGCCGCAAATTTGCACGGCATCAGTAGTAATCTTCATCGCCACATCCGAAGCGAACACTTTAGCCATGGCCGATTCCTCGGTAAAACTCTTGACACCGCTGTCAACGGTCCGGGCGGCAGCATAAACCAATGCGCGGGAGGCTTCTAACTGAGTCGCCATGTCCGCCAGAATGTCCTGAACCACCGGTAATGAAATCAGTGGATGCCCAAACTGGACACGCTGTCTGGTGTAATCAACGGCAACTTCCAGAGCACCCTGGCCCAACCCCACCGCCTGTGCCCCTATCCCCGGCCGTGAGCGGTCGAGGAGTTTCATGGTCATGATAAAGCCAAGACCAGGTTTTCCCATAAGATTTTCTTCAGGGACAAAACAATTTCGAAAGATTAGTTCACGAGTAGAAGAAGACCTGATGCCCATTTTATCCTCTTTTTTGCCAAAGGAAAAACCTTCGGTGTCTTTCTCCACGATGAAAGCGCTGGCGCCACGGGCACCCCGTGATTTATCGGTCAGCGCAATAACCGTATATATCTCGGCTTCACCACCGTTGGTGATATACTGCTTGGTGCCATTAATCAAATAGCCGCCATCAACTTTCTCCGCCGTCGTTTTAATGGCACTAGCATCGCTGCCCGCGGTTGACTCAGTGAGGGCAAAGGCAGTTAGTTTTTTCCCCGCGGCAATATCGGGGAGATACTTTCGTTTCTGTTCTTCACTACCATACTCCATAAGGGTAAAACAACCTAGGGCACTGGCGGCATAACTTACCGCCACGGCACTACATACCCGGCTTAGTTCCTCAACTACCAGACACAGTTCCATGCAGCCCCCACCCAGTCCATCATATTCTTCGGGAATAAACGCGCGAAACATATCGGCATCAGCCAGGTCCTTCATTATCGACCAGGGAAATTCACCCTTCTGATCAAGCTCCGTCCGGACCGGCAGTATCCTCTCTTCGGCAATTCTTCTTGCCAGTTCCCTTATTGTATTCTGTTGCTCCGTAAAGAAGTACTCCATGCCATCACCTCATCGCCATAGTCTTCTGGGTTCGTTATTTAAGAGAAGTAACTTTCTGGTACGTTCGCCCGAAAATTAACTCGGCCACCGGTCTTCCTAGGGACTTTCCAAAATATGAAGTTGAAATTATTTTTATTATAGTCAAGGCTGCACGCTTACGTCAAATTACTTGTCTCCAACTGATACTCCGGTGATAACATTTTGACCGCCGCCAGATGAGGTGGTAGAATTATGGTTGAATTGATTAGCCAGGCAAGGAGATTGACGTATGTCAGGGCATTCCAAGTGGTCTTCAATCAAGCATCAAAAAGGAGCGGCTGATGCCCGGCGTGGACAACTCTTTACCAAGCTAACCCGCGAGATTATCGTAGCGGTCAGGGAAGGCGGTACTGACCCGACGGCTAATTACCGACTGCGTTTGGCAGTGCAGAGAGCCCGTGATAATAACATGCCCCTCGATAATATTGAAAGGTCAATCAAACGGGGCAGCGGCGAGGTAGAAGGCGCCATCTATTTTGAAATGGTTCTTGAGGGCTACGGTCCCGGCGGGACCGCTATCCTGGTGGAGGCCCTCACCGGTAACCGCAACCGAACTCTGCAGGACGTCCGCACCGTATTTTCCCGTAACGGCGCTAACATGGGGGAAAGCGGCTGTGTAGCTTGGCTCTTCGAATCTAAGGGGCTGATTAGAGTAGTCACCAGTAATTTGGATTCCGACGAACTGACCCTACAGGCGATTGACGCCGGTGCCGACGATGTTAATATTGAAGATACGGACATGGAGATTTATACCAAACGTGAAGAGCTTGAAATAGTCAGGACAGCGCTGGAACAGAACCAGGTGCCGATAAGTTCGGCCGAGTTGGCGATGATTCCCAAGACTATGATTAGTCTTGATGAAAAGGCGTCTCTGCAGACCCTTAAGCTATTGGATAAATTGGAGGAGCTGGACGAAGTGCAGCATGTCTCCAGTAACGCTGACTTCACTGACGCCGTTCTAGCGGCATACCAGGTACAGTCTTAGTGGTAAGCCGCTACCCGTTTTATCTTGAAATTGTTGAATTACGGGATTGAAAGGGGTGAAGCCCCTCTGATTCATCTGTTATCTCTTCCTGGTAAAAGTAACATGAGAATATTAGGCATTGACCCAGGTACCGTGGTCATGGGCTATGGGGTGATTGATACCGAAGCAGACCGGATTAATCTGGTTGACTACGGTATTTGTAAAAAAACCGAGCGTTCTCCAATTGGGGAGTGCTTGAGCTATTTTTACGGTGAACTTACGGGAATCATCACGCGCTATCAGCCCGATGCGGTAGCAATAGAGCAGCCTTTCGTAGCTAAGAACGTGAGGACAGCACTGGCGATAGGCAGAGCGCAAGCGGTGGCGATACTGGCAGCCGCTAACCAGGGCATCCAGTCTCATGAATATACGCCGGCGACGGTAAAGCAGAAGGTAGCTGATTATGGCGCCAGCT
>CAYFGR010000040.1:0-10631 GCA_964343135.1 uncultured Dehalococcoidales bacterium
TAAGGTCGTCACTCCTGGAAAAAGGTATCCGTAACGCCGCCAAAAAGACCGGCATAAATATCCGGATTTTAAGGGTGGGTTCAATATTGACTGTCTTCTTCGCCAAAGAGCCGGTGACCGACTACGCCAGCGCCAGCCGTGCCGATAGCGGACTCTACGCCCGATTCTTCCACGAAATGCTGTCCCGGGGAATATACCTGCCACCTTCTCAATTTGAGGCCTGGTTTGTCTCCACCACCCACACCATCGCCGACATTAGAGCCACCATTACGGCTGTGGAAGCCGCGTTCAGTTCGCTGAGATAGCCAGCCCGACGGCAACCAGACCTACTTATCGCTGCCCAAGGCATCCCATTCGTCTGTCCTTACCGTCTTGAGAAAAGCCTTGATTTTAGCCACGTCCTTCTGCTTGTTAGTCTCCACACTGCTGGATACATCAACCCCCCACGGCTGGACTTCCCTGACCAGCGCGCCCACGTTTTCAACGGTAAGACCTCCGGCAATAATCACCGGAAATTTCATGGCGGCATCCCGCGCCAGTCGCCAATCAAAAACCTGCCCAGTACCGCCATAGGCGTCTCCCACCGGTGAATCCAAGAGAAAGACAAATCGCTCTTTGGGGAACAACCGATACCCGGTTTCCATCTCAGCCCGGATTTCATCTGCCGTCTTATCATTCGAAATGCGGATAGCCTTGATGATGGGGCGCTCAATCTGTTGACAGTACTCCCAGGTTTCATCGCCGTTGAGCTGCACCCAGTCCAAGCGGCAGTACTCGGCAATACGATTCACTTCGGTGACGGGTAAATCGACAAAAACACCGACTGCCGCCGGGTGGGGCTCCATTTGTCTAATAGCTTTAACCAGCGTCAGTGCACTTTCCGGCGATACCCGGCGGTGACTGGTGGCAAAGACCAGACCGATAAAATCGGCGCCGGCTTTGGTGGCTATCCGGGCATGTTCAATCCGGGACAGCCCGCAAATCTTGACCCGGGTCATAGTAACTCCCTCATCCTGGCGGCAATATCGTTAGCTACCATCAGAGACTCACCGATGAGCACGGCATCAACGCTCAGCCGACCCAATTTTTCAATATCACTCCGCTGTTGGATACCGCTCTCGCTGACCACGATACGGTCGGGCGGTATGAGCGGGCGTAACCGTTCGGTAGTAGCCAGGTCCACGGTAAATGTTTTCAGGTCCCGGTTGTTGACGCCAATAATTCCAGCATCGCTCCTCAAGGCAACTTCAAGCTCGGCTTCATTATGCACCTCCACCAGGCACCTCATGTCTAACTCATAACTCAGGCTAAGCAGTTCCGTCAGTTTCTCGGGCGTCAGTATCGCCACGATAAGCAACAAACCGTCAGCGCCGTAAGCCCGGGACTCATAAATCTGGTACGGGTCATAGATAAAATCCTTACGGAGCAGGGGCAATTTCCGGTCGCCAAGTCCACTTCTGATATCCGGCAGGTAGTTTAGGTTACCCTGGAAATATCTCGTCTCGGTTAGTACCGATATGGCGGAAGCCCCGTTAGCGGCGTAAATTTGAGCTATCTCCACCGGATTAAAGTCGGAACGAATCACACCCAGGGAGGGCGACGCTTTCTTCACCTCGGCAATAAGCCGAATCCGGTCACCACGCAGCGCCGCCGCGAAATTAAGAGTTACCGGTTGCTCCGACGCCCGTATCTTTACCTCGGCCAGCGGGAGTCGACGCTGTCGGCGCTCAAGCTCAATGCGGCTATCCGCCACTATCTCGTCCAGAATCATTGACCACTCTCCGCCAGGTCCTGGCTGAACCGGACCAACTGCTCCAGTTTCTCCAGAGCGGAACCCCGGTTAATTACCTCCCCCGCCAGGGCTACCCCCTGTAGCAGCGTAGTCACCTTATTACCCACCAGGAGCACCGCCGCCGAGTTCATCAGCATCACATCCCGTTGAGGGCCGGGAGCGCCCGCCAGAAGGTTACGCAGTAAACCGGCATTTTCCTCAGTATTACCACCCTTCAGGCTATCCGGGTCAGCCCGGGACATGCCAAAGTCCTCAGGACTTATGGAATACCGCTCAATATGACCATCCTTCAGTTCGCAAATGGATGTTTTAGCAGTGATGGTAATCTCATCAAGACCGTCCTCGCCATGGACAATCAGAGCATGACGACTACCCAGTTCCCGCAGCACCATGGCCATCTTTTCCAACAGTGATTCATCAGCAACACCCAGCACCTGTGCCTCAGCGACCGCCGGGTTAGTCAGGGGGCCGAGGATGTTAAAGACGGTACGGATACCAATCTCACGCCGTACCGGCGCGGCGTATTTCATGGCGGGGTGAAACACCGGAGCGAACATGAAACCGATGCCAACTTCCCGAATGCATTTCTGCACCTGCCCGGCAGCAAGGTCAATCTTGACTCCCAGAGCCTCCAGAACATCAGCGCTGCCGCACTGGCTGCTCACGGCACGACCACCGTGTTTCGCCACGTTTAGCCCCGCACCGGCCGCCACAAAGGCAGTGATGGTTGAAATATTAAAGGTGGCCGAACCATCACCGCCGGTGCCGCAGGTGTCAACCAACGGACCGTCAACATTCACCGCAACGGCTTTGGCCCGCATCGTTTTCGCCAGTCCGACAATTTCATCCACCGTTTCTCCCTTCAGTCGCAATGCAGTAATAAAGGCCGCAATTTGAGCCGGCGTAGCCGTACCCTCCATTATCTCTTCCATCACCGAGGTAGCTTCATCCCTGGTCAACGAACGTCCGGTTACCAGGGTTCCAATGGCTTCTTTAATCATTTTCTAACCTCCGTGAGAAAATTTCTCAGTATGTCCTCCCCTGCCTCGGTCATGAATGACTCGGGGTGGAACTGGATGCCCTGAACCGGGTGCTGGCGGTGCCGCAGGCCCATTATGGTGCCGTCATCCGTCCAGGCAGTTATTTCCAGGCAATCGGGCAGACCGTCACGCTGCACCATTAGTGAATGGTAGCGGATGGCTGAGAAAGGATTGGGCAGTCCGGCAAAGATTCCCTGGCTACTGTGACGTATCAGCGACGATTTACCATGCATTATCTCACCTGCCCGCCCAATAACGGCGCCGTAGCTGTAACCAATGCACTGGTGGCCCAGGCAAACGCCGAGAACAGGTAACCGGGAGCCGAAGTGCCGGATGACGTCATTGGAGATGCCTGCCCGCTGCGGCATTGACGGCCCCGGCGAGATAACAATCCGTCCAGGATTCATTCCGTCGATAGCCCCAAGGGTGGTCTTATCGTTACGCACGACCACCACATCTTCCCCCAGTTCACTCAAATACTGGAAGAGATTATAGGTAAAGCTGTCGTAGTTATCAATCAGCAGTAACATGGTTCCCTCCACTCAGGTGACCCGGACTCTCCGCCTGACTAATCGCTTTTAGCAGCGCCCGCGCCTTGCTCATAGTTTCTTCATACTCACGTTCCGGCACACTATCGTAGACTATCCCGCAACCCGCCTGCACATAGGCAATACCCTTATTGACTACCATCGTCCGTATGGCTATCGCCATGTCCATGTTACCCGAGAACGAGAAATAGCCGGCGGCACCGGCGTAGGGCCCTCTTTTATCCGGCTCAAGCCCGGCAATTATTTCCATCGCCCGGATTTTAGGCGCGCCGGACACGGTACCCGCCGGGAAGCAGGCTTGCAGGGCATCCATGGCGGTCATGTCATGCCGCAGCTTACCCTGCACATGGGTGACCAGATGCATGACATGAGAATAGCGCTCCACGTCCATCAGTTCACTGACCTCAACCGTACCCGGCTCGCTTACCCGTCCAATATCATTACGTCCCAGGTCAACCAGCATGATGTGCTCGGCACGCTCCTTCTCATCACTGCGCAACTCCTGCTCCATGCGGGCATCCTCATCCGGAGTCTTACCTCTGGGCCGGGTGCCCGCCAGTGGACGGGTCATTACGGCGCCGTCCTCAACTCTGACCAGAATCTCAGGCGAAGCCCCGATAATGTGGAAGTCGTTAAAATCAAAAAAGAACATGTAAGGCGACGGATTGATGGTGCGCAATGCCCGGTATATTTCAAACGGCGGGGCATCGGTCGGTTGTGCCAGGCGCTGAGAAAGCACCACCTGAATGGCTTCCCCCTCCGTAATATACTGCTTTATATTAGCGACACTGGCTTCAAAATCCTCCCGGGAAAAGTTCGAAGAAAGGCAATACTTATTATTTGCAGGAGAGGCAGCTAGAGCATGCTGGCTGGGTCGGAGCGGTTGGCTCAACCTCGCCACCAGGTCGTCAATCCGGTCTATGGTCTCCTGATAAGCCTTCTTTACATCGCCATCAAGACGGACATGACTCAGGACCTTAATTTTATGAGTAACGTGGTCAAAGACCAGCATGGTATCCACGAACATAAAGAGCGCTTCCGGCAATCCCAGGGTATCAGCCACCGGGGAGGGTAACTCCTCAAACCGGGTCACCGTTTCGTACGCCAGGTAACCTACCGCGCCACCACTAAACCTGGGGAGGTCGCCTACCGGCACAATCCGGTACTTGTTCAGTTCTTCGGCAACAACCGATAGCGGATTAATACCATCTTCTCCCTTTGTGGTAAACACGCGATAGGGCTCGGTACCGATGAAACTATACCGAGCCAGCCGCTCACCGCCCTCGACACTCTCGAGGAGGAATGAACAGCCACCATGATTGATCTTCAGGAAAGCGGATACCGGTGTCTCCAGATCGGCCACAATTTCACGGTAAACCGGTACCAGGTTACCGTCCTGCCGGTGTTTCTCAACCTCGGCTAATGTCGGATAATACATATCAACTCACCCCACCATGGAAATAAAAAAAACCTCTCGCCATAGGGACGAGAGGTTAATCCTTCGCGGTGCCACCCTAATTTATTGCTGGGTTTAGCAATCACTTCATTCAGGTACGACCATGGTTCACCAAGGTGATACCCTAGGCTCTGATAACGGTGCCCTCTCCGTCATAACCTACTCGGTTTAATCCCTTTCGGCCTGCAACTCCCGAGTCCACTCGACTTCTGCGCTGGTACCGGCTCACACCTTACCCGGCTCTCTGCACTTCGCTGGAAGCTTACTAGTCTCGCTCTCCGCTTTTCAGTATTTACAATACATTATAGCAAATTAACGGACTGGTGTCAAGTTATTGAGACAAGCGGACAGTAAGTGCCGCCATGTCAAATGTCAGAGCTAATTCAGATAGATGGGTGATACTTACTACCCGGGATGTGACATACCTTACCTTTGCTACCATGTCATTGCGAGCGAAGCGAAGCAATCTCTTGACTGCTTCTTACCCCTGAGATTGCTTCGTCACCCTTCGCCGGAAGGGTTCTTCGCAATGACGAGGTAAGGAACTAATATGTCACCACACACCATCGAAGGAAACCATGCCTACGGCGGCAAGCCCCTTGCTCAAAACCGACTTGCCCAATAACGTCGGCTGCCGCAAAATTACGGCGATACTTGTTCTTTACTTCCGGCTGGGGACTGCTGCCCAGACTTCTATCTCAACGTACATTTCTTTCAGATCCAACCCAACGCCCCGGAGCAAGACGCTCATACGGGAGTTTTTCCGCAAATCAGGCTCAAACTCCTCAAAGAAGCGGTACATTTCGTCGCGAAAGTCAAAGACGTCCTCTCTTCTGGGCAAGAAATAATGGAACAGGAAGATGTCCTTTAGAGAGCCACCTATCATTTCCAGGGCTTCCTTAATATCCCATAGCACCTGACGGGTCTGTTCCTTTATGTCGCCGACTAATTTAGCTTTGCCGGCACGCTCCTCTTCCGGAGTCCGGCACGGTGCATCCTCAAAAGGGTCTCTCCCCGTCGAGGCGATAACGATAATCTCGGTATCCCTTTTCGTCCTTATGCCCGACGCCCAGTTCATTTTTTCCTTGTGGAAGTGGGGCCATAGGGTAAAAGTGTCATATTCAACCTTTCCTTTTTCCTCCAGTTCTTTCGCCTTTGGATTAGTAACCATTTGATAGTACCTCCTTAATCGATAAATAACTCAATACACATTTGTACACCGGCAATCCGCATAACTCTGACCACCGGTATTATCTCTTAACACTTACTTTCAAGCTGCTTATCTCACTCACGCCTTTTAGTGGTGAGACCATACCGACAATGGTATTCCGCATAATCTTACTGACAAAAGGCTTAATCGGAACAGGGGCGTTATTCAAGTCGATGGCGACCGTTTCGCCTTCAATAGAAATGTCCGCAGTATCTATTGCTCCCGTACCCTCCAGAGCCGCCAGCATACCGCCAACGGTATGGTCAATAAATCCCGCGACAAAGTAATCCAGCGGGATAGGCTGGGAATTAACTAAAAGACTAATCTGTCTCGTTATTTTTCAGTCACCCCCTTCATAGTCACCATTACTTACTCTTTAAATCGCCTAGCCGCCGTCAGTCTGGGGGAAAACGACTTCGGTATAGAGAAATTCCACGCGCTGCTTATGCTCCAGTTCCTGTGCCGCCAGATTTTCAAGCAGACTTCTCACTTTTCCCTCCGGATGTGCCCGGGCAAAACTCAGGTAGAAATCATACGCCACCTTCTCACGGTGGGCGGCAAGCAGGAAAACATCGGGAAGATTCATATCAACTGATAATTCCGGTTGGTCCGACCGCTCCGCAATCTTATAGTCCACAATCTGCCCGTGACTAAGTGCCCCTTCACTCAGTTCGCCCCGCAGGTAGCGTTCTAACAGGTTCTGGTGACCCAGTTCCTGTTGAGCTAACTCCTGAAACGCCTCCCTGAGCGATTGCTGTGTCATTTTCTGGCTCAAACTAAGATATAACTGCCGCGAACCAACTTCTTTCTCGATAGCCTCCACTAAAATCTCGTCAAGGGTCGATGCTGCTGTCATTGATTCAATCCTTAATTCTCTATCTCAATTATAGTCTGCCATCTTGCACAAGGCAACGGTGCTCTTTAAACATGCACTTGTCCATAACTACCAGAAGTCCGGCGTCTCTGGCTTTGGCGGCGGCGGCCTCATTAACAACTCCTTCCTGCATCCATACTGCCCGGGCTCTTATCTTGATAGCCTCGTCAACAATTGGTATTACTTCCTCTATCTACTTGTCCGCTACTTGTTTCGTTCTTCTGCCTCCAGCACTCTTTGTAGCATATCAAGAAGCGTTTCTTCCCTCATCACGTGCTCTCCAATCAGCCTGACGATTTTATTTATCATTTCCTGTATCTGCGACTCCCGGGTAAGCAGTTCCCCCCGAGTCAATCCCTCCAGCTTAATCTCAGCGGCTAAGGCTTTCCCTTCCTTGAGGGCGAATATTATTTCCCGGTGGTCGAGGAGAATTGCCTGCATGAATAACTCACCCAGTAAGGACGGTAGTGCTCTGCCTTCAAAGGCGAAGTGATTTTTTATACCGGCATCAAGCTCAGCCATCGCCTGCTGCAGCTTATCCCGTGTCTCGGCTGGAACCTCCGGTCTTCCGGGCACCCAGTCGGCACGCGTCTTTTCCAGACTGGACAAGGCAACCCGGTCAGACACAGTCTCTCCTACCAGCTTGATATGGCCTCTAATGGCCTGATGTTCCTCAATAACTCTCCTGATGATATCCAGATAATCTCCCATGCTACACCCTTTCTAAGCTGAGGATGGATTTCAACCCGAATCATCTCCGTCTCAAGCTCACCCCTGGTAAACTTGGATTCCAACGTTCTAATGTCTAGCCAATTCTACAACCAGCCGGGGGTATCACCAACACGGGTACCGTAGAATAGCGTATCACTCTATCGGCGACACCACCTAACAACAACCGGGTAACCCCTGACCTGCCATGCGCACTCATCACAATCAGGCCCACCGGTTTCTTCTTAACGTAGTCCAGTAAACTCAAAGCCAAACCGCTTCCCCCTTTTTAACAAAAAAACCATAAAATAGCGGGGGCAGAATTAAATAGTTATCCCATTTAGAAATACTCAAGTCAGTAACTCCATTCTCAGTTGTAATAAAGTATAGGACTCAATCTCTTCCCCGTCAAGCCCGCTTAGCACGTCTATCATAGAGTTAGGATTCCGACCGGTCACTAATCAAATAATACCGAAAAGCTTGACAATATAAAGTTTACCTGATTATAATCAATATGTTACTTGTTTTCCATATTTAGCAAACCTGACACCGGTCTGGTGTGGGAAGAGTCTTTCCCCAGAGTGTACGGTTCCGATCTCTAGCGGGTTCCCAAGAAAATTTTAGGTTTTCCCGTAGATTTGGTTTACCCGTAGATTTGGTTTACCCGTATGTCAAAATATATATTTGTTACCGGGGGCGTGGTTAGTTCAGTTGGCAAGGGCATTACCGTCGCTTCTATCGGCACTATCCTGAAAAGTCGGCAAATCATTTCCTCAGCTCAGAAATTAGACCCCTATATCAATGTTGACCCAGGTACAATGTCACCTTACCAGCATGGCGAGGTGTTCGTTACCCAGGATGGCGCCGAAACTGACCTCGATTTAGGTAATTACGAACGTTTCCTTGATATTAACATCACTTCGGAATCCAACGTTACTTCAGGTCAAATCTACAGTACGGTTATTGCCAAGGAGAGGCGCGGCGATTTCTTGGGTGGCACTATCCAGGTGGTACCCCATGTTACCAACGAGATAAAGGAACGGTTCAAGCGTTTGGCTCAGATATCTCAGGCTGATGTAGTACTTATTGAGGTGGGTGGCACCGTGGGTGATATTGAGGGGCAGCCTTTTCTGGAAGCCATCCGTCAGATGAGAAATGATGTCGGACGGGATAACGTGCTCTACATTCACGTTACCTACCTCCCGTACCTCGGTACCACCCAGGAACTAAAGACCAAACCCACCCAGCATAGCGTTAATGAACTGCGCCGGATTGGTATTCAACCGGACGTTATTATCTGCCGCAGTGACTACCCGGTCTCGGAAGGGATAAGGGACAAGATATCATTGTTCTGTGATGTTGAACGGCAGGCCGTTATCCCTCTGCCCACCATTGACACCATCTATGAGGTGCCACTGGTCCTGGAGGAAGCCGGACTCGGTCGTCTAATTGTTGACAAGCTTAACCTTGACGCCAAGACCGCCGACCTGAGCCAATGGCAGGAGCTAGCGGTATGCCTCAAAGCGGAATGTGAACCCGTAACTATTGCGCTGGTGGGTAAATATGTGGAATTAAGAGATGCCTACTTTTCCGTACGTGAAGCCTTATGTCACGCCGCTCTCTATCATAATCGAAAGATAAATATGGTCTGGGTACAATCTGAAGACCTGGAAAGCGGAGATAGCGAGGCACTGTTCTGCTCCGCACAGGGAATTATTGTCCCCGGCGGCTTTGGCACCAGGGGCATAGAAGGCATGATAAAGGCGGCCACCTATGCCCGAACCAATGAAATTCCCTACCTGGGACTTTGCCTGGGAATGCAGGTTATGGTAATTGAGTTTGCCCGCTATGCTCTGAACTCAGCCGGGGCAAACTCCACTGAGTTTGCCCCCGACACCCCCCACCCGGTTATCGACCTCCTTCCCGAACAGAGGGGGGTAGAAAGTAAAGGCGGTACCATGCGCCTGGGCAACTACCCCTGCCAGCTTGTGCCCGGCACCCGTACCGCTAGTGCCTACGGAGAGAGTCTGATTAACGAACGCCACCGGCATCGCTTTGAATTTAATAATGAGTATCGCCAGCAACTGCAAAATGCCGGCATGATTTACAGCGGGCTGTCCCCGGACGGCAATCTGGTCGAGATATGCGAGTTGGTCAACCACCCCTGGATGCTCAGCTGCCAATTCCACCCTGAATTTGCCTCGCGCCCGCACCGACCCCACCCCCTGTTCCGCGACTTTATTGGCGCCGCCAGGGAAATACTGCGCGAGGGGGCGCAACCACCACTGCCCATAACATTATAATTGAGGTTACATTATGGATTACAATGAGCTGGAGAACAAAAACAAAGAGGAGCTGATTGAGATAGCCGGGGAAATGGGTATCACCAATCATGCCAACCTGACCAAGCCGAACATTATCCTGCGTCTGCTGCAAACGCAGTCGGAGCAACAGGGCTACACTTTCTCCAGCGGCATTCTGGATATTATGGGGGACGGTTATGGTTTCCTCAGGCAGCGCACTCTACTACCCAGCCAAAACGATGTCTATGTATCCCAGTCTCAAATCCGCCGCTTTGGCCTGCGTACCGGTGACATGATTGCCGGCCAGGGCCGAGCCCCCAAGAGCGGGGAAAAGTATTACAGCCTGCTCCGGGTAGAAGTAATTAATGACCTTAACCCCGAGCGGTCAAAAGAGCGTCCTCGCTTTGGTTCGCTTACGCCCATTTTCCCCAATAAATTAATTGACCTGGAAATTTCGCCCACCGAGTTTTCCACCCGCCTGCTTAACCTGGTCTCCCCCATTGGTCGAGGGCAACGAGGGCTAATTGTATCACCACCCAAAGCGGGCAAGACCATACTGCTAAAAGTCATCGCCCATGCTGCCACCACCAATTACCAGGATATTCACCTGATCGTATGCCTTATCGGTGAGCGCCCGGAAGAAGTCACTGACATGAGGCACTCCGTCCGGGGAGAAGTCATCGGCGCCACCTTTGACGAA
>CAYFGR010000041.1:0-10497 GCA_964343135.1 uncultured Dehalococcoidales bacterium
TTCGTTACTTCAAAAGGCCTACTTAGTCCCACTTTCGCTGACTACATACATTACACACTAAAAGAATCTTACGCTAACATATATGGCTTTCCTACACCACCTCGTCCAGTACCAGCATGGTTTCCAGATATTCTTGTAGTTTCACGCCTTCCTCTTAAGGTTAGACGATTATAAGTATTACTTATGCACCCTACAAGACAATATGTCAACTGTTTGAGGCTTAATTTTTTGACACGTTACTTAACGTAGCCAAACCCATAGGATTTAATTTGTATCCATCAACAGAAGGCTTTACAAGCACATAGTTCCGCCCAAACCACAGCGGTATGCAGGCGGCATCACCAACCAGCAGTTGCTCCGCCTGCTGATATAGCTCCAGACTGAGCTCACTATCCATCTCGATACCTGCCCTGTCAAGCAGGGCATCCACCTCAGGATTACTGTACTCACCGTAGTTATTTTCCCCACCGCTATAAAATAATATCTCCAGAAAGTTCTGGGGGTGGGGATAATCAGCAATCCAACCCATAAAATAGATGTTGTCTTTTTCCCGCTTAAGGTTATACAGGAACGGCAGTGGTTCCAGCTGCCGTACCGTTACTTCCACACCCAGATTCCGGCGCCACTCCTCAATGACCGCCTCCACTTCTGGTGAGATTAGCCCTCCCCAGCCGGAAGATGTCATCACGATGGGCGGTAACCGGGATACATCCCCGTATTTAGAGTTGGCAATAAGCCCTCGGGCTTTAGCCACGTCGTAAATCAGGCCGGACAGCGCCTGGTTAAAACCGGGCATCCCGAACGGTAATATACCGTCCGCCGGCTGTACCATACCACGGTATACCAGTGAGGCCATTTTCTCCTTGTCCACCGCCATAGAAAAGGCGCGGCGGATATTAACATCGTCAAAGGGTGGTTTAGTGGTATTAAACCCAATATAGTAGAAGCTTAACTCGGTAACTACATCCAGTTCCTGATGGAAGGGGCCGGCAGTATCAGTTGCCTTGTCGATGTACTGCATATTTACGTCGGCAGCATCTATTTCACCGGTCTCATACAGATTAAACGGCCTCCCCGCCCATAAGTGGAAGGCAATAGAATCGATTTTAGCCAGATTGCTATAATAAAGTTCGTTCTTTTCCATAACCAGCAATTCATTTTCAGCCCACTGCTTGAATTTGAAAGGGCCGGTACCATTCGGCTGGTGCCACCAGTCCGCCCCTGAGGCTACATTCTCTCTATCTACGACATAGGCGGTGGGATAGGTCATCTTGGACAGGAAATAGGCTTTGGGGGCGTCTATCATCACCTCTATGGTATAGTCATCAACAACTCTTACCCCGCTAATCTCCTTGCTTTTTCCCGCCAGTACTTCCTTTACGCCAACAATGTCATTGAGATAGGTGGGCGCCGTCTGTGAGCCGGTAGCCGGGTCACCGGCCCGCTCCCAGGAATATTTGAAGTCGGCTGCCTTCACTTGCCGCCCGTTATGAAACTGAACGTCCTCCCGCAGATAAAAGGTATAAGTCCGCCCATCATCACTTACCGCCCACTCCCGGGCAATATCGGGTACCGGTTCCAGATTATCGTCAAGGCGCAGCAGTCCGCCAAATAACTGCATGATATACTGGTGGGAAGTCATTTCACCGGTAATCGCCGGGTCAAGCGTCAGCGGGTCAATACCGTACAGATTAAGGACGGCGCCCTCCGCCGATGAGGGCGCAACTCCGGCCGGTTGGCAGCCCCCGGATACCAGCAGGCCGACTAACAGTAAGACCAGTAAAATTACGCTAATTATTCTTTTCATCATTTAGCCTATTTCCGCGAGACATCTCTTTATCTCCTCTAGCTCCGTCTTAGTGATATCCCAAAGCTCAGCAACCCTTTGGTCTATTTCTTCTTCAACATTGCCAAGAGCTTTGCCTTCATTGCGCTTTACCAGTTCGTAAGCCTTCTCCAAGACCACCACGCTAGTTCGGTTAGAAGCGCCTTCAAATGGATTGAGTTCCACCACATCGTCCACTTGCAACACCTTGACAGGGGTGCTGTCTCCAAGCATGAAGCGGTGGAAGCCTTGCCCAGCACCAGCCGTCTTGAAGACAGACTGCATGATAACGAAACCAAATCTACCCCTAACTAAAGATACTATGTCCTCGGACGTCTTTAGTGGCGCCCTCCGGCTTATCTCGGCACAGCCCTCCAGCCAGTTAGCCAGCTCAAAAGCCGTCTTAATCTGCGATGCCTTGGCCAGACCAATCCCCCGGCACCCGAGATAGCTCCTCCACCGAAGCGCCGGCGATTTCCCGTAGATTTTCGAACTGGCTTAACAGTCTCTGTACCGTGGTCATCACTGACTCGCCGGCGATACCACGACCCAGAATCAACGCCAGAACCTCCTGTGCCGACAGGGCTTCCACACCGAATTTCTGCAGCCTCTCCCTCGGTCGCTCCGATACCGGCAAATCGTAAATAGTAAACGACTGCTTCATCCCCATCTCCGTAACCACCTTCTAACGATAACAATTATTACTATAATAGCCGCTGCCGCCAGTACGATAATTACTCCAATCACGGCCGGAGGCATTCCTTTTTCCTCCTCCGGCGGGAGCGGTGCTCCAATGCTATCCCGCCACAGAGTGTTAAAGGCATCCATATCAAAGCTATATACCCTCTCCAAGACTTCATCGTATTCACTACCTTTCTGGAAGCTACTGAGCAGCTCCAGCATCTTACCCTGCCCGTAATTCTGAATAAGATACTCGACCAGGCTGTAGCTCTGAGCGTAGGCGAGAGTAGCCTCTCCCGCCAGCGCCGAGAAAGGACTGGATAAGCTGCGCACCGAGATAAGACGGTTGCTGGCAGCAGCCATCTTGATAAGAGCAGCCAGTTCTGGCTCGGGCTCTCCCTCCGCATACATCGCCAGTCCCTCATCGAGCCAGTTGGGTAATTCATTATAGGGATTAAGCGTCATCTGGTGTATGACCAGGTGAGCAAGTTCATGAGTCATCGCCCGTTTGCCCCACCCCAGATCACCCGGCGCAATACCGATGGCAATAGTCCCGTACCGGGTAAAGGCGACGCCACCCGACCACTCCCGGGGAAAAATCATCGAACCCTGCAAATCACGGGAGCTGGCGTAGATATATATACTGACCGGTGTCTCAAGTTTAGCACCGGTGTCCGCCGCCAGCCGGATTAGTGCCTGCTGGGCCGTCGCCATCAATTCCCGGGCAAAATCCTCATCCCCGTTGTACCAGTATATCGTTACCTTACCTTCAACAATACTGCGCCAGTCATAACGAAGGTCATCAAATTTAATCTGCGCCGGTTTTGTTCTAATCTCACGCCCGCTGTCATCTTTAACCGCCCACCAGAAATCAACAACCGCTCCCGGCGGCAGTCCCGCCGTTTTCCTCATATTCCAGACCCAGTCCGCACTTACCCTGGTATCAGGCTCAAATTCAATAGATACCTCACTGGTTACCTGAGCGAAGCTCAACCGCTTAACCCGGTAGTAAAGGCGAATATCAGTAATGTTAACATCACTTTCCACCGATAACTGGAAACCAAGATGGGACGGAAACCCAAGCTGTACCGAGCTGTTCACTACGGCTAGCCCGCTCTGAGCCTGAACTGGAACCGGGCTCAACAAAGACAGCGCTAGAAAGATGGCTAAAGCTAATAAACCGAATCTCTTAATCATTCATCACCACTTAAATGAGTCCTGAGGTAGGCTGTAATAAATTCATCCAGTTGCCCATCAAGTACGGCATCAGAGTCACCAACCTGATAGTCAGTTCGGTGGTCTTTAACCAGCTTGTAGGGATGAAGGACATAACTACGAATCTGGTTACCCCAGCCGGCAGCGATGTGCTTCCCTTTAAGACGGGCTCTTTCCGCCGACTTTCTGGTCATCTCCATCTCCAGCAGGCGAGACTGAAGAATTTTCATGGCAATCTCTTTGTTCTGATACTGCGAGCGCTCACTCTGGCAGGTAACCACCAGTCCGGTGGGCAGGTGGGTCAACCTGACGGCGCTGCTCGTCTTCTGCATATGCTGTCCCCCCGGCCCACTCGAACGGAAAGCATCAATCTTCAATTCATCGGGGGCTATCCTGATATCAACGTCTGGTTCAGCTTCAGGCATAACCTCCACCAGAGCAAAGGAGGTGTGCCGGGCGTGGTCAGCATCAAAGGGAGACAGCCGAACCAGACGATGAACACCATGTTCGGACTTTAAGTAGCCAAAGGCATAGTTTCCGCTAATATCGATTACCACGCTTTTTACCCCCGCCTCTTCACCCGGTGACGTATCTAAGACTTCCGCTTTATAGCCACGACGTTCCGCCCAGCGAAGGTACATCCGCAGCAACATTTCCGCCCAATCCTGAGATTCGGTACCGCCCGCCCCGGCATGAATCGCCAGTAGGGCATTATGGGCATCATAAGCGCCGCGGAAAGCCAACTCCAGTTCCAGTTCGTTTAGGCTGGTGGTGAACGCCTCCACCTCAGACCGGATTTCCGTCTCAAGCAAAGCGTCTTCCTCACCTGATGCCAGAGTAGTTAATTCTAAAATATCAGCCAGCTTTTTCTCCATCTCCCGCCATGGCCGCAGCACCCTGTTCTGTGCCGCTAACCGCTGCATTACATTCCTGGCTTCCCGTGTGTCCAACCAGAAATCAGGCTGGGATGACGTTTGTTCCATCTCGGCAATCTCCTTTTCCCGGGCGGCAACGTCAAAGATGCACCAGTGTTATAGAAATCCGGCTCTGTAAGTCCTTTAGTTTATCGATTAGCTCCTGCATTTATCCTCACTCAATATGATGTTCTGTTCGAAGGACATGCCCTAACCGGTCGCCATGGGTACGGCAATGGTTCTTTCCAGATTTCCTCCCGCCGCCAGATGGGCCAATCGAGTAGGCTCCGGCAAGCGATAACCACGACAACAGTTTAGTACCCAATTAATAGCATTAGGCAGGTTGACCTTATGAGCTATGGAAACATAGACCGGCTTGACTCTATACTTAGTACGAAGTGCCACCCCGATAACCTCATCCCTATCCGTTAATTCTGCACAACTGCCCGGTTCGCTAGCGAGTACGCCACGCCTCCCACAGAGCAGTGATTTAGCACAACCAATGGCGGGCGTATCCAGCAAGAGACCCAAGTGAGAGGCAAGTCCCATCCGCCGGGGATGAGCCACACCCTGACCGTCAACCAGAATAAGGTCAGGAGTTATGGTTAATCCCTCAAATACGGATAGCACCAGCGGTGATTCCCTGAAGGACAACAGCCCCGGGACATACGGAAAATAGAGTTCTCCGCTGACCACCCGTACTTCCACCAGACTCAGTTCAGGATATCTCACAATGACCACCGCCCCGGTGGCTACCCCCGAAGCTCTGGACACTGATATATCCACCCCGGCGATAAATCGGGGCGTGGTAACCTGGTTATACCGGGACACCTGAACGGCCAGCCGGCGCTGGACATCCCTGGCTTCGTTGATACTGACCTGCCAGTTATGCCAGTGTTTTACCTTCACTCTTCGATTATAGCGATAATAAAGATTTCTGACAACAATATCTCGACAAGATTGTAGACGAGCCATAATCAAACGTGTTACCATGAATAAAGATTACTCTTGACAGATGGAACTTTTATCAGGCATAATTTAGCAGAAATACGGTAAGGAAAAAATGGTAAAGATAAGATTAAGAAGGGTTGGTAACAAAAAGAATCCCCTCTATCGATTGGTCGTAGCTGAAGACAGGGCACCACGTGACGGCGCTTTTATTACTGTTATTGGCCATTTTAATCCGCTAACTGATCCGGAAACAGTCGTCATCGATGAAGCAAAAGCACTGGAATGGCTGAGGAAAGGGGTGCAACCGACAGAGACCGCAGCCAGATTACTGGCCAAAGTTGGCATCATGGACAAATTCAAAACAATCAAGGAGACATCGTGAAAGAACTAATTGAATTCATCGCCAAGTCAATCGTCAACGTGCCAGATGATGTAGTGATTACTGAAGAAGAGACTGAGGATGGGACAACCTTCAAGCTCCAGGTCAATGACGAAGATAAAGGAAGAATCATTGGCAGGCAAGGGCGCGTTGCCCAGGCGATGCGCACACTGCTTAGAGTAAAGGCAGCGAAAGCTGGCTCCAGAGCCAGTCTCGAGATTATCTAGCCCCGCAATAGCCTTCTCTCCATTAAATACCATGAAACCAGCCGAGCTGGAATACATTACGGTTGGCCAGATATTAGCGCCCTGGGGAAACAAGGGTCAGCTAAAGGTAAGAGTGGTCACCGATTTCCCGCAGCGTTTTACCCCCTCGGCCAAGGTCTACGTTAACCGACAGCCTACCGTTATTGACAGTGTAGAGTGGCACAAGGGAAACGTAGTTATCAAACTCAATAACATTGACCATATTGAAGCCGCCCAGAGACTGCGCGGGCAACCGATAGAAATACACCACAGCCAACTCAATCCCCTGCCGGAAGGGCAGTACTACCACTTCCAACTTGTCGGTCTGGAGGTATGGACGACACAGGGAGCTTTCCTGGGAAACATCACTGAAATTATGACCGTACAGAGTAATGACGTCTACATCGTCCAGGGCAGTGCCAGTGAGATTCTGCTTCCCGCAATTGAGGATGTTGTTAAATCGATCGACCTAAATCAAGGAAAAGTAGTTATTGAACCTATTGAAGGACTACTGGATTCCAAACCGAAAAATAACCGCACCAGTTAACAAGTCGGCTGCCCGCCAATTGCTCTTTCCGGCACCCAGCTAACTAGGCACTTGGCCGACGCTTTCGCCGTCTCTCCGCCACCTCAAGACGAGTCAGGGAACGCCGTAAGGCGGCTTCTACCTGAGCCATATCAACTCCCACGGGGCGTTCCTTCAGCTTCTCCTCGGCCCGGCGCTTGGCCGCTTCCGCCCGTTGAATATCAATTTCCTCTTCCCTTTCGGCGGCATCTGCCAGAATTATCGCCCGATCAGGGCGTACCTCCAGAAAACCGCCGGTGACGGCCAAACAAAGTTCTGTTCCCCCGGTTTTAACGCGTAACTCCCCCGGTTGCAGTATAGTCACCAGTGGCGCATGACGCGGCAGTATGCCCAGTTGCCCTTCAATACTCGGGACCACCAGCACATCGACATCATCGGAAAATACCACCCGCTCGGCGGTAACAATATCAAGCTTTATTGCCGACATTTATCCCTTAACCTCTGTCTCCAGTCTTTCAGCCGCCACCGCCACTTCATCAATAGTGCCGACCATATAGAATGCCTGTTCCGGAAAGACGTCATGCTTCCCCTCTAAAATCTCCTTAAAACCACGCACCGTTTCCTTGACCGGCACATACCTACCTTCTCTACCGGTAAATACTTCGGTAACAAACATGGGCTGAGATAGGAACCGCTGTATCCGTCGAGCCCGACCCACCACAAGTTTGTCCTCCTCGCTGAGTTCCTCAATACCTAGAATCGCGATTACATCCTGGAGGTCCTTATAGCGCTGCAATACTTTTTGTACCTCACGAGCCACCTGGTAATGCTCGTCGCCTACAAAATGGGGATCCAGTATCCGCGAGGTCGAGGTCAGCGGGTCAACCGCCGGATACAAGCCCTGCTCGGCGATGGATCGCTCCAGAGCAACAACGGCATCAAAGTGACCGAAGGTAGTAGCTACTCCGGGATCGGTATAGTCATCCGCGGGCACATAGATAGCCTGAAAGGAGGTAATTGAGCCCTGCTTGGTAGAGGTAATCCTCTCCTCCAGTTCCGCCATCTCTGTAGCCAGGGTGGGCTGATAGCCCACTGCCGATGGCATACGTCCCAACAGAGCAGAAACCTCCATACCGGCCAGGGTATAGCGGTAGATATTATCGATAAACAACAAAACGTCCTGATTTTCAACATCACGGAAGTATTCCGCCATGGTCAGTCCGGTAAGACCGATACGAAGACGCACCCCGGGCGGCTCATTCATCTGACCAAAGACAAGCACCGCCTTCTCAATCACACCCGAACTTTTCATCTCGTTCCACAGATCATTGCCCTCACGAGACCGTTCCCCAATACCCGCAAAGACGGAAAAACCGCCGTGCTCGGTGGCAATGTTGCGGATTAATTCCATGATAATTACCGTCTTCCCCACACCGGCACCGCCAAAAGCACCAATCTTACCGCCCTTGCTGAATGGCGTAATCAGGTCAATAACCTTGAGTCCCGTCTCCAGAATTTGAGTCGTTGTCTCCTGATCTTGGAATGTAGGTGGGAGACGATGAATCGGCCAATTTTCTTTAGCTTCAACCGGACCGAGGTTATCCAGTGGCTCTCCCATCACGTTAAACAACCGCCCCAGAGTTTGGGGACCTACCGGAACGGAAAGCGATTTTCCGGTATCCACGACTTCGGCGCCTCGCGCCAGCCCATCGGTAGGTGCCATCGCCAGACAGCGCACCCAGTTATTACCAATGTGCTCCTGCACCTCAAGCACTATCTTGCCACTTTCTGCCGATATTTCAATAGCGTTAAAGAGCACTGGCAGGTTATCCGGTGGAAATTCAACGTCAACCACCGTTCCAATAACCTGTACAACTTTACCTTTTATCATCCTACCTCCTCTGTCTCAAACCACCGCCTCCGCCCCACCAGTAATATCAAGGAGTTCCTTGGTAATCGACTCCTGACGTGCCTTGTTGTAAATCAGGGTTAAATCCCGCATTAATTCATTTGCGTTATCTGTGGCGTTACGCATCGCCACCATCCGGGCTGACTGCTCGCTGGCAATTGACTCCAGAATAGCGTGGTAAACCTGCATCTCCACAAACCGGGGTAAAAGCTCTCCTAACACTACCGAGGAATCCGGCTCGAAAATATAATCTATACTTGCCTCTTTGGGCAGAATGGCTGGTTCTACCGGCAGTATCTGCTTCAAAACCGGTGTCTGATGCATCGTAGAGATAAATCGGGTATAGGCGATATACACCATATCGATGACACCGCCGGTGTAATCATCAATGATAATGCGGCTTATAGGCAATGTATCCAGCAAATTCGGTCGGTCGCCAAGCCCGATAAAATCAGCCCGAATATCCAGGTTAAAGCGCCTCATAAAATCAAAGCCCTTGCGGCCAACCGTAACTAGGTAAGTCGGCACTTCCTGCCCTAATATATAGTTGGCGGTCATCCTGTTGATGACAGTAGGCAATCCACCACACAAACCGTTATCCGGGGTAATATGCACGACAGCCATCCTGGCTACCAGCCTTCTCTGTAATAACGGATGCAGTCCGTCACCGGGTTGGGGTAAGTGAGCCAGGTCAGCGATTACCTGGGTAATTTTCTCCGAATAGGGACGTCCGGCCAGTCCCCGCTCCTGCGCCCGCTTCATCTTGGAGACAGCAATCATCTGCATCGCTTTAGTGATACTAGCGATGCTCTTTACGCTGCGTATCCGCCGCCGGATTAACCTCAGATTAGCCAGTTAACGCTTCCCCCTTATTTGATTTCACAACCCTGTCCCCTGAGTCCTTTTTCTCTTACTGACAGTAAGAAGCATTAGTTATGTAAACTATTTTACCCCTTCAGACTACCCGGATTTAGTTTTGCCTTACTCCTTAACTACTCCCTCCTATTCAGGAGAGTTTTAGAGAGGCGAAGTCTCTCTAATTACTCCATCCCCTTCCCCTTGGCAAGGAGAAGGGGGTAAAGGGGATAGGGTTACTATTAACCAGGGGCAAAGCCCCTTTAAACTACCCGGTACGATAGTCCTGTTTGAACTCCAAAATAGCGGCTTTCAACATCTCCACGGTCTCCGCGGTAATTTCTTTTGCCCTAACAATGTCTTTCCCTATCTCCGGACGATTGGCCTCCATAAACCGATGAAAGTCAGCCTCAGAGGTAACCACATTGTCCACGGTAACATCGTCGAGAAAACCGTTAATAACCGCATATAATATCATGACCTGCTTTTCTACTGATAGCGGAGAATACTGGGACTGCTTCAGTACCTCCGTAATTCGCTGGCCGCGTTCAAGCTGAGCTCTGGTGCCCTTATCCAACTCGGCAGTACCGAACTGGGCAAAAGCGGCTAACTCACGAAACTGAGCCAATTCTAGTCTCAGTCTACCCGCCACCGCTTTCATCGCTTTAGTTTGTGCGGCACTTCCCACACGGGACACCGATAACCCCACATTCAATGCCGGACGGATACCGGCGTTAAACAGGTCAGTTTCCAGATAAATCTGGCCATCAGTTATGGAAATAACATTGGTCGGAATATAAGCCGACAAATCTCCTGCCTGTGTTTCAATAATCGGCAGAGCGGTTAGCGAACCACCCCCATATTCCGTAGCGTACTTAGCCGCCCTTTCCAGCAAGCGACTGTGCAAATAAAAGACATCACCGGGATAAGCCTCCCGCCCCGGTGGACGGCGCAGCAGTAACGAGAGTTGCCGGTACGCCCAGGCATGCTTAGACAG
>CAYFGR010000042.1:0-10067 GCA_964343135.1 uncultured Dehalococcoidales bacterium
TAGCCAATGTGGAGGAATTTACCCGGGTAGAGCTTAGCGAACACTTTGAGATGGTTAGCCAAAGCGTCAAACTACTTAAAGACGCGTTGAACCCGGAGGGGTTCAATATAGGCATGAACCTCGGGAAAATAGCCGGCGCGGGTATTGTTGACCACTATCACACCCATATTGTGCCCCGCTGGTCTGGTGACACCAACTTCATGTCGGTGCTGGGTGACGTAAGAGTAATACCGGAAGCCTTGACGGAAACCTATAACAAACTCAAGGATAAATTCTGAGTCAGGGCAAGGATTTATGGCATGAAGGCAAATTTCATTTGTCTATCGCGGTCACTGGTCCCTGTTTACCACCGGTATATTCAAAGATTTTTACTTCGGGAGTCACCCCCCCAGCAGACTTCGCCACCATACCGGCTGAACTATGAACCAGCTTATAGTCTCCTAGCTTTTCCAGCGTCAACAAACTGACATAGGGATTAACGCCAACCACCCTAAGATTGGCTGATTTCTGTCCGGAGATAAAGTTCACCGCGGCTTCATAGTTAGGAAATTCCTTCCGATCGGTGATTTGCTTGATGAGACTACCATCGCCACCCTTCTTCTCCTCATACCAAATCACCCATGTGTTGCCGGAATCGGTGGCTTTACCGTCGAAGTTAAACAGTCGAGTTGACATTGCGCGATAGTACTCGGGGTAGAAAAGCCATGTTTGTCTAAGCTGCCCATCCTGCGGCAGATAGTAAACCTCGAAAAACTCGGTTACACCCCGCCCCGCCCAGGTAGCAATCGCCCAGAACTTATTAGTGGCGGTCTGGTAATCAATGACCACATATGCTGAGTCCAATTCATCCAAAATTCCATTGGCTGACTTCTCATCCTGTGAAGTAAAGAAGAGCGCCGCCTTGGTATTCGCCTCCACGTCCTGTCCGGGACTGGCATTGGGTAGCCGCCGGGCGATACGGGCAATCCAGTACCCATAATCCCACCACGACATCACGCCGTAGGCAGACTCGGGATAATAATAACTCTCCTCTACCAGGGGGCGTTCATGTATTTCATTGTAAAAATCGGGGGTGTCAAAAGGGTCGGGGGTATTTTCCCGCAACCAGTCCATTGAACCATGCCAGGCATCGGTTGGGGCAAAGCGTGCCTGCTTGGCAACATCTTTGGCGTAATTAAAATTCGGAACGTAGACGACAAAGAATATGATAACCATGGCCGCAGAAATAACCAGGTGCCGACTGGTGATATGAAGCCCCCCTCTCTGTCTCCCTCTCAGTTTCACCTTCCTCCGTTCGGCTCTGGTGGATGTTTCAGCCGGCTGAGTTCCCAGTTTATTGATACCTGCCCGCTCAAGAATTCGCCAGGAGAAATATCCGGTGAGTAGCGCCATATTAACCGCCAGATAGTAGGCGAAGCGCCGCTGCCCCAGAGTTGCCGCCAGGATCACCAAGCTCCAGACTACCAGCAGGCTCTTTTCGGCGCTGCCATGCTTAATGACATGGTAAATTAGAAAGCCCAGCGCAATAATACCGAAACCGGGAACAGGTAAGTTACGTGGCCACCAATCCGCCGGATAAAGTAATAGACTGCCAGGAAAATTACCCCAAGCCACCTGAGTTGAAAATTTACCGGCCGGAAAGAACATATGCTGCATTTCAATGGTAGTCAGGGAAACACCGGTCGGGAAAAAGATACGGAAGTGGCTCAGCACGGCGCTGACATTACCCGGCATAACCAAGTAGAAAATAGCCAGTCCCGCCAGCCCAAGTCCAAATAAAGCCGCCGGGTAGTAGGCCGGTTTTATCTCCCGCCGGTCCAAAAACCAGGAGACACTGTATAAGATAATTGGTATCAGTATCGCCATAATTAGGGCGTACAGGTAAATCGCCCTAACCACCACGGGTAGATACATTAATAAAGCAACCAAAAAGACAATAACACTAATCAAACAAAGGTAATCAGTGGACTTACGCCTTAAGTGGTCAATAATTAACTGAACGACCAGAAAAAGGGTGATGATGAACACAAAGAGCGGGCCGCCGGCCCAGGTAATAAGGTAAATACCCAAAATAATGCCCGCCAGCAGACTATAGGCAAGGGTCTTGATGCCCCTGGCCCAATCTCGTTGATACAGATGCCTGAGGGTCAATTCGCTTTGCTTTGCCGCTTTGATGGCTAAAAGCAGAAAAAGCATGGCTGTAACCGTGAATAGCGTCTCGGCAACATGGTAATCGGTGAACCCAAGCATAGACCGACCCAGAAGCTCACCGGGCGATACGGCGATTAGACCCGCCGCCAGCACACCGGCCCAGCGGCCAAATATTGTTTTACCCAGGAAATAAACGGGGATGACCAGCAAAGCACCCAGTACTGCCGGGAAATATACGCCCACTACATCAATAAGGTGCTGTGAAGGTGAGCCGAGGCCAATAATCCAGATAATACCCGCCAGCATCTGATTAAAGAACTGGATGGTAATCGCCTTGCCTCCGGGGTAGACAAAGTACGGGTCAAAGGTAATACGGTGAGGAAAATTCTGAACCAGGTTATCCACCAGACGCATCTGGTAGTAGGCGTCAATCCCAGTGTACTTTATCCAGTCGCTACCGAAGACCTGCTCATAAGGGAAATAGACTCGTATATACAAGGCAACACTAAAGAACAGGGCAATCAGTATGGCCACCATCAACTTAGGGGATATTCGGTTCATATTCACCTTTAAGCCTCCCGGTTCCCGTTGCCGCTACGCCGCTTTCAGGCTTAATCTATCGACATTACCCGGATTCGCGTACTACAAAATCCAGATTTGTCCAAATTACCCTCGTCTGCCGCGTGCGCCTTAGTAGTTATCTCCCTCACCTTTGCATAACAATTCTTATTACTGCTATTATACTACAAAGACAGCATATCGGGTAAGACATATACGAATCAATCAGTAACCGGCGTCTTTTCAGATTAAGGACAGATTGGTTCCCCGTCCAATTTTAGGATACCACCCTTGCCCGATTAATTGACCGGGCTATCACTCAGGTTAGGGGACACTATCAGCTCACTTTTCTAAACTAAGATTTACGGGAAGGGTCTATTTGCAAGGATGCTGTTATTAGGGCACACTGGAATTACACTCGGCATCGCCACACTGCTAAATGGCGCTGCTATCTATCATTTTTCCCTTGCTCGCCAACGGATGAATTCAGGCGAGCACCGGGAACACAACAGTAAGACCCGGCTGGCTCCAAAATCCGCCGCTACCTCTAAACCGTTCTCCTTTACGGCTCTGGGAGCTCTCTTGGACATCAGGCTGCTGCTTCTCGGATCACTACTTCCTGACATCATCGACAAACCATTGGGACAGATTATTTTTCGCGAGAGCTTCAACAATGGACGGATATTTACGCACACTTTCCTCTTTCTAATTCTCATTACCACTGCCGGGTACTACCTCTACCGGAAACGGCAAAAAATTTGGCTCCTTACTCTAGCGATGGGTACCTTCACTCATATTATTCTGGATGAGATGTGGTTTTCGCCCAAGACCCTCCTCTGGCCCATGTTTGGACTGGCTTTTGAGAAGCTGGACCTGACCTTCGTGATGTACGGTATGCTCCAAGCGCTATTTACTAACCCCAAGATATACCTGTCCGAAATGGTGGGTTTAGCCATCCTGGTCACTTTTGCCGTCGTGTTAATACGCCGGAAGAAAGTTCGTTCCTTCATCAAATATGGCCGGGTCCGGTGACCTTTGAATGTCATCCACCTGCCATCAGACAATGCCGGAATGACCCACCGACAATTATCACAAACCGGTTTATGATGATAATTTCAAACGCCAAAGCTCTCCGCCCTTCATTAAACTCGGCTTTTGCGGTATAATTTAGCAACTTGGAAGTTAAAGCACCCGGAACTTAGATGACTAACTCAAGAAGCGAGTACGGACAGCAAGGAAGGACAGATGAAACAATCTTCCGACACTTCACCTAAAAAGAAACCCCGAATCATGGCTACCATCCCTGCTTTTAACGAAGCTAAGTACATTGGTACCGTGGTATTAAGTACCCGACAGCATGTAGACGAGGTGCTTGTCGTTGACTACGGCAGTACCGACCAGACGGCAAATGTTGCCCGGCTTACCGGGGCTACGGAATTTCGGCACCAGCAGAATAGGGGCTACGGCGCCAGTATTCGCCGGCTCTTTACCGAAGCCAAAAAAAGAAAATCCGACATTCTCGTCCTGCTTGATGCCGACGCACAGCATTACCCGGATGATATCCCACGTCTCATTAAACCCATCCAGGAAGGCTATGATCTTATCATTGGCTCCAGAAAAGCGCAAAGTGCAAAAATTCCCCGTTACCGGCGCTTCGGCCAGCGGATAATAGCTTACTTTTCCGGCATACTCTCCGGGAAAAAACTCTTTGATTCCGAATGTGGTTTCAGGGTTTTCTCCAGGAAGGCAATCACCACCCTTGATTTGAAGGAAAATGGTATGGCAATATCGGCGGAGACGATAGCCGATGCTGCCGAGAAGGGGCTCAAAATCACCGCGCGGCCCGTCTCCATCAGCTACACTGAAGACAGCTCAACCCTCAACCCGCTGCTACATAGCTTGCAGGTTATCGGTCGGATAATGGCCATGATTTCGGAAAAGAGACCGATATATTTCTTTGGGTTGGGCGGGGCGATACTAAGCCTGCTGGGCCTCATTGCCGGTATGAGAGTGATTGATGTCGTTTATGCCGGTGGCGGAGTGTCAACCGGCACCGCGCTGGTATCAATCCTGCTGATTACTATCAGCGTATTCAGTGTATTTACCGGAATAATACTACATGTGCTGGCGAAACGGGGAGGCTAGGTCTGCCGGTTTTTATCCGGAACAGCACATCAAAGGTAAAGAGCGTGCTTGCGATAGATATCAGGTCACCCTTTGACTGCCGCAGGCTAGAAAGGTAATGCTGCCGTTGAAGATTGCCATAGTATTGGGAACCCGTCCTGAAATCATAAAAATGTCGCCCGTAATCAGGGAGCTGGAAGAAGGAAACACCGATTACTTTATCCTGCACACCGGCCAGCACTATTCCTATCGACTGGACACAATCTTTTTTGAGCAGCTTAATCTGCCTCAACCGAGATACAATCTCGATGTCGGCTCCGGCTCTCATGCCGTTGAGACCGGTAAAATCCTTGCCGGTACCGAAAAGGAGCTACTTAAGGAAAAGCCCGACATTGTTTTGGTCGAGGGCGATACCAACAGCGTTCTCGCCGCCGCGCTTGCCGCCGCCAAGCTTCATATCAAAGTGGGGCATGTTGAAGCCGGACTACGCTCTTATGACCGGAATATGCCCGAAGAAATCAACCGGATTCTCACCGACCACCTCGCCGATTACCTCTTCGCGCCCACTCCGAAAGCCCGGGAGATACTCCTCAGTGAAGGAATCCCGGACCGGAATATTTTCCTGACGGGTAATACTATCGTTGATGCCGTATTCCAGAATCTGGAGACAGCTCAAGAGAAACCGGACACGTTAAGCGCTCTACACCTTAAACCACAGGGGTTTTTTTTACTGACCCTGCACCGGGAAGAAAACGTTGATGACCCGGTAAGGTTAGCTTCTATCCTGAAAGGCTTAAATAAAGCCGCCATGAAATTCCGACTACCGGTGGTCTACCTCATCCACCCCCGCACCCAGAAAAAGTTAAAGGAGTTCGGGATTGAACCACAGAGCCTGCGGCTGATTGAACCCGTAGATTTCCTTGATTTTTTACAACTTGAACGCAACGCCGGACTGATCATCACTGACTCCGGCGGGGTTCAGGAAGAGGCTTGTATCCTGGGTGTCCCCTGCGTTACGGTAAGAGATAATACCGAGCGACCCGAGACCGTAGAAGCCGGGGCTAATATTCTGGCCGGCTCTTCGCCTGATAAAATAGTTGACAGTATTCAGATTATGCTTGGCCGGAAAAGAAACTGGGAAAATCCCTTTGGCGATGGCAAAGCGGCATCAAGAATCGTTAAAGCAATTACGGAGGCAACAAATGTCTAACATACTGGTTACCGGTGGACTGGGATTTATCGGCTCAAATCTAACTCCGGAGCTCAGAAAGAGAGGCCACCGGGTCAGGGTCTGCGACTTGTCACACTCTGCCGGCCCGGATTACGTCCGCTGTGACGTAACGAAATATCGCCAACTGGAACGTGTTTTCGACCAGTTTGAGTTTGATTACGTTTATCACCTGGCTGCCGAGTATGGTCGTTGGAATGGTGAGGATTACTACGAAAACCTATGGCTCACTAACGTAATTGGCACCAAGAACCTGCTGAGGCTTCAGGAAAAGAAGAAATTCCGGATGATTTTCTTCAGCAGTGCCGAAGTATACGGGGATTATAACGGCAAGATGAGTGAATATGTAATGGATAACGTACCCATAAAGCAGATGAACGACTATGCTATCACCAAGTGGGTCGGCGAACTCCAGGTATTAAACTCTGCTGACATGTTTGGCACCGAAACCGTTAGAGTCCGTCCCGTTAATGCCTACGGGCCCCACGAGCACTACAGCCCCTATCGCGGCGTAATCCCTGCCTTTATCCATAAGACTCTGAGTAACGAACCTTACACGGTTTACTCCGGCCATAAAAGGATTTTCGACTATGTTGAGGATACTTGCCATACCTTCGCCAGTATTGTCGATAATTTCAAACCCGGCGAGGCGTATAACGTCGGGGGTAAAGAGGCATGGGAACACGATATTAAATATGTCTCCGACCTTATCCTGAAGTACTTGGGTAAGGGTGATGCCAGGGTCACCTATAAAGAGGCGGAACCCTTTACCACGCGGGTCAAGCACATGGATTTCTCTAAAGCGAGACGAGACCTGGGCCACGACCCGAAAGTACCCCTGGAGGAGGGAATTCCTCGCACTATCGAGTGGCTGAAAAGTGTATATCGGTATTAAGTAGTTATCTCACACCAAATCTAGACCACATGAACGGTGTCATAGCCATTCTCCCAAATTTCCGCCCGGTTCTGCCGGTAGTTCCGTACGGCATAGGGAAGGCAATCCAATACATCCCGGGCGGTCATCCCGTCGGGGCCCTTCTCATCGGCCGCCAGGTCACCCGCCAGCCCATGAATAAACACTCCGGTTCTGACGGCCAGTTCAATATCCAGTCCCAGGCAACACATGGCGGCAATAGTGCCATTCAGCACGTCTCCCGTACCCGCCGTAGCCATTCCCGCCCGACCGCCCGTCGCCCCGGTAACATTTATGAACACCCTCCGGTCGGGATATCCAACTAGAGAATGGGAGCCTTTGAGAACAATAATGGCATTCAGTCTACTCGCCGTCTCCTGCAAAACGGCGACTTTATTTTCCTCTACCGCCTCCCGGCCCAATCCGGTAATATGCGCCATCTCCCCCAGGTGAGGCGTCAGGATAGTGGCTGCCTTTCTATTTTTAAGAATATCTATGTCCTGGGAAATTGCCGTAATACCGTCACCATCTATCAACAACGGCCGGTCAATTTCTCTAACTAACTCTCGCACCAGTTGCTGAGTCTCTTCATTCAACGAGAGACCCGGCCCCAACACCACCATCCGCATCCGGGCGGACAGCTCCAACAGGTTGTCCTTGTTCTCTAGGGAAATACTGCCGGGGCTGGTTTCCTGCTGAGGATGAAAAACAACTTCCCGACCACCCTGAGCGACCGCTGCAGCTATAGATGCGGGACAGGCTAAATTGGCATAGCCGCCACCGGCTTTGAGAAAGGAATAAGCTGAGGCATGCGGAGCCCAGAAATAGTTAGCCGCGCCCGCCACCACCAGTATCGGCCCATAGTCCATCTTAGTGGTATCGGGGTCTCTTTCCGGCAGGGGAATCGGTTCGGCAAGTTCAATCTTAATCGAATCCGAATCATAGAGCGAAGGTGGCATCGATATATGAGATAGATACAACTTCCCACCCCTCCCATAGCCCGGATAAAGCAGACTGCCCACTTTGGGTAAGCCAAAAGTGATGGTATAGTTAGCCTTTACCGAAATCCCCATTTCCCGTCCGGTATCACCATTAATTCCGGAGGCGATGTCAAGAGCAAAGACAAATTTCCGGCTTTCATTAATTAATTTGATCGCTTCTTGATAAATTCCCTCGACGCTTCTATCCAGGCCAGTGCCGAACAGGGCATCGATGATGGCGCCGGCTTCCCCAACGTCGCCCCTTATCTCCTCAATTGAGATGACCTCACTGATGTCAACAGGAAAACCCGAAATTATTTCTAAATTCTTCTTTGCTGCGCCCTGATACCTGTCTCGTTCCGCCAGGAGAAAAACTTTTACCTTCCCGCCATTATCATGCAGTTTCCGGGCAACCACAAAACCATCCCCGCCGTTGTTGCCTGCCCCGCAGAGAACGACAAATTTCCTATCCGCCACCCCGAATTCTTTCCGCACTACAGAATAGGCGGCTTCGCCGGCATTTTCCATCAAAATATCCGTAGTAAAGCTAAAATCCTCAACCGCTTTTCTATCTAGCTGTCTCATTTCGGCAACATTGGATACCTTCATCTCGACCTCCTTTTAAATCCAGCTTTAGTACCGCCGCGCCGCGTATCTTCCCCTGCTTCAGCAACATGAGCACTTCATTGGCTTCTTCCAACCTGAATTCCTGAATCGCAGGCACAATCGGAATCTCCGCCGCCAAAGCCAGGAATTCCCGGGCATCCTTCCGGGTAATATTAGCCACGCTTTTTATTTCCCGTTCGTCCCAGAGCAACTCAGCATAGTCCAGCGGTGGAATGACGCTTCTCTTTCGAATTACCGCCACCACCAGTCGGCCACCCTTTTCCAGCACCCGCAAGGCGCGGGGTACGGTTTCGCCGACCGGTGTAAAATCAATGGCACAATCGACCTTCCGGGGAGGACTATCTTCAGTCCCACCGGTCCATTCGGCGCCTAGCTTTTGCGCTAAATTGCGATGCGCCTCACTCCGGGTAAAAACAAATACCGGGCAGCCACGGTATCGGGCAATTTGAATCACGATATGAGCCGAAGTCCCGAAGCCAAACAACCCCAGAGTCTGCCCGGATTTTATACCGGAAAGCCTTAAATCCCGATACCCGATAGCCCCGGCACACAGCAGAGGGGCCGCCTGCGAATCCGTGAACCGCTCCGGAATCAAATAGGCAAAATCTTCGGAGACCGTTGTGTATTCGGCATAACCGCCGTCAGCGTCACGCCCGGTGCCCTTGAACTCGGGACACAGGTTTTCGTCACCCCGCTCGCAAAACCGACATTCTCCACACACCGAATGTATCCAGGCGACGCCAACCCTATCACCTTTAATAAATTTAGTCACCCCCGCACCGGTACTTACCACCCAGCCCACAATTTCATGACCCGGGATTATGGGGAGTCTCGGCATCAGCCTGCCTTCAATCTCATCCAGTTCGGTATGGCAAACCCCACAGGCAGCGACTTTCACCAAAACCTCTCCCGATCTAGGACGAGGCACCGGCCGTTCCGCCAATTCCAGCGGCCGATTTTCCACCTGACCTGTCGCCTGCAAAACCTGCACTTTCATACTTTCCCATATTATAATGGTTGCGTAACATCAATGCGAGGGGATGCTGGTTCCAAACGCCCAACGCCCGTCAAAATGGCTGAGATTGTTATCACGATTCAGCAAGTTGAAGCTGTAGTTAAAAGGGTACTGCCAGGTTGCTGGCTACCCCTAGAGGCATGTTTATCCGTTATCGGGGCTGCTATGCTCAAAGATGTCAGTCACTGTATTGGTCTAATCCTTGTTGGTGAACCTGGAGGGCGGAAAGGCACTACTCTATCCATGCTGGGCAGCAATGACCCAATCTATAGATGTGATGATTTTACTCCTGCTAGTTTCGTTTCAGCGGACGCTACAAAGACAGGGGAGCAACTAACAAGGATTAACCTGTTACCACAAATAAGGCACAAGATACTCGTAGTAGATGAGTTAGCTCCACTGTTTAGCAGCCGATATATCGAATAACCCCCCTTGCTTACCAATCCTTACCTTGATGCTTAGTAGTTTAGC
>CAYFGR010000043.1:0-9823 GCA_964343135.1 uncultured Dehalococcoidales bacterium
TATTGCCGCCAGCCATATCGAGTAGGCAGCAACACAGCAGTCCTCAAGCCAGTAACGCGTGTAGTTCGGGTCCACCGCCAGGGCAATCCCGGCCGGAGCCGTAGCCAGCCAGCGGCAGTGGGGCTGCGTCTCGCTGAGGCGGTCCAGGGTACTACGCCGGGTGATGATGATGAAGCGCCAGGGATTTTTATTTGCCGCCGAAGGTGAAAAACGGGCTATATCAACTAATTCCAGTAGAGTCTGCGGGGAAACGACTCTAGCCGAGTGGTTTTTGGTGCTGCGCCGGGTGCGAAGCGCCTCGATTACATCCATAATGAACCTCCTTTTTAGCTATTATATCTGCCGGTCTCTCCGTCGTCAAGCCAATTCACCAGTTTCACTACACACGGCGTCCGGCTTAGTTAATACCACCGCTGATGTCCGGGATAGTCAACCCGGTAACAATATATGCTCGAAACCATCAACTACATATATTTTCCGAGCAATTAAAGACAACCGTCTTTTCCGCCCGGAGTCCTTTGGCGCGGGACGGCAACAGTAAACTCTGACAATTCTTGCACGCTGTCGGTACTGATGGTAACATTTAGTCATAGGGCTATCATCATCCCAAAGGTATTTGGAGAAAAATTGACCGCTACATGGTTTTGAAGTTGAATCAACCCCGGATATTTTACGGGTGGTGGATTGTTGGCGCGTGCCTGCTGGTGAATATGTACACCGGCGGGGTTATCTTCTTTGGGTTTACCGCTGTCTTCGGGCCAATCGCCAACGAGTTTGGCTGGAGCTACGCTCAGATATCGCTGGCCGCTTCACTGCGTGGTCTGGAAATGGGGTTCCTCGCCCCCTTAGTAGGACTACTTACCGACCGCTGGGGCCCCCGGAAACTAATGTTCGGGGGCGCTATCATTGGTGGCTCCGGCTTAATACTCCTGGGCCATATTACATCCCTGAGCATGTTCTACGCATCCTTTGTCTTAATATCTACGGGGACGAGCACTTGCGGCAGCACGGTAGTGGTGACCGCCGTTGCCAACTGGTTCCGCAAAAAGGTATCGCTAACCACCGGTATTGCGGTTAGTGGCTTCGCCCTCGGTGGACTTCTGGTCCCACTAATGTCAGCACTCATCGATATGCTTGGCTGGCGAATGGCCATGACCGGCCTCGGCTTCGGTATGTGGGCTATAATTCCACCATTATCGTTAATAGTTCGGCACCGGCCGGAACAGTATGGCTATCTGCCTGACGGCGACTCAGCAAGCGAGCCCTTCACTGGCGCACGTCTGACCCCATCAAAAAGTGCCGGGCAGGATATTAGTGCCAAGCAGGCTATTTCCAGCCGCGCCTTCTGGCATATAGCGCTGGTGGCAATGTATCAAGCCTTTGCCGTAAATGCCGTAGCAACCCACATAATGCCCTATCTCAGTAGCATTGGCATGAGCCGAGTTGTCTCCAGCTTTATGGCGAGCGCAATTCCGGTGACGAGTATTATTGGCCGTCTCGGCTTTGGCTGGCTTGGGGATAGATATAATAAGAAACTGATGTCGGCAACCGGCTGTGCCATGATGGCTTCAGGTCTTATTCTTTTTGGATTGGTACCCACGGTAGGGATGTGGCTACTGGTGCCTTTTACAATTATCTTTGGTATCGGCTGGGGCGGCGTTGTTCCATTAAGACCGGCTCTACTCAGGGAATATTTTGGGCGGAGCCACTTCGGCACTATACTTGGTTTTGCCTTCGGTGTAATGATGGTGGGAGTTATAGTGGGGGCGCCTCTGGCGGGATGGGCATTTGATACCTGGGGCAGTTACCATGAAATATGGTTTTTGTTTGCCGGTCTTGGCATTGTGGCCATGCTCAATATGCTCGCAATCCCTCCGTTAGACAAAACAACCTAGTCGACAGTTCAAATCCAGCCACAACCATCTACTTTCAGGCTCAATTCTACCTCCATTTACCCCTGTTTTTCCAGCCAATTATCAAGTATGCCAGGCTTAACCCAAAAAGTGGCAGACTTGTAGTAACGGAAATTAACACCGGGGTATCGGTCAATAAATAGTAAAATATAACAGCAATACCCAGGAGAAACGAGACAAATCCGATAGTAAATAAGAAACGAAAATTCGTTCCCACTGGAATTCGTTCCTCATTCCTTGTCCAAACCAGGGTCACCGTGAGTATCCCAATTACCACCAGTATTACCGCGATCACTACTATAATCCATGGAAATCCGTTCATTCCTTAACCTCCAGCTTTTATAGCACAATGATCTCTTAATATTAAGTCTAAATAAGGGTCTAAATCCAGCCACGGTACTCATGGGATAAGCGCAGGCAAAGAGCCTGGTCTCTCGCTAACGGGGCAGCGTCGGCTTCATTCGTAAAAGCTCACTTTTCGGAGGCGGTGAAGGTGAAAACAGATCGAAAGACAATATGTTGAATTCACTATAGCTATCATACACTAGTGGAACGGCTTTAGAAAGCGGCGGCCAGCGCTTGAAGCTCCAATACCGGCAAGTCGTAAAGCCACCACCAGTTTGCTTGAACTAGAAGAGTATCTTCAACCTTACCCCGTGAAACTAGTCCTCTTCGAGACCGGACCATCTCGTGAAGAGATTGTGCTCGATATCAAACGTATCCAGTACCTTCCCCACCGTATGGGAAATTATGTCCTCGATTGTCTTAGGTCCATGATAGAAAGCCGGCACCGGTGGCATTATGGTCGCCCCCATCCGGCATAATTTTGCCATACTCTCGAGATGACCAAGATGAAAAGGCATCTCCCGGACCAACAATACCAATTTCCTGCCTTCCTTAAGGGTAACATCACCGGCTCTAACTAACAAATTATCGTTATACGAATTAGCCAGTGCTGACATCGTCTTCACGCTGCAGGGAGCGACTATCATACCGTCCCTCCGGAATGAACCACTGGCCAGCCGGGCGCCGGTATCATTAACGGCATAATTATAGTCAGCCAGCGTCTTGATGTCCTCCAGTTTATAATCAGTCTCAGCTCTGATATTTACCTCAGCCGCCCTGGAAATCACCAGGTGTATCTCCACATCCGGTTGTCTTGAAAGTGCCTCAAGCAGCCTGATACCATATATAACGCCGGAAGCCCCCGATATGCCGATTACCAGTATCATACTCGTCTATATTCTCCCTCTAAGTTGAAAAACCTTACTTGTTTAAGCAACTAACTTACGCCTTGTAGGCATTACATATTATTTCCCAAACCAAAATTATCCTGCCTGATTACGGTAATTCGTTGGATAATTCGGGAAAGAGGGCACTATCATCCCGGTTAGAATTATTTACTGGCGGTTTTGTTCCTGTTACGAGAAGCGTCATTCACAAAATACAGCAACGCTCAGGAAAAAGCCGGATAAAATCTATAAACAGTAAATCAAATTCGCCCTGCAATCTAATACTGGTCATACCAGCCCTAGCTCTTGCCGATGCGGAACACCCTAGTCCCGCAGATGGGGCATACCCCCTGTGTGGCTGGCTTACCATTCTTCATGGTAATGCTCTTGGCATCCTTTATATCCCTTTTGGCACGGCATTTCATACAGTAAGCTTGCATTCTAGCTACCTCCCTTTTTTAAGTATGTAGGATAATCTATTTCACATGCTATTGTCAAGGCAATCCGCAATTGTTAAAGGTGCTGGTGCTGTTTTCAGAAGCTAAAGGTCGGCTCTCCTTAATCTATGGAAAAGGGCCCGTTAGTACGCAATCTCCCCCTTGTTGACCTTAGCTGTCTATTTAAGTTAAATTTACCCTAGATATGGAAATCAAGGCTAGTCAGAGCAATAATACCATGCCCCTTAAACTCCGCGGCATGGTTATCACCGGGACCGGAGAAGCCGGCCGGATAACCGAACTCCCCTGGGTTAAACAACAGTTCCGTGAGAAGCTGGGGATAAATCCCTACCCGGGCACCTTCAATATTACGGTGCTGGCCGGGGACAGGGATAAAATAGGCACAATCCGACAGGCGAAAAGCGTCAATACAATATCCCGGGATTCCGAACATTGCCAAGGCGTCAGCCTGCATGTTCTAGTTGGTGGCAAAATTAAAGGAGCGCTCGTCATACCACTCATCCCCCATTACCCGCCAGACTGCCTGGAAATCACTGCTTCAGAAAATATCCGGCACGCTCTTGGCGTAAAAGACGGAGATACTATTGAACTGGAGGTTTATCTATAGTCAGTCCCCGTAACTGGCTTTTCCCGCCTACAGGTCAGCCGAGGATTCTTGAAATATCTGCTCCAGTTTTTCTTTAAGCGCCGGAGATAATGTCTCTTTACCATACTCTAGGGCTCTTTCCAGAACTGGCGCCAGAACCGGAGCAAGTTCTTTCCTTACCCCAGGTGATAAATTATGATGCCTCTGGCGAATGTTATCTATCCAGTTGGTCAGTGGCTCCACTTCTTTTCGTTCAAACAGATAACCTTCCAGCGCGCCTACCTTGGCCGCCAAAAGAAAGACCGACTGTAGTTCCATAAGTACTCCCCCGATAAAATTATTTCAACATCTATGGAGGACAAAATCGCGTCTTTCGGCAAAACTGGGTAAATTATCAAAGATAAAGTCCGATGACTCCGCTGCCAAATCCTTCCAGGAACTCACGCCGGCAGCAATGGCCACCGTCCGGACTCCAGCCGCCTGCCCGGCTCGAATATCCGCCTGGGAATCACCGACAAAAATACATTCCTCCGGCATTACGGCCAGGCGTTTTAAGCACTCGATTAGCGATTCGGGGTCCGGCTTACGCTTTAACTCGTTAGCGGTAATCACGGCATCCACGAATTGAGTTATTTCAAGTCTACCAAACTCCCGCCACATTTTCTCCGGGGCAACGGTACGACTGGTAACAATACCTATCTTTAAGCCAATAGCCTTGAAACCATTTAACATCTCCCATGCCCCGTCACTCAATTTCACGTCATTAACGCACGCCGCCAGGTAATCTCTTCTGATTACTGCCATTATGTCAGTTACCGTAGCTGTAACCGATTCAGTTCCAAGCTCGGGATATACGTCACGCAATATATCCGCCAAGCCAATACCTTTGTTCATCAGGGCAAATAGACGTTCCTGAGTCACTGACGGCAGATTGAAAGCGTTCACTCCGGCATTAAATGCCCGCCACAGGGTATCCAGGGAATCTACCAAGGTACCGTCAAGGTCAAATATTACTCCCTTAACCACTCTCACTTTGCCTCACTGAATCCTTACGGGAGTGTCGCCCCCGCCATTGCCTGAGGTACCGGATAACTTCTTCATCACTGATGTCGTTCCAGTGACGATAGAAATCAGACAGGTAGAATTTAAGCATGACGCCGGTAGCGTAGGTTACCACCCGGTCAGTCACTTTTTCTATCTGACGCATGGTCGTTACCGGCGCCACCGGCACGGCAACGATTATCTCCCTGGCGCGGCGATTGCGCACCGACTGCACGGCGGCCAAGGTGGTATACCCCGAAGCCAGTCCGTCATCGACAATTATTACGGTTTGTCCAGTAACCCTGACCAGGGGACAGTCCGTCTTATAAAGCAGGCTCTGTTTTTTTATCTCCGCCCTTACCTGGCTCACCTCATGCTCCACCTGCTGTCGACTCAAACCGGTCTTCATCATCGCCGCTTCGTTGAGAATAAGCGTGCCGTCATCGGCAATAGCGCCCAAACTTCCTTCTTGATTAAGGGCTAAGGTAAGTTTATGGCAGATAACCAGGTCAAGTTCAGCATTAAGGGCAGCGGCCACTTCCAATGCCACCGGTACCCCGCCATTGGGAACGGCCAGCACCACTACCGACTGATCCCGATATTCAGCCAGCTCGTCGGCTAGCCGCCGGCCGGCATCCTGCCGGTTCTCAAAGATACATTTTGGTTCCGTAAGTTCCGTAATTATACCTCCTTACCTGGTATCTCTACCCGCTTCATCAAAAGACGCGAAGCGCTTTACCTGACCAGCTCAAATATATTTACACCAACCAGTCCCCGGTCGGTTAGCCCGAGCTCGGGGATTACCGGCAGCGCCAGAAAGCAAAGAATGGCAAAGGGTGACGCCAGTGTGTTGCGCAGATCTTTAAAGAATTCGGCTTTTTCTTGCGGAGATAATCCATCAGGTAACTTATGGTGAGGCCGGTATCCACGATGTCTTCAATAAACAGAACGTCCCGTCCCGTCACCAGGGAACGAAGACCCTGCCTCACCCGAACCTTACCTGAACTCTCCGTACCTTTACCGTAGCTAGACAACCGGGCGAATTCTACTTCCAGCGGCAGGTAAAGCCGCCGGACCAAGTCAGCCATAAACATGAAGGAACCTCTCAGAATACCAATCAAAAGGGGACGTTTGTTGAGATAGTCCCGCTTAATCTCCGCTGCCAGCCTGGTAACGGTAGCGGCTATTTCTTGCCGACTCAAGAGGACGCGCAGTTCAGATTGAGAACTCATCGTTATCTGAGATTATAGCTTTAACCGTCGGTCTTATACAATAAAGCCGGCTTTACCGGTTTTCCGCGGCTTCCGCCGGGCGTTCCTGAAACTCACACTATAGTCCTCGAATTTACTATTGCTCCGCTTTCTCCTCAAATGGAGAGGCTAGCCAATCAGCGATATTGGATATCAGTTGATTATTGTCCAGAACACCGTTATAGGGCTCAGTCATAAAGGTAAGGTCATGTACCGCCAGGACTCTTGAGTCCTGAGTTAAGGTTAAAGGCGATAGTCGCTTTACCGTTTCAATCACCGAAGAATAAGTATTCCAATCAACAAAGGCAATACCACCCCCCGCCGAGGAGATTGAACCGGTAGTATAAAGGGCTATTTTCTCCAGATTCTTGGTTACCTCATTTTCCGTAAATTCCCTAACAAATATGTTCCGGTAGTTAATCTCGTTTTGCCACATATTATAGAGGTAATCGCTCTCAAATATCAGCCCGAAACTGAGAGATAGGCTGTTTATCTCACTCCGCCGGGTGGGGTCAGCGATTAGTAACAGCTTACCGCCATTATCGATAAATTCGACGGTAGTCTCCTTATCCTCCTTGGAGAATTCTTCCCGGGGGCTGACGACGATAAAGGTGCCGGGCAATTCTTTCTCTTCTTCATCTAATGTCTCTTCGCCCGGGTCAGCCCCACCATTTTCCCCGTCTGAAACGTTCTCACTCTGATCAGCCTTTTCTTCCGCCTCTATTAATTCTTCCTCGTCCTCTTTTCCCCTTTCCTCACCCAAAAGTTCTTCCCCGAGGTCATCCTCCACCCCTAACAGCCTTATCGTTAAGCCACGGGAAACCAAACGCGCCAGCAGGACATTTAGCTCCGCTAAATCGAAGTTATTATCATGAGCTAAATCGATTAAGACCCCCCCTTCTTCCACGGAAATATTGTCGGCAAACTCGCCCAAGGGTGCGAACGGAACAACGATATGTCCGTAGCTGGGCATTTCACTCGACGGCGGGCTATAGAGCCCGGTATAGTAGAAGATACCCCTCCCGAACAGGACCATAACCACTACCAGAAAGACAATCGCTATCTTTTTCTTCACCAAATTACTCCTGCTCAAAGTACAGATAGTAGTAGACGGGCACAAAGTTAATTTGGGATTTCAAGGCTTCCAAATCAGAAGCGGAGAAAAACGGAAATACGGCGGGCCCCGGTATAACAAGGTCTATCACTCCGTAATTCCTGACACCAGCCAGATTCGCCGCCTTTTCTATCGCCGCCGTCCTCGTCCCGATATCATCAATCAGCCCATTTCTAATGCCTTCAAGACCCAAATACAGCTCAGCCCGGGAAAGTTCCTCCTCAGACAGCCGTAAACGTTCTCCCCGCTGCGAGACAACGGCTTCAACAAATGTCTGTCTTACTATCTCCATGTTACTTACCGCTTTTCGCATCGGGAAACCGGTGGCTTTAAACGGCCCACTGGTACCAATTTTTTCTTCCAGTTCCTCACGGATTGGTAAATTAACCCATACGCCGATGCTACCGATTTGTGACGCTGGCTCCGCATAGATAAAGTTTGATGCCAGAGCAGCATAGTAGCCACCGCTAGCGGCGATGGCGCCAACGGAAACCACCACCGGTTTCTGTTGCCTCAGTCGAAGCAATTCCAGAAATATCTGCTCGGTAGCACTAACCCCACCGCCCGGGCTATTTATCCGCAATACAACTCCCTTTATCCGACTATCATCTCGGGCATACTGAAGCACATCCAGAACATTATCGACATATGCCTGGCCACCAATAATTCCCGAGACGGTTATGGTAGCAATACTTGGTCTAGGTATTACCGGAATAGAGACCAGACCACCTAAAACCAGGCCAATCACAATAATAAAAGGGATAGAAGTTAACCCACGACGCATAAATTTCATTACCGTTTCCAACCTGGCCATGTCATCCTTTCCCTATAGCTGATGAGTTTGTTTCGCAATATATCACAGTTATAAACCGTACCGCAATGTAATCCATGGTTGACGATAGCGTCACCTCGTACGCCTGAAATAGTCCACTGCCCACTGGATAGCCGCCTCTCCCTGCAGTTCAAGCTCATAATCGGGGACTAATCCTTCACCTTCAATAAGACGACCGTTGGGTGTAAGCCAGCGGGCTACGGTAAGATATAATCCGGAGCCATCCTTCAATCGGCGCAGGGCATTGACACTACCTTTACCAAAGGTCCGGGTACCGGCAACGGTGGCCCGCCCGTAATCCTGTAGGGTGCCACTTAATACCTCGCTGCCGCTGGCGCTATAGTTATCAGTCAGCACCACCATAGGCAACTCAATACCTGCTCCGCCCGATTCAACGTTCAGGACAGATTGTTTACCCTGATTATCCACCACTCTGACCACTACTCCCTCGTCTAGGAAATTACTGGCGACATCAACTACTGACGCCAGCATACCGCCGGGATTTCGGCGCAGGTCAATAATAATACCAGCCGCCGCCTGCTCAGTCATAGTCTGCCACACGGGGGATAGTTCTTGATTGGTGCGCTCCGAAAAATGAGCGATTTTAATGTAAGCAATCTCATCTCTCATATCAAAACTCACGCTGGGCAGCTCAATATTATCTCGGATAATCTCAGTTTCCTGGGGTAGGTTCTCACTCTGATGAAGGATAAGAAGTTTAACCGCGGTTCCCTTTGGTCCACGGATAATCAGCACTGCCTCCACGATACTCATTCCCGAGGCAGGCTGGCCATCGATTTCCAGAATAATATCACCCGCCTTAATACCCGCCTTAAACGCCGGTGAATTCGGCAGGGGAGCGATAATGGTTAGCTGCTCGTCCTTAACCGTTACCTGAGCGCCGATGCCGCTGAATCCCCCTTCCAGACTGGTCATGCTTAGTTGGTAGTCTTCCGCCGCCAGAAAGGAAGTATAGGGATCATCTATTGCCGTCACCATAGCTTCTATGGCCGCCTGGCTCAGTGTTTCCGCATTGAGCCTATCCAATTCCACATAATCGCTAAAGATAAAATCCCATGCCTGCTCAATTACATCCAGGCTTTCATCCGGGTTCGACGCAGCGCCCGCGCCTATGGTGCAGCCCGCCCCAAAAGACAGGGCGAGGCTCGCCACCAATAACAGTGCTATTACCACATTTCTTACTTTTACTGACATCGGCATCACTCTCCATTATCGTGTCTTACCATAAATCGTATTGGTTCTCCACCAGTCATCGCTGGAAAAGGCCGGCCGGTATCATCCGGTACCCCCCCCCGTCTCACCCCCGACAACCTTGAAGTGCTGAATTCCAGTTACCCTGAGGTTAAAGTAAATAGCGGCCAAGTAAACCTGTAAGC
>CAYFGR010000044.1:0-9530 GCA_964343135.1 uncultured Dehalococcoidales bacterium
CCCGGCAATTAACTTGGCTTTACCGTTATACTTGCTCAGTAAAGATACCGCTTCTCCAAGAGTTGTTGGCTCTAAATAGTCAAATCGCATGTCTTGCCTCCCATTCTAAACTGGTGCCGGATGCCGTCTGTCCTGAGCTAGGGGCTCAGGACAAACGGACTTATTAGAATTAAAGCCCTATTTTAGCGTAATATTACATGATAACATGATTGCTGTCAAGCGAATTCGTAAGCGAAAGCCGGCAGGTGGGGTTTAAGCAACTCGGTATACGTCATGCGCGGGGGAATTATTGGGAAACATCGCTTACTACTAAGCGTTGCCGGTCACATTGACGAAGAAAAGATTTAGTTCTACAATTCATTATAGGTTGCCACGCTAACATATTTTACCCGATCGATTAGACTACGGCTAAGTATCAGTTTAAGGAGGGAGTGGCAGCGTTTGTTCAGTAAAATTTTGGCACACTAATTGGTAATAATACACATGGAACGAGGAGGACATCGATAATGACAACGGAACGGGACAGAACGTTAAAGGGACTTCAAATTGCCGTTCAGATGGAAACCGATGGTAAAAAATTCTACCGGAAAGCCAGCGAGGAAAGCGGAAATGGGCTGGGGAAGAAGTTACTACAGTCTTTAGCTGATGAGGAAGACATTCACCGCCGGAAATTTGAGGAGGTATACGATGCTATCAGAAGCAAAAAGGCTTGGCCGATAACTGATTTTCAAGCGGATGGGGGCAGAGGTTTACGGACGATATTTGCCCGGGCCTCTAAAGAGAAAGGTGTCAATGTGAAGGCACTTGCCACCGAGCTTGATGCGGTACAGACCGCCATGGCTATGGAAAACAAAACCTATGATTTCTATATTGAACAGGGTAAGAACGCCGCATACAGAGCAGAGAGGGATTTCTATGGAGCACTGGCAATTCAGGAACGGGAACACCATCGAATTCTCCTTGATTACTACGAATACCTTAAAGACCCGGCGGCTTGGTTTGTGAGTAAAGAACATTCATCTCTGGATGGTGGCTAAATTAGTTATCAGGGAAGGAAAAATGGACAAACGGAAAATTATCGAACTGCTCAATAAAGACCTTCAGGATGAACATGGCGCTATCATCCAGTACCTGAACCATGCCTTGGCGATGGGCGAAGGTGAGATGTCCTGTGAGATTGAAGCTATTGCCCGGGACGAGATGCGCCACCTGGATTGGCTGGCGGAGGCTATAGTTGAACTGGGCGGTTCCCCCAGCCTGGAACGCGGGGCAATGCGAATGGGTGGGGTGCTGGTAACGGATTGGATGAAGAATAACGTGATGCTGGAAGAGGGTGCTATCGGGCACTATAAAGAACATATCGGGCTTATCGACGACCCTAAAATCAGGCGACTTTTGGAACGAATACTGTCTGATGAAAAGGCACACCATGGACAGTTCCAGCACTTTACGGATAAAGCGCAGAGAGAAAAGGCTCAGGATGTCAGGGGCATTCGTCAGGACAAGACGGCACAGTTGCTAAACTGGGGTATCAAGCATGAGTATACGGTCATTCTCCAGTATCTTCTTCACGCCTACACGACATGTAATCCGGATATGAAGCAGCAGATGGAAGACCAGGCAATTAATGAGATGCAGCATCTGGGCTGGCTCGCCCAGGTGCTGGTTGACAGCGGCGGTAATCCCAAAATAGAGCACACCGAGGTTGACCAGTCAACCACAGTTGTTGATATGCTCCGCACTGATATTAACATTGAACAAATCGTCGCCGTTGAGTATGACCGTGCGGCAAAAGAGACGCAAGACCCCGACCTGAAAAGGCTTCTCCAGCGGATACGGGATAATGAAATATACCACGCCGGGGTATTCAGTGACCTCTTGAAGAATGAGGAGCGGTAGCGCTGAACCAGGGGCGTCAGGACTTGTCGGGGACATTAGCCGTGTTGTTGGCTGTGTGATGGGTTTGACTTGCATCTAGTCTGTGGTGCGGATAATGGCGTCATTGCAGGCTATTCCTGATTACCGAAAGACTATATCGCCAGGAGTGTCATCGTAGTACCAAAAAACGCCATCACTGTAACATTGTCCCAGAGTTCCATCATTTTGAGTACCTGTTTAATCCGCGGCTCGCGAATAGACACCGGCACATTATAAACCGAGGCGTGGAAACAGAGGTTCTGCAGGTTGTTAGGGCGCTCATCCAGACTGGGGTCTTGGAAGACCAGCCCAATCGACAGGCGCACCTGATTTTGCTGACGCACCATGTTGAAGCCATTGATAAAGACCCGTCCCGACGTCGGCTTGGACAGGGTGCACAGGATATTGATGGTCGCGGTTTTTCCGGCGCCATTAGGGCCCAGAAAACCAAACATCTCTCCTGGCGTTACCGTAAAGCTGATATCATTCACGGCAGCCAGTTCGCCGTATTTTTTGATCAGGTTTTCTACTCTGATAATATGTTCAGCCATGTTGCACCTGGTGTATAATAAGTAGTGGAAGTGATAAGGGGCGTTAAAATCAGTACAGCTCCTTAATGCTGAATCTGGAAAACTAAATTGAATGTACCGAGATTGCACTTATCGTACATGGCTGATATAATGAAGTTTGCTGGCAATGGGTAATACCGATTGGGCAGACAGGCCATAGGTGGGCTGGTTGTGGAGGTAATTAAAGCCTCTCGTCCCTGAGACAGGGTGGGAGGTTTTCCTTTAGTGGGTTGAGGGATTTCGGTAAATGGCGGTAAACAAAGAAAATTTAGTCAATGAAGATAGACTGGAGACCATGCGCCACTCGGCGGCGCACGTTATGGCCGAGGCGGTGCAGGTCATCTTTCCGGATGCTAGGTTTGGTATCGGGCCGGTGATTGATGACGGTTTTTATTATGACTTTGAATTGCCTCGGGCGTTGACCCCGGATGATTTAATTGCCGTTGAAGCCGGGATGGGTGAAATCATCCGGGCGAATTTACCTTTTGTCAGAGAAGAAATGGATAGGACTGAAGCTCAGCGGCTCTTTGCCGACCAGCCCTACAAACTGGAACTGATTGCTGATATACCGGAGAGTAAAGTTAGTTTGTATCGCCAAGGTCAGTTTGTTGACCTGTGCCGTGGTTCCCATGTCAGCTCCACCGGGGAGATACAAGCGTTTAAGCTGGTTAATATTGCCGGCGCTTACTGGCGGGGCGATGAGACCCGTCCCATGTTGCAACGAATATATGGCGTTGCCTTTGCTACCGAGGCGGCTCTGGCTGACCACCTGCGAAAAATTGAGGAAGCATTAAAACGCGACCATAGAAAATTGGGTAAAGAGCTTGATCTGTTCAGCATTCACGAAGAGGCCGGTCCGGGATTGGTCCACTGGCATCCGAAGGGCGCTGTGATTCGCAGTCTTATCGAGGATTTCTGGAAGGATGAGCACTTCAAGCGTGGTTATGACATTGTGTGTACGCCCCATATTGGTAAGCTGGATTTGTGGAGAACCAGCGGGCACTGGGAGTTTTACCGTGACAGCATGTACAGCCCTATGGAGATAGAGGGACAGGAATACGTGCTTAAACCCATGAATTGCCTGGGGCATATATTAATTTACAAATCACGATTGCGGAGCTATCGTGAGCTACCGTTGCGGTATGCTGAGTTGGGTACCGTTTATCGTTTTGAACGTTCCGGGGTACTGCATGGTCTCGCCCGGGTCAGGGGTTTTACCCAGGATGATGCGCATATCTTTTGCCGTTTGGATCAATTGGAAGATGAAGTAGCCGGCGTGCTGGAGCTGGCTCGTTTCATGATTGATACTTTTGGTTTTACTAATTACCGGGTATTGCTTTCCACACGTCCGGAAAAATATACCGGCACCACACAGGTCTGGGAAGAGGCTACTGAAATTCTGAAGAAAGCCCTGGCCCGGCTGGAGGTAGATTACACGGTGGACCCCGGTGAGGGCGTGTTCTACGGGCCAAAAATAGATATTAAATTTGAAGATGCTCTGGGGAGGGGGTGGCAGGGTCCTACGATTCAGGTTGATTTTAATTTGCCGCAGCGTTTTGATGTTACCTACATTGGTGAGGACGGGCAGGAGCATATGATAGCGATGGTACATCGAACCGTGCTGGGTAGTATGGAGCGCTTTCTTGCCTCGCTTATTGAACACTATGGCGGTACTTTTCCGGTGTGGCTGGCGCCGGTTCAGGTAAGGGTGATACCAGTAGCCGACCGTCATCTGGACTACGGTAAGCAACTGGTATCCAGTCTTAAAAGTGAGAGAGTGCGTGCCGAGGTTGACGCCCGGTCGGAACGAATAAACCTGAAGATTCGGCAGGCGCAACTGGATAAGGTGCCGTATATGCTGGTGGTTGGTGACCGGGAAGTAGCGTCGGCAACGGTATCGGTACGTTTACGCAGTGGAGAACAGTTAGCCTCATTGTCGTTTGACGACTTTAAGGAAATGGTGGCGAAGGTGATTAAAGAAAGGGCTGGTGACCAGTAATGAGAATGGTCTATGCTTGCCGTAACGCGGTGGTATTGGTGACAGATTACGATTTGATTAGTCTGCCAGATTGTGCTATAGTTTTTGACCGCAGGGTGTGCGGGCCTAAAGGAGGTAACTAGCAACATAATTAAGAAACTGCGTATCAATGAGAGAATTATAGCCAGAGAAGTCCGCCTCATCGGGGAGAAGAATGAGCAACTGGGGGTTATGCCCCTGTATCAGGCTAGAGAAGTAGCCAAGAAGCGTGACCTTGATCTGGTTGAGGTGGCACCAACGGCGAGCCCACCAGTATGTCGCCTGCTTGACTACGGGAAATATAAATACGAGCAAGATAAGAAAGAGCGTGAGCTTAAGAGAAGCCAGCGGGTGGTGGGATTGAAGGAGGTTCGGTTGCGGCCGAAAATTGAGGCTCATGATTTTGATGCTAAAACGAGGTCAGCCACGAAGCTATTGAAAGCCGGGGATAAGGTTAAGATAACGGTGCTGTTCAGAGGGCGTGAGATTACCCATCCCGAACTTGGCTGGAAATTGCTGCGGCGGATGGCGGAAACACTAAATGAAGTGGCCTTGCTGGAGAAGCAACCCTCACTGGAAGGTAAAAGAATGAATATTATCCTGGCCCCCTTATCTTCCCAGAAAATCAAAGTAAAGGAAGGAGTTTAGGAATACTAAATGCCAAAGATAAAGACTCATAAGGGAGCTAAGGACCGTTTCCACCTTACCGGCACCGGTAAACTGATGCGGGTTAAGGGGCCGAAAAGCCATCTACGCCGCAACAAAGCTAATCGGACCAAGCGTCTCTTTGATGAGACGATTCCAGTTCATAGCAAGGATAAACGTAGAATTAAAAGGCTGTTGCCTAACGGAGTGTAAGTAATAGGAGGATGTTTTGCCACGCGTAAAGAGGGGTGTTACCGCCCATAGACGACATAAGAAAGTACTGGCTCTGACCAAGGGACACCGGGCCACCAAGCATTCCCTTTTCCGAAGGGCGCACGAGTCCATGTTAAAGTCATTGAGTTACGCCTATGCTCACCGTCGGGAAAGAAAAGGTGACATGAGACGGTTATGGATTTTACGGATTAGCGCGGCCAGCAGGAATGAAGGACTTACTTATAGCCAGTTCATGAACGGGCTGAAGCGGGCTGGTATTGAAATCAACCGCAAGATGCTTGCCGATATGGCAGTGAAAGAGCCGGAGGCCTTTGCCAGTATCGTAACCACGGTCAGAGGCGAAGTACAGGGCTAAAAGAACTTGATCCCCATTTCCATTAAACATTAACCTCATAGCAGGCGATATTATGCTACAGCAACTGGAAGACCTCAAACTAACGGCACAACGGGAACTGCAGAATATCACTGATGCTAAAGAGCTGGAGGCATGGCGGATTGGCTATCTGGGTAAGAAAAGTGAACTGACCCGGGTTCTCCGTAGCTTAGCCACACTGTCTCTGGAAGATAGGAAGACAATTGGCGCCGGGGCTAATAAGATAAAGTCTCAACTGGAGGATAGCTTCCGGCTTAAAGGACAAACTCTTCAAGGGATAAAGCTAGTCCAATCAGCGACCGAAGAGGTCATTGATATTTCGCTGCCCGGTCGTCCTTTGCCGACGGGTAGACTCCACCCGCTTACACAAACCCTGAATGAAATATGCGGAATTTTTGCCGCTATGGGCTTTCAGGTGGTCGAGGGTCCCGAAGTGGAGTGGGACTACTACAACTTCGAGGCATTAAATATTCCGGAAGAACACCCGGCGCGTGACAACATGTCAACGTCATGGATAGATGGTAAATCTGATAACGGTCAAAATACGATGCTGCTGCGCACCCACACCACGTCAGTAACGGCGCGGGTCATTGAAACCATGAGACCGCCGATTAGAGTTATTGAACCGGGACGAGTTTTTCGGTATGAGGCTAGTGACGCTACCCACAGCCAAATGTTCTATCAGATTGACGGTCTGGCGGTGGATAAAGGTATTACCATGGCGGACCTGAAGGGGACGCTTTACGAGTTTGCCCGTCGTTTCTTCGGAGAAGATAGAAAGATTCGCTTTCGCTGTGACTATTTTCCTTTTGTTGAGCCCGGTATTGAAATGGCTATTGAGTGTGGGGTATGTAGCGGTAAGGGCTGCCGCCTCTGTAGTAACAGCGGCTGGATTGAAATAATGGGGGCGGGCATGACTCATCCCCACGTGCTGGAGCGTGGTGGTATTGACCCGGCCGCTTACACCAGTTTTGCCTTTGGCATCGGTATTGACCGCATACCCATGCTGCGCTACGGGATTAATGATATCAGGCTATTCTACAACAGTGACCTTAGGTTTTTGAGGCAGTTCTAGGATGAAGGTTTCACTTAATTGGCTGAGAGACTATGTAGATATCAATATGCCCCTGACCGAATTGGCTGACCGTCTAACCATGGCGGGCCTTGAAGTCGAGGGTAAAAAAGTTATTGGCGGCGCCTGGGAGAATATCCTGGTCGGTAAAATAATTGATGTCATTCCTCATCCCAACGCTGACCGGTTGCGTCTGGCTACCGTGGAATTAGGCACCCAACAGCCGACGGTGGTTTGCGGGGCACCCAATCTGAATCCCGGCGATAAAATTGCCTTTGCTCACGTTGGCGTTCAGCTTATCGATGGGTATAGCGGAGAACGGGCACAACTGAAATCCGCCAAAATTCGTGGGGTGGTTTCCAATGGTATGATTTGTTCGGAGAAAGAGCTGGGTATTTCGGATAGCCATGAGGGAATCATGGTGCTGCCGGCAGAAGCACCCGTCGGTACCTCCCTAGCGGACTATCTGGGTGATATTATTTTTGACCTGGAAATAACGCCGAACCGACCCGATTGTCTGTCCGTTATCGGCATTGCCCGTGAAATTGCCGCCCTGAGTGGACAGGGTGTGCGTCTTCCCGAGCTTGAGTATGAAGAAAGAGCCTCCCAGATAGGACAGTATGTATCCGTTGAAATTGTTGTCCCTGAACTTTGTCCACGCTACTGCGCCAGTTTGATTAACGGGGTAAAGATAACGGAGTCACCGAAGTGGATGCAGCAGCGCTTGCTGACTTGTGGCATGCGCCCCATAAATAACATCGTGGATATTACCAACTACGTTATGCTGGAATACGGCCAGCCGTTACACGCTTTTGACTATGAACGAATCCGAGGTAAGAAAATCATTGTCCGGCGGGCGGCTGCCGGTGAGGTGATTATTAGCTTGGACGGTGTGGAAAGAGCCCTCTCCTGGGATACTCTGGTTATCGCTGATGCGGAGAGAGCGGTAGCGGTTGCCGGCGTCATGGGTGGTGCCAATAGCGAGGTAACCGAAGGGACCACCTCAATACTGCTGGAAGCGGCTAATTTTAACCCGACCAGTATTCACTATACCGGTCGGTCACTACCGATGCCCAGTGAAGCCTGTATGCGGTTTGAGCGGGGCATACGCCCCGAGATGGCGATGCTAGGGCTTAAACGGGCGACACAGTTAATTCTGCAGTTAGCGGGTGGTGAAGCGGCACAGGGAGTGGCTGACGTTTACCCCGGCAAAACGGGCCGTGAGCCGATACGTCTGTCAATCGATGATGTTAAACGAGTTTTAGGAGTTGAGTTCAGTCTTGAGCAGGTTGTGAGCACATTAACGGCTTTGGGCTTTGATTGTGAGGTGGATACGCCGGCTTCCGTCGTTCGGGCAACACCTCCTTACTGGCGGAGTCATACAAGTTTGATGGTCGATCTTGTTGAGGAGGTAGCTCGAATAATTGGCTACGATAAGATTCCCACGACCATGCTAAGCGCACCGGTACCGACACAAAATCCGGCGCCGATTATCGGTCTTAAGCCGAGGGTAAGACAGGGTCTTATCGGCTATGGCTTTCAGGAAATACTTACCTACTCGCTGGTAGCTTTAGAGTCCCTGAGTAAACTTAACCCGCAGATTAAACCTCCGGAACCGGAGCCGCTTCGTCTGACTAATCCGATGACGGCTGATCAGGAGTATCTTCGCCCTAATTTACGAGTCGGACTGCTTACGGCACTATCGGCAAACCGGCGATCTGAAGGTAGCGGCATGCGCCTCTTTGAGCTGGGTAAAGTTTATGTACCGCGACAGAAAGACTTACCGGATGAGCCCGAGAGATTGTGTGGGGTCATGGCTGGAGCCAGATGTGATAGATTCTGGCACGGCGAGAGCGGGGCCATTGATTTCTTTGATGCTAAAGGAGTGGTGGAAGGCTTGCTTGGGCAATTGGGAATCAAAGCAAGCTTTGAAACCGGGTCGGATGATAGTCTGCATCCCGGCCGGCAGGCAGCTATTGTAATTGCCGGTAACCGGCTGGGCATTGTTGGCGAGGTACACCCCAAGGTGCTTGGGGCTTTTGATATTTCAGAGTCGGTATTTCTGTTTGAAATCGATTTAATGGCGCTCTTACCGTTTACAATCGACCATGTAATGTTCCAGCCAATACCGCGGTTTCCGGCTGTTGACCGAGATATAGCACTGATAGTTGATGACGGTGTTACCCACCGGCAGATCGGTGACCTCATTGGGGGTTTTCCACTGGTCACTCAGGTTGCCGTTTTTGATGTGTATTCCGGTAAGCAGGTGCCTCCGGGTAAAAAATCCCTGGCGTATCGGATTACCTTCCAATCACCAACTGATACCCTTACCGATGAAGCGGTTAATCAGGTTCAGCAGCAAATCCTGGATAAGCTATTCCAAGAGCTTGGCGCTGCACTACGTAGCTAACACTAATCTTAAAGCTCCCCCCAATAGCGAGTGAGGACATTGTAGCCGCGGCCAGTTCGGTGATGAGTATTAAGGTGCAAGGCATTAAGCCGATTTAGCTTGATTTCTCACCCTTATTAATAATCTCTTTAAGCTTTGCCATTACCTCATCCAGTGGCACCAGCCGGGTTTCTTTTTCGGCGCGGAGCTTTACTTCAGCGCTGTTCTTGTCCAGAGTACGGGGGCTGATAGTAATCCGGACGGGAATTCCTAGGAGATCGGCGTCGTTAAACTTTACCCCCGGTGATTCATGG
>CAYFGR010000045.1:0-9505 GCA_964343135.1 uncultured Dehalococcoidales bacterium
CCCCCCCCCCCGCCGACAGCCCCCCGCCACTGATTGGACTGGGCGCCAGAGTGAGGATAGCCGGGGTTAATCGGGAAAGAACGGTTAACCCGGAAGATTTTTTCGTCGGTCCCGGTCAGAATGCCCTCGAGACTGACGAGATGCTGGTTGAAATTCAGATAGCCGATCCTCCGGCACACACGCGGAGTGTATACCTCAAACTGGAGCCAAGAACCGCCGTTGATATCGCCCTGGCAGGTGTCGCCGTTATTATTACACTGGATGCCCAACACCTTAATATAATTGACGCCAGAATAGCCCTGGGTGCCGTCGCGCCTACTCCAATCAGAGCCTTCCGCGCGGAAGAAGTTCTAAAGGGTAAGACGATTAACGAACCCCTGATGGATAAAGCCGCCGAGGTTGCCGCTGAGGAATCATCGCCGATATCCGACGTTCGCGGCTCGGCGGACTACCGACGGGATATGGTTAAGGTGCTGACAAAACAAGCGCTTACCGAGTTGACCGCCGGCACTTAGCCCGATTACCACTTCAACACCCTCAGGAGAAAGGTCTAATATGAAACAGCTGATACAACTAAGAGTGAATGGAGAGGATTACGAGGTGTTCGTCGCGCCCCACAAGTTCCTGTCCGAGGTGTTGCGGGAAGAACTTAACCTCACCGGCGTGAAGGTAGGTTGTCAGACTGGTGAGTGCGGTGCCTGCACCGTCCTTATTGATGGCGAGGCGGTCAGGAGCTGCTTAATCCTGTCAGTACAGGTAAGAAACCGGGAAATCACCACTATTGAAGGGCTGGCTAAGGGGGAAGAACTACACCCCGTCCAGCAGGCGTTTATCGACCATTTTGCCATTCAATGCGGCTACTGCACGCCGGGTATGGTGCTTTCCGCAAAGGTGCTACTGGACCAGAATCCGGAACCTACGGAAGAAGAGGTGAAAGTAGCTCTTTCCGGGAATCTCTGCCGCTGCACGGGATATATGCAGATAATTGAGGCGGTCTTAGCCGCCGGGGAAAATATAGCCGCCGGCAGTGCCAAATAGTGACGCCGTTTACCCTGGCTCAAGACTTAGAAGACGTACACTGCTATCCCTTCGTCCCACTATTTACAATATGAAAGTGACGCCAAATCTAACCAAAACATAATTAAAGGAGGGAACTCATCATGAAAACCATGGAAGAAGCCAAGCAAGAGGTGCTGTCCCGAATTACGGAGAAGAGACTCGTTGAAGTCAGCCGCGAACTGGTGGCAATCCCCAGCGAGACCGGCAACGAAAAAGCGGTGTCTCACTTCCTGGGGAACAAGCTCAAGGAGATGGGACTTGAGGTTAAGTGGGCCGAGGGGGAGAAAGACCGTCCCAACTGCATCGGCGTTCTGCGCGGCACGACGGGTAGCCCCAAAGTCCAGTTTTCCGGTCATCTGGACACGGTAAGCCCTGGTGATTTGAAAAAATGGGAAACCGACCCGTATGGCGGAGCCGTCATTGGCAATAAAATATACGGGCTGGGCGTGATGGATAGCAAAGGAGGCGGCACGGCTTCCGTAGTGGTGGCTCTTGAGGCTCTGATTGCATCCGGAGTTAAACTTAAGGGTGACGTATCAATCGTGGGTACCGTAGATGAAGAAATCGGAGGGCGTCTGGGTATGCATTACCTCATCGGGAACGGAATTGTCGAACCGGATATCTGTATCTACTGTGTGCACTCGGACATGGAAATAAAAGCCTATTTTAAGGGTTTAACCCAATATAAACTTACGGTAAAAGGACAGACGGCTCACGGCAGCACTCCTAAGGAGGGTATCAATGCCATAAATGGTGCCATCAAAATACTGGCGGAACTGGAAAACGGCATCCCTTATAAAAAACATCCGGTGCTGGGTGACCACACCATAAATTACGGTTGGATACAGGGCGGCCAGAAATACAACGTCGTTTGCGACCACTGCGAAGTCGGAATTGACATGCGCCTGGTTCCCGGACAGAGCTGGCAGCAGGCAGTGGCGTTTATGGAAACTACCATTGCTAACCTTAAGAAAAAGTATCCTGAGCTTGACGCCAGTGTTGAGGTAATTCAGGACCATGACCCCGTTGAACTTCCGGAAGATGACCATGCATTGAAAATCGTCCGAGAAGCCGCCAAAGAAATCCGGGGTGAATACCCTATAATTAGTGGCACGATTGCCGCTGGCGACCTGGCCGCGGTATTTAAGAAGGGTGGTATTCCCGGCATCGGATACGGCCCGGGCGACCTGAAAAGAGGCAATGCCCATAAAGAAAACGAATTCCTTGAGATTGACCAGTTAATTGATGCCAGCAAAGTCTATGCCATGTTAATGCTGAACCTGTGTTATTAAAGTATCGGCTGGAAAAGGTAATTATCAGTGCGTGAAATCCGCAAGATGTCATGTGACGTTCTGGTTATCGGTAGTGGGGCGGCGGGCTGCACCGCCGCCATTGCCGCCGCCGAAAATACCGCCCGGGTAATTATCACCAATAAAGGAACCTTCGGACGCTCGGGCACCACCTGCCTGGGAAGCGTCGTCTATGCTGCCGGACTGGGTCATACTGATGAACGGGATTCCCCAGAGTATCACTTTCTGGATACCATTACTGAAGGTCGTTATCTGGGAAATCAGGCACTCGTCAAAATACTGGCTGAAGAGGCACCCAGAACTGTATACGACCTGGAACGCTACGGTGTGTCCTGGTACAAGCAAGGTAAGGACCGAATCAATCCCGCCAAATACCATTACTACCAGCTTCCCAGCCCGGGACACCGATATAACCGGGGTGTCCACCATAATGAAAAAACCGGGCAGGTAATCCAGAATGCTCTCTGTAAAGAGGTCAAAAAACACTCGCCGGGTATTCAACTCATGGATGATATTTATGTCTGGAACCTGGTGGTGAGTGATAACAGGGTGCAGGGGGCACTGGGACTGGACCTGCGTACCGGTGAAATGGTGGCGTTTCTGTGCAAGGCGCTTGTTCTTACCACCGGCGGTGCCGGCTCTTCCTATAAAGTAACCGATATGGACGCCGGTGCCACCGGTGACGGCTATGCCATGGCGCTGCAGGCTGGCGTGGAGCTAATCGGTATTGAGTTTACGCAATTTTTCCCCACCGCTTTCGTTCACCCGGAGTCCCTGCACGGTATCATCGTAGCAACCAGCGCACTGTGGACATCCGGATTAAAACTGTACAACGCCGAAGGTGACCGCTTTCTAGCCAGGCAGAATCCCGAATTAGCCGAAAATCTGCCCCGGGATATGCTCTCTCGCAGTATCTTTTTGGAAATTACCCGCGGTAAAGGCACGCCTCACCATGGGGTCTGGCTGGACACTTCGGACATCGCAAACTGGGAAGAGATCCGTAAGGACCGCCCCCGTTCTTATATCTGGCCGGAACGCTTCGGCGTCAGCGACCGCCGTTTTGAAGTGGCACCCACCTACCACTTTACCCTGGGCGGTATCCGGATAACGGCAAAATGTGAAACCAATATTACCGGCCTGTACGCCGCCGGCGAGGTCGTGGGCGGCCTTCACGGGGCGAACCGATTGGCCGGTAACGCCCTCGCCGAGTGCCTGGTCTTCGGTGAAATAGCCGGTAAGGAAGCCGCCAATTTCCGCAGGGAAAAGACGGGGGAAATTAGCGATTCAATTGTTCGTGAGGAAGAGACAAAGCCCCGGTTACTCTTCAATCCGGAATCGACGAAAGGCAAGACTCATTCCAGCGTTTTGATTCGGAGACTGAGGGAAACGATGTACCAGTATGTGGGGGTGGTGAGAAATAAGGATGGGCTGGAGACAGCCCGAAAGGAAATAAAGGACATCAGACAACAGGCTGAGACAGATTTGAAGATTGTTCCCGGCAGTATATTTAATTACGACCAGATACACGCCTTTGAACTTTTTAATATGCTGAAACTGGGTGCTGCCGTCGTAAAATCAGCTTTACTGCGCGAAGAATCGAGGGGTGCCCATTATCGCACCGATTACCCGGAAACAAACCATAAACAGTGGTTGAAGAATATTATCACCCGGCGCGTAGCCGGTGAGTTACAGATGAGAACCGAAGAAGTGAAGACCCCATATATTGGCGCCCCCGATGAGACAAGCCATGAATAATGATATGGTAAAAATCACTGTGACCAGATACGACCCGGTGAAAGATACCGAATATATTCAGACCTACCAGGTACCACGGGGGAGCCGGGTGAGGGTGCTGGATTTCCTGAATTATATCTTCGATGAGATTGACCCGTCACTGGCGTACCGTCGTCATTTATGTAAAGCCAGAATGTGCAACGGCTGCCTGATGATGGTCAACGACAAACCACGGCTGGTGTGCTGGGAAGTCGTTTCACCGGAACAAAACGAAATCACTCTCTCCCCGCTAAAGGAAAGAAAAATCCTGAAGGATTTAGTCGTTAATTTTGAAGATAGAGCTTAACCGGAAAAGCCAGCAATGTACCGCAGCATTGCCGGGAAGGAGGTCGGATTGACCTCCTTCCCTTATTTCTTAGAAACATACATCTTTTTTACGGCTTTATCACGGTAGATAAATACCGATTTTTTGGATAGCTGCATCAGGTTAGGCGGGCACCCTACGCCGACATGTCTTGACAGGGGATGGACAGAATCATCTAAGATAAAGATGATTCTATTACCCGCAGGAGGTATCATGACAATTTCCGGTCTTAAAGAAACCAGTGCAAAAATTACTGATGAACTAGCTGACTTCTTACAACGACTGGTGCAGACATCCAGTATCACCGGTCAGGAACAAGCCGCCGCCACTCTCATCGCTAACCAGATGAAAAAACTAACCTATGATGAAGTATTCACTGATCCAATGGGAAATGTTGTGGGGATAATCAAAGGTAACGGCAAGGGTAATAACATTATGTTAAATAGCCATATGGACCACGTAGACCCTGGCCGACTGGACCTATGGGAGCATGACCCCTACGGCGGTATTATCGAAGACGGCTATCTTTATGGTCGGGGCGCCTGTGACATGAAGGGAGGGATTGCTTCTCACGTCTTCGCCGCAGCCCTTATCAAGAAATTTGGTTTTGAACACAAAGGCGACATTATCGTAACTGCCGTAGTGCAGGAGGAGCTGTGTGTACACTCCGGTATTGGCCATCTGTGCGATGCAACTCTCGCGGAACGGGGAATTAAAGTTGATTTCACGGCTGTCGGTGAACCTTCTAACCTGAAGCTTATGCTGGGTCACAAAGGTCGCCTTGAACTTGAGCTGACCACCGCCGGACGCACCAGCCATGGTAGCGCCCCGGGGCACGGTGTTAACGCAGTATACAAAATGCTGCCGGTTATCTCTGAGATTCAGGCGATGGACCTTAAGCTGCCCAGGAATAAATTGTTTGGCAAATCGACTCTTAATTTGACCGACATCTCTTGTCTTCCAGGTGGTACTAACATCATACCGGATATTTGCACCATCTACCTGGACGGCCGTCTAATCCCCGGCGAGTCTAATGAGACTATTTTGAGCCAGATAGAAACTATCCTGAAAAATTTGGAGCAAGGCGACCCTGATTTTAAAGGGGCGGTACGAGTGCCGCAGGTTGATACCATTAGCTATACCGGATTAAACAGAACCGGGCGAAAAGCAATGCCTTCATGGCAGATTTCTCCGGACCACTTTATGGTGTCACAAGTCCGTAATGCCTTGAGGGATTTAGAGTCGGGTGAACCGGAAATTGGCTACTGGGAATTTGCCACGGACGGGAGCTACACCGCCGCGGTATTAGGCATTCCGACCATCGGCTATGGACCCGGAGAAGAGCACCTAGCCCATACTCCACACGAATGCATAAGTTTGAAATCACTAATTAACAGTGTGTCCGGCAATGCCGCCATCGCTCTTGCCATAACCGGATAACTGAGGAAACACCGGGAATAGCGTCCTGTTTAGAAAGTTGTTTCACTCATCATTGACCGTAATGTGCTCCCCTTCACCAGGGGGACTGAAGTCATACCTCCACTCGCTATAATCCCCATTGGGACTCCTAGCCGTTAGGTTCCACCCTTCACCGGCGAGGTGTCAATTTGACTTATAAGCTTCTAAGCTTCGAAAGATCTGTTCTGCGATGGCATCATAGGTTTTTAGCTAAAAAAGACAACCAAACCTTATATAGGGTAAATATCCGCTTTTGTTTCAGCAATACTTGAAGGTAATCCTCCCATATTTGGGAACTGGTATAACTTACGGAAGTGTGGCAGAGCGGTAAAGTATAGCCAAAAGTACTGGATTTTATTTATTGGTGATCTGTAATACACTTATGATTACGACAATTGGGCATACTGATTGTTTAACTTTTTCATTCCTATATTCTTGTTTGGTTTAGCGGAAATGTATGGTTGGCACTCTTAAATATGGAGAGATTAGTCCTTCGTAGAAATAAAGTTCTAGGGTAACTACAAACACGATATAAACAAATGCCCCGGTTACGATGGAGAAAGCGACAGCGCTAAGCCACTTTATGCCCCGGGTCTTCAGATAAGATAGGATAAATACAGGGATAGCTATAATAAAGCCCAACAGATAAATTGACAGGAAAAAGCCTACTACCCAGGCACCGGCAACCGCATATTTGGGCCAACTTTCCCCATTCTCTTCCCCGCCAGTCATTTCATCTTGGTCGAACGTTGTCCCAAGCTTGCGCCCTGCCAAAACCTCCCGGCCTATTCCAATGGAACCTAGGAAAAGACAAAACCCGCCCATTACTAAAGGAAGTATTTTGGAGGATAAGTGTTCCATTCTTAACGCCAAGCCCAGAAAGACCAGCGCTATTGCCATAGTAACTAAATAGGCAACAATATATTCTCTATTCTTCATCTGGCTTTCGCTCCTGTGGTAGGCGGACGAGAAATCAGTTTCTTTATTGGTCCATAGACAAATAGGGCGATGATTATGATAATAAGAGAAAGGCTGATAGGCCTGACAAAGAACAGCGGCCCGTCGGTCGCCACGCCGAGGAAGAGATACTTTTCAAACAATCCGCCTAAGACAAGCCCCAGGAGCAGCGCCGGTCTATTGAAATCGTACTTTCTCATCAGCACGCCCAGCAAAGTAAAAAGAAGTAGCACAATAAGATTCAGAAAGTCCTCATTGTAGGCAAAGGCGCCGACAAAGACAATGACCAGGACAATAGGGACAAGATAGGAGACTGGAATTGTGGCTACTTTCGCCAGCCGAGGCGCAAGGAGAAAGCAAATAACCGCCGTTAATACGTTAGCCACGAAGACAACCTGTATTATGTGGAGGGACAGGGGCAGGTGTACCGTCATCATCTCGGGACCCGGTCTAATCCCGAGCAACATAATCGCCAGCAGAACTATTACCATTTCCCCGCTTCCCGGAATGCCGAGAGCCAGGGTGGGCAGCAATGCCCCTGCCTCTTTGGCGTTGTTGGCGCTTTCGGGAGCGATAACCCCTTCTACATTGCCAGTGCCAAATGTCTCGGGATGCTTTGAGGTCTGTTTAGCGTGCCCGTACGCCACCCAGATGGCGATGGAAGCGCCAACACCGGGGATGACGCCGATTATGTAGCCGATTATGGTGCAGCGTAGCCAGAGCCACCGGTGACGAACTACGTCCTTTGCCCCTTCAAAGGCACCGCGCATGCTCAGTATCATCTTTCCTGTCTGGGCAATAGCCCCACCACGTATGGCTAGGCGGAGCATCTCCGGCAGGGCGAATAGTCCCAGAGTTACTGGCACTAATGGAATACCGTCTAGGAGGTAGTAACTGCCAAAAGTGAAACGAGTTATTCCAGTCACATAATGGATTCCTATTAGGGAAAACAGGATGCCCAGCGCGCCTGCAATCAGCCCTCTCAACATGGAGCCCCTGCTGACGACGGCGAGAAAGGCGAGCCCTAAAAGTACCACAGAGGCCATATCCCCTGAACTGAGGGCAAGAGCCAGAATCAATACCAGAGGAATCATAGCTAGGGCTAGGAATACCGGAATGGCTCCCCCGGCTGCTGAAGCGGTCAGGGCTGCCCCGAGGGCGCGAGCCCCCTCTCCTTTCTGCGTCAGGGGATAGCCATCGAGGAGGGTGGCGACATTAATGGTTGTTCCCGGTACGTTGAGCAGGATCGAGGTTATTGAGCCACCCATGACTGCTCCCACGGAGGAGGCGATAAAAAGGGGCAGGGCGTGCTCCGGGCGCATCTCGAAGATGAAAGGGAGCATGAGACTCATGGTCACTATAGCACCTATCCCGGGCAGGGCACCAAAGATAAGTCCAATAACTATCCCGGCGAGTATATACAGCCAGCCCTCCACGCTGAGAAAGAACTGTAGGCTCTCTACGTACGCTTCTAACATAGCTTATCCTTATCTATATCTCGCGCTTAAATTGATATCTCTGGGAGGCGAAACGCCTCCCAGAGATCCCGCAGTGTCACTCAGGTTAGTCAAAGACCTTTATTTCAAGGGTGCTTTCCAATTCGGGCTCATGCTATTTGACATACTTTTCCATTAGTACCTTGCGGAGCGCTTCCGTTCTCTCCGCTGGCATGTTGAGCACTCTTAAAATCTCTTGCTCAATCTCCTCACCGGTGAGTGGTTCAACCCAGACCGGCCACCGCTTCGACGCCAGTTTTAGAAAGGGCTTATAGCTCATAATCTCAGTAAAGATGTGGCGCAGATACTCAAGTCTGTCTGGTGGTGTACCTGGTGGGACAAAAAATGTCTTACCAGCCTTTGCCGCATCCAGAAAGGCCAATATATCTTCTTGCGCAGGAGTAAGCTTGTCCACAATCTCTGGAACTGCCGGCACATCAAACCAATCTGAATGCCTTTGATAAGCAAGGACCGCAATCGGCTTGGTGAGTCCGTTTTCTATATCGGGCAAAATCGTCTGAGCCTCGCTGCCCTGGCCATGTATTTCCCCCCTAGCCGCCGCCAGCGCAATCTCCCGAATTTCATAGCCGGCGACTATCTTGGCATCAAGCCCGAGAACTTCACTGGCTACTACTGAACCCAAAAAGGTCGACCCGCCTACTACTTTGGCACCGAGGAGAATCTGTTCTTCCCCGTGTTTTAGCTCATCCACAGTCGTGTATGGCAAGTTTTCCGCTATCGCAAAGAAATATGGGGCAGCCCCCATGAATCCTATATAACCAAGCTTCGATCGGTCAAATTCAGGTCCGGGTAGCCCTAGAACTGGACCTAGTATCATCGTCCGGGGATGGTGAGTATTGCCTATGGTCAGCCCATCAGGCTCAGCGTTAAACACATATTCTGAACCTCTGACGCCGCCTTTACCTGACATAACCCTGACTGGCATGGCCGGCCCTTCAGTAAACTCAGTCCAGTAACTGGCAAACAAACGGGCGATAAAGTCAGTACCACCGCCCGGTGAGCTATCAGCTATTATAGTTACCTGATTTTTCTTGTAAAATTCCTCGGGGCTCAATTTCTCCGGTTTTGGTGCTGGTGCTGGTGCTGGTGCTGGTTTTGGTGCTGGT
>CAYFGR010000046.1:0-9505 GCA_964343135.1 uncultured Dehalococcoidales bacterium
CTTACAGGCCGATTCGGAGCTTATACCGTCGGCTATTATAGAGAAACCGCCATCGGCGGAGCTAAAGCCTGACCAGAGGGATAGCGATACCCTGCCCGCCTATGAAGTCCTTGATCCGGTGCTGACGGCATATGTTGAGGAAGATAAAAGCATCGAGCAAATCGTCGCCCGGGGATTTGATTCGGAGGTAGTGAAGAGAGTAGCCCAACTGGTTGACGGGAGCGAGTATAAGCGCCGACAGGCACCACCGGGGATTAAGATAACACCGCGGGCTTTTGGTCGGGATAGACGATTGCCGATTACTAACCGGTTTAAGGGTTGACCGGGATAACTAACCTGTTTCAACAGCTAATGGCGGCGTGGGGAAATATCCAGCCAGGGCCGTGGCGTATGCTAATAAGGCGGGGCAGTCTTTAGAATATTTGCCAATTCTGATGAGTAAATTGCTGTTATCTTAAACAGGCTAACCTGTGCCGGAACTGGAAAACTTTGATTACGGTAACAGGAGGAATTGGGATGAATGTAGATGAACTTCTTGACCTGATTAGAACCAGAAGGAGTATGCGTCGTTTCAAGCCGGACCAAATTCCCGAGGAGTATATTGAGAAAATGATTGAGGCGGTTCGCTGGTCGCCTTCGGGAGCCAATGCGCAGCCGTGGGAAATTATTATCATCAGGGACCCGGAGACCAAGAATAAAATGGCGGAAATGTACCGGGAGATTCGATACGAATACTATAGTATCGAGCAAACTCATGTACCCGAGTTGCGGCATCATCAATTACGCCACCATCCTAAGGATATGCCCTTACCCGGTTTTAAGGATGCTCCGGTTGTTTTTGTTATCTGTGGTGACCGCCGAACATTTCAGGCAACGGTTCTAGCGGGACGTTTTATCGGTGAGGAATGCGGGCTTGAGGGGACATATACCAAGAATCTGGCTAATGCTACCTACGGTCTCATGCTGGCGGCTTCCGTTATGGGACTGAGTTCACAATGGCTTACCATCGGTTCGGATTGGGCGCAGATGCTGAAACCAATTCTGGGAGTGCCACCCATTCTACAGCTTCACACTCTGGTTCCGGTGGGGTATCCGGCGTACGAACCACGGCCACCATACCGCAGAAATGCCGAAGAATTCGTCTATTATGAGAAATACAACATATCAAAATTCCGTAGCGGTGACCAGATTATTGACTTTGTGCGCCGCTTGAGGGAGCATACGGAGGGCGCTTATTCGCAGGAGCGGAAAGAGCCGTAGATTAACAGGTACTCTTCAAGACGAATCGAGACTACGAGAATTGAATCACCATTCAGGTAACCAATGTTAGCGTAAATTTAAAGGGGGTGGACTAATGGCAATACTGGAAGACGTGATTGTGCCCCATAATTCGGGAAGGTCGTTTATCGTGAAGGAGGGACAGAGAATTCGTGTTAGCGGGGAAACTACTTGTGACTTTGTTATCTTCAACGCCGATAACCTCTATGAGAGGTTTGACCAGGCGAGGACGAAAGCAAACCAGGTAAAAGTTTACATAACTACGGGCGACGTACTGTATTCCAAGATTAACAGTATCATGATGACCATTCTTGAGGATACCTACAAGGGCAGGCATGATCTGCAATATGGTATGTGCAGTCGGTTTTGCCGTGACGAGTGGTGGCGGCGGCGGGATGAGCCGCAAATCAGGGAGTATATGAACGTATGGGGTATTACCAAACGAGAGGATATGCCGATGCATGGGTGCTACGAGAACATAATAAACGGTCTGCAGAATTACCCAATTTTACCGGTGGATATTCCAGCTCCGATAAACTTGTTTCAGCATATGGAGATAACTCCGGATGGCAAGATGATTGACCGGCGGCACCGTGACCGTCCCGAACCGGGGAAACCGGCTCACGTTGACTTTCGCGCCGAGATGAATTGCCTAGTAGCCCTAAGTGCCTGCCCCGAGACAAACGGGAAAGGAAAGCCGCAAAGGGTGCAAATCTTCGACGAGTAGCTTGACCGACTGACCCGGGCAGATATGTTACCTCCGACCTCCGGGGTTAAACGTAGTCGTCGATATTCAGGGAGGTCCAGAGGTCTTTTGATGGCGTAATCCGGGTTGGGAACGGTAAAGTGACCGGTCGGGTAGCGTCAATTACGGTGCGCGTGGTGAGCGGACCTCTTTTAAGTCGTGTTTCGTCATAACCGGTGGGGTCGAGGTGGGCTCCGGTAACATCGGGAATATGGAGCATATCTTTGTCTCCGGTAACCCGAGTAGCCACTGCCCACCAGACTTCCTGTTCGTCGTAGATATCAATGTCGTCATCCACTACGATGGCGACCTTGGAACGGTCTCGGGCGGTGACTGCCGATAAGCCCGCCAGCTTTCCCTGACCCGGAACCTGTTTCTCTAGGGATATAAACACGTGGAAGGCACATCCAGCATAAGCCGGTAAATGGACTGCCTTGGTCGTCGGCACTACTCTCTTGACCACATCATAAGTAAACGATTCGGCGGGTAATACCCCGGCCAGATTGTGCTCCCGATGGGCGGCATCAAGTCCATGATAGATGGCGTCTTTACGCATTGTTATGGCGGTTATTTGAATAAGATAGCACGGCTTATCGCCTTCTCCGTAATAGCCCGAGTACTCGGCAAAGGGGCCGTCGGTAACCATATTGCGGGGGTCAATTATGCCCTCAATGGCTATTTCGGCGTCGGCGGGAATCGGGAGGTCTACCGTTTCCGCCGTGGTTACCCGCAGCGGCTCATCCATGAGAGCTCCCATAAGCTCAAGCTCATTGAAATCCAGGCTACCCTTGTGAAGCGATGCCAGTAGCACCGCCGGGTGGTGGCCAATAAAAAGTACCACCTCCATGGGCTTGTCCAGCTGAGCGTAACGACGGGCGATGAAGGCGCCGTGGTTTATGGGATTTATCATGCAGCCAAGTTTGTCTTTACCCTTTACTTCATGGCGATACACGCCAACATTCGGTATGCCGGTATCCGGGTCTTTGCATATCGTGGCGCCAATGGTGATGTAGTTACCGGAGTCGAGTCCAGCATGGAAGGGGATGGGGAAAAGACTCAAATCCACGTCTTCACCGCGCATAATCACTTCCTTAACGGGAGCTTCTGAAGGCGGTACGGTCTGAGGCGGCTTGGGGTTGGCTTCCCGGCGGCGGTATTCATGGAGGATACCCGGCTTGTGCTGTTTCCCGGGTTCCATTCCCAGTATCAGCCCCAGCGTGTCGTAGCTGCCGAATACACTGGTGACCAGTGGTAGCTTGCTGCCGACAATTTCCGGACAGTAGATTACCGGGAAGCGTCCCTGCTTTGTCAGTTTTTGCTGGAGAACGCATACCTCAAGGTGGGGATTAACCGGTTTCTTAACGTCGACATAATAATCCGGCCCGGCTTCTTTGACGGTTTTTAAAAATTGCTTTAAATCTTTACTCACGGGAACCCTCCTTAACCAATATCGATAATACCGGTTAGCAACTCTGTCCAAAACCGGACTGAGTATCTCCAGATCGCTACCCTCCGCTATTATTACTGTTTGGATGGGTGGCTTGTTATTCAGTTATCGTGGGTTAAGCATGGGCTGTCCCGAAATAGGGAGGAAGTTATCGTTTGTGAAACCCGGAATACACCGCTGCCGGGATAATCGGGACAAAGTCTTTCTGAAGGTAACCATAGTTTTGCCGTATCAGTCTAACAAGATAATCTGGTGATGTCAATCTATCGGTGTGTTACTTATTACTCAATCTTGGTTGGTGATTCATTTATCTAATAACACCACCAAGATAGCAACTAAGCCAGCAAAGGCTGACATTACTCCCATTATTCGTATTCCCCATAACCAGAAGAGCCAGTATCCCCTTAGTGGCCACTTATTGTAAAACTTGTCCTCTATTTCCTCTCGATTTTGCCAGAATAACCAAGGCGTGGGTTTATTTTGTGTGCGTGAACATTTAATCCAACCCACCATCTACCAAATCGATGAGAATACAATACGTATAATGTTCCTATAATCATGAATGGAATGCCTACGCTGATACCTAGCCATAATGTTATCTTATCTCCCAACTCGTGAAAGCGCTGGTCTCGCTGGCATAATACGTGGCGGTTTCGGTGATATTCAATTCCGTATCTTGCTTACACGTCGGGAGGTTTAACCTGTTCCCTGGCGAACTCTATTGAGACCTTCCGTTATCTTACCCACATCCAGAGCTATTTCCATCAACTCGAGTGGGTAATATTTTGGTTATAACAGGCAAGAAGGCATTACTAATAGCGAAAAGAGATTCTTCACGTGACGACGGGCGTGAGCAGTCTCATCGCGGCCAGGGTAAAGACCTGAGTTGTCACAACCAGCTTGGCAATCTCTACATATTCATCAGCCTTGTGTGCCATGGCGAGGTCTCCCGGCCCGTAAAGCACCGTGGGAATCCCGGCGCCGTGAAAATAACGCACGTCACCGCCGGATGTTAAGGAAATATCCGGCGCCTGACCGGTAGTATCTGTAATTGATTGCTTCATTACCTGCACCAGTGGGGACTCCACCGGCGTACAGCCGGCATTGTAGCCAATCAGGACTTTCAGGTCGGCGCTGAATTGCGGGTCTCGCTCCTTTAGTGATTCTAGGATTGAACGGAACTCAGTGATGACTTGCCGGGCGTCTTCCCCGGGGACGAGACGTCTATCGATGGTCATGGTGCATTGTGGGGGGACAATATTGGTGGAGTCGCCGGTGTTTACTTTGCCGCCGAGAGTCATCGTCCCGGTTCGGCTGGCGGTGTGCTTATCGAGTTCAACATCCTCCTGGTAAGGCAGATTCGGTCTAATCTTTCGGTTAATCTCGTTTACCACCTTAACCATCTTGTCGAAAGTATTAATTCCCTTCCAGGGCAGGGAGCCGTGGGCGGGTTTACCGTAGGTGGTTATTTCCATCCACAGAGACCCTTTAAAGCCATTGAATAAATCCATTCCGCCGGAAGGCTCGGCGATGATACAGTAATCAGCGGGTACCATCTTCCGGTCCACTAAATATCGGGTACCGGCGGGGTCGCCATATTCCTCATCGGGTGCGAAAGAAAAGGAAATCGTTCCCTCCAGGGTAACCTCTTCCATCTTGAGTACCTTAGCCGCGGCAATCGCCGCCACAATACCGGCCTTCATGTCCGCGCTGCCCCGTCCGTAGAGTCGGCCGTCTTTTACCTCTGGTTTATAGGGGTTTACGGTCCAGTCTCCAGCCGCGGGTACCACATCATAGTGTCCGTTAAAGTGCAGCACCGGTCTACCACCGGAACCGGCAATCTCACCCAGTACGTTGGGTCGGCTCAAGGGTTCGCCAGTTTCTGAGCTGTGCGGGAGTTGCTCCGGAGGGACCTGCACAATTTTAACTCGGGCGCCGATAGACGCTAAATAATCGCCCAGAAAGTCGGCACAGGCACTGTAATTGTCTGCCGGCGGGTCGGCCGTATTAATGGCGACCAGGTCGCCCAGCACTTTTACAAGTTCGTCTTCTAAGGTGAGAATGCGCTGGCAGACTCTCTGTTCTATGTTACTAAGCAACGATAAATCCATCTCTCTATTTGCTCCGCCTGACTATAAGTAAGGGGTTCAAGTTTCGATTTAACTAAACGGGTATTTTCCGTAACTCCCAGTCCATTTCGTTCAGTAGCTCACAGCCATCTTCGTGAACAGCGATATTAAGCTCGGTGGTGTAGCGGCCGTAATCGGTGGCAATCCCCGGTTCCAGGGTGAAGACCATACCGGGACATATCTTAATATTGCTATAGCCGGCAATGTGAGGCGGCTCGGTAAGGCAGAAACCATTCCCCAGTCCATGCCCGATCCGCCCCGCCCCGCGGTTGATTTTGGCATAGTCGTAGCCGCGTTTTTCCCATTCCCGGAAATTAAGGGCGTCAATATCGCAGGCTTTCATCCCGGGGCGCACCGCGTTAAAAAGCGCTCTGGTTATTTCAGCGACTACCCGCTGCGTTTTCCGTTGTTCATCTGACGGTGGTCCTACCGTACCGGCACAGCAAAAATCGCTGGCGTACTCGCGGTATGTGCAGCCGCCATCCACCCACACCTGGTTGCCTTTCCGAATTATGCGGTTACCCCGTCCGGTGCCAATGGAGCGGTAATTTTCGGGACCGGAGTTTATCAATGCCCAGGGGGTATAACCGCCGTCTTCAATCTGGAGTCTGAAGAACCGGTCTACTATCTCCTGCTCGCCGATGCCCTCATAGAGGCTGGCGAAGAGCTTGTTATAAGCGTTAACCGTTATCTGGCAGGCTCGCCGATGCCGTGCTATCTCTTCCGGGGACTTTATCATCCGAATACTCCAGAAAATATCGGAGGCGTCTGCAAACTTCACCTTGGGTAAAGCTTGCTTAAGTTTGGTAAAATCAATCAGTGATATAGCGAGTCTCTGCTCGTAGCCGAGCTCGGCACCCACCGGCCCCTCATCCATGCCGAGCGTCTGCATTGCCTCAACCACCATCGCTACCGGCAGACCCAGCATAGCTTCATAAATCCGAATGTCGTCAAACCACATTTCTTTCTGGGCAATCGCTCCCTGCAGGCGCTGTATTATGGCAATGGGGTCGCCTCGCTGCGGAAGCAGCAGAGTGTGCGGGCGACTGAAGGAGAAGTCTCTGGTGCCGCCGCTGAAATAGGTGTAGTTGCCGCCTTCCGTAATGAATAAGCCTTTGAGGTTCTGCTTTGTCATCCACTCCTGGGCTTTGGCATGTCGCTGGTGATATTCTTCAACCGGAAAACGCATGTATTCGGTGACGCCCATGATTACGACTCCTTTTGGTAGTTGCCGGCTATTTGCCTGACGATGGTTTAACCAATACGGTTACATTTTTTTATCGAATTTCCAGGTAGGTACCATATAGGGCACTTTCGTGCGTTCGGGGAGGGTAATACTCGGACCGGTTACTACCGATTTTGCCTCCAGACTGACCTTGCCATTGCTGTCTTTGACGAATATGTTCTTCAACCAGTCCCGGTTATCTGTCTTAGGATAGTCCAGGCGATACATGGCTCCCCGGCTTTCCCGTCTCATCAAAGAAGCGGAAGCCACAATCTCCAGTACCTGGGTCATGGCTTGATTTTCCAGGGCCATTACCCATTCCCGGTTATGTACCAGTCCCTTGTTCCGGGTGGTTTGATTGGGCAACACCTCTTGCTTTATTTTTGCCGCTTCGGCAAGGCATTTAGTAAGACCGGATTCGTCCCGGATGGGGCCGGCGTATTTGAAAGCGACTTCCTGAAGTTTCCGGCGAGCTTCATATACGTCAGTGCCGTCTTTTTTGGTGAGAGGGGCGCTAATCTGCTTCTGATACCCGGTCACCTGCTCCTCGTCAAGCTCGGGTGGTGGCGTATTTTGAGTAAAGCGAGCGGCGCTGCTACCGGCCAGGGCGCCAAACACTACGCACTCGGTTACGGCGTTACCGGAAAGACGGTTGGCGCCCATGGTGCCGCCCTGTACCTCGCCGGCAGCAAAGAGCCCGGGAACAGTGGTCTCACCATTGCCGTTGACCTTGATGCCGCCGTTCCAGTAATGCGCCGCCGGCCCCACTTCAAAAGCTACCTTTTTGGGGTCCATGTCAAACTTGGCCAGGGCAAAATTGCCGTAAAACAGGTCATGTAAAAATACTGACGCCTCAGCGGCAATGTCTAAAATCTCACCGGGAATATGCTTGAAGGAAAGAAAAACGCCGCCATGCGGGCTGCCTCTACCCTCCAGTATTTCCATCGCCATGGCAATGGAGGCCACATCCCGGGTAGTGCCGATTTCCATTCTTACCGGATCCCATTTTTCAATAAAGCGAACGCCAAACTTATTAAGCCACCAGCCATTGGCTTCATTGTTAATACCGTACATGGATTGACCGAGCATGCTTTCCGGCCAGTAAAGACAGCAGGGGAGGAAGAGAGGGAATTCCATATCCACCAGTTCGGCTCCCGCCTGATAGGCCAGGTAGAGTCCATCGCCGGTGAGTTCTTCGGGAGCGGTCGTAATCGGATATAATCTCATAGCGCCGCCGGTAGCCAGCACTACCGCCTTGGCTCGGAAGACCAGGAAATCTCCGGTAAGTGAATCGATGCCGACAGCACCGACAACCCTGCCGCCCCGGGTGAGAAGGTTGGTAATCATGGTGTGTTCGGTAAAATCAATCCGGTGTTGCCGGGCGCCTCTCTTCAGCGCCGACATCATGGAGCGGCCGGTAGACCAGATTCCCCGTGGGTAGCGATGACCGGGCGCCTGAGTGAGAGACTCTATTTTCATACCCCAGTCGGCAAGTTCTTTGATATATTTGGCGGCGTTGACGCAGTGGGCAAAAACAACCTCTTCGTTGTTTATGTATTTGCCCTCTTCAAACATATCCTGGGCAAAAGTCTCTATGGTATCGCTCTCATCTCCGGGGAGCCCAAAAATCTCTTTAGCGTCTCGACTGGGGAGGTCAATGTCCATGCCGGCGGTTACCGTGGCGCCGCACCGGGTGAAAACACCCTTGGTGGCGACAATAACCTTTAAGCCGCTTCGGGCCACTTCAATGGCCGCCCGGGAACCGGCGCCTTCGCTGCCCACCACCAGCACATCGGTGTCAATTAACTGCCGTTCGGCAATCATTTTAACTCTCTCCTGATGTAAGCATTGCCATGATACTAACCGGGAAATTTAGTCACGAGGTCCCGGATTACTTTATATTTTGGGGCCGGACCTATCTTCATGCCGTTCCGGGCAAGAGTAGAACAGGAGAACTGGCTCTTACCATCGACGGAGACGAGACAGCCGCTGCATCGGCCGATACGACATGATTTGTAGAAAGCGAGTGACCTGTCGTAATCTTCCTGGATAATATCAAGTACGTTCATGACCGTCATTCGTTCTTGATGGGGGACTTCATACTCTCGGTACTCGCCCTCTCGAGCAGCGTCTATCCGGTCTGAAGAAGGGCTGCGGTAAATCTGCACTCGAATTACTTTTTTATCGGCCAATTTCACCTCTTGAACCACAAAGGCATTCAGGATTTAAACGTTAACTCAATGCTGTATGCACTAGATAGTATACAACAATTGACAAGGTTTTGACCTTATTGTGAACTTTAGCCTTTGCTACCGGTTGAACGCCCGGTAATTTCCCTTTTTACTACTTGAAAACTAAACTGGCGATATCTCTGGATACCGTCTCTTTTAGGGCGCTTTTCACAGTATCGGGGATAAAGGGCAGGGAAATGGCGGTGGCGGCTCTGGCGGATTTACCAGGCGGACATCCCGCCGTCAACGGTGATTACCTGTCCCGTAATGTAGCTGGAAGCTTCGGAGGCGAGAAAAACAATCACTCCTTTTAGTTCGCCGGCTCTTCCCGGTCTCGACATAGGAATATGTTCAATCAGTTCCTTTTCGGCGGCTGCCATTACTTCTCGGGACAATCGGGTGGTAAAGAAATGGGGGGCAATGGCATTGACACGAATGTTGTACCGGGCC
>CAYFGR010000047.1:0-8912 GCA_964343135.1 uncultured Dehalococcoidales bacterium
AACAGTACCAGATCAGCGTCCTGTTCAATGCTGCCGCTATCACGCAGGTCGGACAGCTGCGGCCGGTGTGAGGCGCGCCACTCAACGGCTCGGCTGAGCTGGGATACGGCGATAACCGGTACATTTAGCTCACGGGCGAGTGCCTTAAGCGAGCGAGATATATAGCTGATTTCCTGAACCCGATTTTCGGTCCGGCCGTCACCCTGCAGTAGCTGCAGATAGTCAATAATTATCATATCAATGCCGCGCTCAAAGTGGAGGCGGCGGGCTTTGCCGCGCAATTCTATTACCCGAAGGAGGGGAGAGTCATCCATGTATAGCTGGGCTTCAGAAAGGCGACCGGTGGCTTCCATGATTCTTTTTTCCTCAGACTCGGTATGGAGTCCGAAACGCAACCGCCGGAAATCAACGTTAGCTTCGCTGGAGAGGATGCGGAGCACCAGCGGGTCACGCGACATTTCTAGGCTGAACAGGGCGACACAGGCTCCCGCGTCCACTACCGCATTTCGGGCGATGCTCAATGCTAAACTTGTCTTACCCATGCTGGGTCTGCCGGCAAGGACGATAAGATCTGAACGCTGAAATCCGCCCAGAAATGTGTCCAGTTTATTAAATCCGGTATAGATACAGGGAAGTGACGTCGAGGAAGTGTCCGTTTCTGCCGTCGCTATGTTTTCAAAATAATCGTCAAGTACCTGGCTGATATGAACCAAGTCATGGGGACCCTGTCCGTGCCGCAGACGGAACAGAAGTCCCTCCGCCTTATTGAGGCTGGCATCAACATCGACATCAGCCTGGTAGCCAATGGCGGTAATCTGCTCGGCGGCATTAATCAGGCGGCGCATTATGGCTAAACGTTGTACTATCTGGGCATAGGCTTCAATATCAAGGGACGTGGGACAGGTAGCAATCAGGTGACTCAAGTAGGCGGCGCCACCACAGGTTTCCAGTTTTTGCTGACGGTCAAGCTCCTGAGCAACCGTTATCTGGTTTATGGTCTCGTTGCGCTGGTAGAGTGACAGGCATGCCTCGAATATCAGTTTATTAGGCGCGTGGTAAAAATCGTCCGGCCGAATAAGTTCGGCAATTCTATAGATTGAGTCGCCGTCAATCAGCAGGGAGCCGTTAACGGCTTCCTCGGCATTAGTATCATGGGGTGGTAATTTCCCGTCATTCAACTCTGGCTTTACTCCTCTTCAACCACGATAACCCTTATTTTGGGGGTTAAATCCTTGCTTAATCTAATGCTTACCTCGTGACTACCTAAGTGACGGATAGATTCAGTCAGTTCTACTTTTCGTTTATCCACGGTAATGCCGGCCGCATTCTCCAGTTCGGCAACAATATCGGCGGTGGTGATGGAGCCGTAAAGTTGTTCTTTGGAACCGACTTTTACCTTCAGGGTAATCTCTCTTCCTTCTAACTGCTGAGTAAATTCAGCCAAACGGCCCTGCTCCTGGGCTTGTTGACGGGCTTGTATTTTACGCTGTGTCTCCGTGATGCTAAGTGCCGTAGAATTAGCTATCAGGGCCATCTTTTGGGGAACAAGGAAATTCCTACCGTAGCCATCAGACACCTCTTTTATCTCACCGGCCTTGGCAACTCTGGGTACATCTTGTAAAAATATTACCTTCAACCTTCACTCCTTTTATATATCATTATACTTTACTTAGTAATGAAGTTAAAGATATCCATCAGTATTTATCCTAGTTACGGACTTATCTTCTTTAGACCGCTGAGTCAATAACGCGGACGGCAGAAAAATATTCTGATATACAATTACGGGCAAGAATTTTCTTGAGTACGGCACTGATTAGGTACCGCCAGCACTAAAGAAAACGGGTGCGTCGTAGTACTATTCAGTTAATTAAAGAATTTAAAAGGAAATGTATTTTTCGGCACTGACGGCAGCGACAGCGCCATCACCGGCGGCGGCGATAATCTGGCGTATGGAGTTGGCGCGGATATCACCCGCGGCAAAAATACCGGGAACGCTGGTCTCCAGATTGTCCCCCGTAACTATAGCACCGCTTGCGTCCAGTAAGATAATATCCTTTAAGTACTCGGTGTTGGGTTTAAAACCAGTGGAAATAAAGACGCCGGTAATTTCCAAAGTGGATTCCTGTCCGCTTTTAACGTTACGAAGATTGATGTGGTTAACCAGGTCGGTACCTTCAACCGCAATGACAATGGTATCCCACAAGAACTCTATCTTGGGTTCGGCAAAGGCTTTTTCCTGTAGAATACGGGTGGCGCGGAGCTGGTCGCGCCGGTGTATCACGATAACTTTAGCGGCAAACTTGCTCAGATGGATGGCTTCGGTGATCGCCGAATTGCCGCCACCAACGAGAGCCACCGGATGGTCAATGAAAAAAGCGGCGTCGCAGGTAGCGCAGTAGGATACCCCCTTGCCGGTGAATTCTTTTTCGCCGGGGATGCCCAATTTTTGCCGTTCTGAGCCACCGGCAATGATCACTGCCCTGGCCGTGAAGTCCCCTTCGGGGGTCTTTACCGCTTTCTGCCCTGACTGGAGTTCCATATCAGTAACCTCAGACAGTATGGTTTTCAGGCCATGCTGGGTTGCCTGTTCGTGCATTAGTTTGCCCAGTTCATAGCCGTTAATGCCCTGGGGAAAACCGGGATAATTTTCAATCTGGTCAGCCTCTATCATATAGCCGCCAAACAATCCCTGTTCGATGAGCAGACTGTTCAGTCTGGCTCGGGAAGTATAAAGACCGGCGGTCAGGCCGGCCGGACCACCCCCAATAATAATTACATCATACGTTTCTGTCACTATTCGGGTCCTCTCATATTAGAATTTTCTCGTCTAATCACGCCACAAACGTCCTGTTCCACGGCTTGCTTCGCCAGACCGATGGCATTTTTTATCGCCTTGGCGTGGCTGCGCCCGTGAGCGATGATAACGTTTCCGTTGACACCGATGAGACAGGCGCCACCCGCCTCGCGGTAATCCATTCTCTTTGCCCAGGAACCCAGACCAACCAGGTGGAGCAACAGGCGTCCCTGGAGGCGAGAAGCGCTGGTCAGAGCCTGTCCCAAGTGTCGCAGTAAGTTCTGGAAGCTGTCACCGACTCCTTCCAGGGTCTTGAGCACTATATTTCCGGTAAAACCGTCAGTAACAATGACATCCGCTTTCCCTTTTGGTATGTCCTGTCCCTCAACATTACCGATGAAGTTTAAATCAGTCTTTTTGAGTAGACTATGGCTCTCCTGAATTAGACGGTTACCTTTGGAGGCTTCTTCGCCGTTGCTGAGTAAGGCGACGCGAGGAGAGCTTAGGCCAAGGATACAATTGGCGTAGATAGCGCCTAGGTGGGCGAACTGGACCAGGTAGTTGGGTCGGCAGTCGGCGTTGGCGCCGGCATCAACGAGGAGAAAGGGGGTGGCGTCAAGCGTCATAATACTGCCTATTGCCGGGCGCTCCACACCCTCTATCTTACCCAGGTTCATGAGGGAGGCAGCCACTACTGCCCCGCTGTTACCGGCGGAGACAAAGGCGGAGGCTTTGCCCTCTTTCACCAGGCTAATGCCAATAACGATGGAGGAGTCAGGCTTGTTTCTGAGTGCCCTAATCGGCGACTCGTCAAGCTCAATAATCTGACTTGCCTCAACGAAAGTAAAGTCCAGGCTCTTGGAATGGCGGCTCGCCAGCACATGAAGCGTGCTTTTGGTGCCCACCAGAGCAATTTCCACCTTAAATTCATGGGCAGCCTTGATAGCGCCTTTAACAATTTCATACGGGGCGTACTCGCCACCCGTAGCATCAACGGCAATAATCATTTATTTCCCCTGATTCAGATTTATGACTGTCAGGATTTTCCTCCCAAAGGTCACAACGGCCTCCCCAATGAGCCAGAACCTGACCATTCTGAGAAAGTCGGGCTATCTCACAAAAATTAGGGCAGGATTTGCATTCAAATGAGGAAGTACGGTATTTCTGGTCAGTTATGCCAAACCCCTTGAAATTACTGCCATTGCTATGAATAGTGACTTCCTCACGGGCCAGTATGGCGGCGCCGATGGCTCCCATTATCTCATGGTGCGGGGGGATAATGACCTCGGTATTAAGCTCATCTTGAAACGCCTTCACTATCGCTCGATTAAAGGCAACTCCACCCTGGAATACTACCGGGGGTTGAATATTCTTGCCCAAACCGATGTTGCTGAGGTAGTTGCGCACCAGCGCCTGGCATAAACCGTAGAGAATATCTTCAGTACGGTGTCCTATTTGTTGTTTATGGACCATGTCTGATTCGGCAAAAACGGTGCATCGTCCGGCAATGCGTACCGGTACCCGGCTGTTCAGGGCGCGTCGGGATAATTCTTCAATACTCATATTAAGGCGCAGCGCCTGGTGGTCAAGAAAGCTGCCGGTGCCCGCGGCGCAAACAGTGTTCATGCCGAAATCAGTTACCACACCGTCCCGTACGATAATCATCTTACTGTCCTGCCCCCCGATTTCAATTATTGTTTGTACTTGAGGAACGTACCGCAGCGTCGCCACCGCGTGGCAGGTAATCTCATTCTTGATCAAATCAGCCCCCACGATTACCCCGGCCAGGTAACGGGCGCTGCCGGTAGTTGCCACCCCGCGTAGAATTGCATCTCGGGACATGGAATGCCGGATATGCTCCAGTCCTCGTTGCACCATCTCAATCGGTTTACCTTGTGTCGGTAAGTAGACATGGCTAACAATCCGGTCGCTGTTATCCAGCACCGCCAGCTTGGTGGTTACAGAACCAACATCAATGCCCAGGTAGGTTTCCATTTGCATCCTTAAATCGTAACTCGTTCCATATGCTGCTGGCGGGACCGTCGCTTGCGCTCCAGCAGATCGACGAATGCTTCCAGCCGGGTTAGCATCCCTGATTTTGCCAACTGTTCGTCACACACCAGGGTCAGCACCGGAGTATTCTCTTGAGTTGACGGCATGATGTTCTGGGCAATAATCTCCGGCATACAGGTGAACGGTGCCAGGTGGATGATACCGTCCCATTCTCCGGCGTGCAGCACTTTTTCGCCTATCGATTCCCAGCCATCACCACCAATGTCCCGTTTAAGATAAGGCAGGGCTGCCTTATGAATTCTCTCCTTCTCATTCACACCCAGAGGATTGAGAAGTAGGCTGAATTTTGTCCACCCCGACATAAATGTCGTCCGCCTTACCTCTACCCCCAGCTTACCTAATTCCTTTTCCACATCCAGATTGGAGAAAGGCTCCAGCAAGACGTAAAACTCTCCGATTATACCGATGACCAGTGGTGTAATCCGAAAATCCCGGATTACCCGGTTAAGCTGTTTAAGATAATCTGTTTTTATCTTTTTCACGCCACCATGGTTATCGGCTCGGTCAATAGCCGCAATCGCTTTGCTAAACAGATGGTCAGCGGTGCCCTTGTACTTTTCCACGGCACGGGTTTTTTGCACCAGATGCTCTATTTCATCCAGGGCGTTCAGTTTTGCCATACCAAAGCGAAAGGCTGATATGATTTTAATCCAGGGAGCATTATTTGACAAGTCTTTTAGTATTTTCAGTAGGCCCAGCATCTTGTGTTGTGAAACGCCGAGTTCAATTATCCGGATGTCGTAACCCAGGTCGTGCAGAACCTGTTCCTGTATCCGGGCGTAGTAGCCCAGGCGGCAGATGCCGGAACCACCGGGCATGAGCATAGTATCGGCGCCCATCTCGGCGGCTTCAATCAGGTTGCCCAGTGTCGTTTTGAATGGAATGCACAATCCCTCAGGGGAGTGTTTCACTCCGAGGCTCAAAGTGTGCTGGTTGCATATCGGCGGTACGACGTAATCAATACCGAGTCGTTGCATCAGTGCTTTAAGGGGAATATAAAAATTGCCTAGGTGGGGTATGCTTATGCGCATGCGCTTACAACCTTCTGTTTTTTTCGGTGTATCATATCAAGAAAGGCTTCCAGTCGGGTAATTACACCAGTTTCAGCAGTATGTTCTTCCAGTGTTAGACTCATAAAAGGGGTGCGCCGAAGTTTTGCGGCGTGCCGGCGCACGATATCCATCATTACCGAATCGGGCCCGCAGCCAAAAGCCATGATACCGATGACACCATCGGCGTTATTCTCCAGGTAATGCCCTCCCGCCCCGACCACTTCATCTTCATATGTCCAGTAAGCATTGCCAGTCAAATTAACAATGGCGTTTTCTCGCGCTTCGATAGTCAGTAATTCCGGAGTTAATACTCGGTAGTTTGCCTTCTCAAGCCGGCAGATTAAGCGATGAGTTACATGTTCGTCGTAGATGAGGTAAGGATGGCCAATTACGGCAATGGTGCCCCGGGTTGCGTCAGGATGGCTCAACGGGATATCAGACTTTGATTCCGGAGCGTCAAACTGCCTAGCTATCGCCGGTAGCGGGGTCAGCCCCTTGCGGGACATTAGCTGTTGGTAGCTGAGGTGAGTTTGCCAGGCAGTCCGGCTGGCTCGCCTGATTTTCAGTGGATTCATGGAGAAGGAACGGCCCAGGCGGTAAATAGCCTGATACAGGTGGCGTTTACCCTGGTTAACATCAATCTCTATTTCCAGTATCTGGGGGGATTCCGGAATGACGGCGCGGGTCATGTCGGGCAAGCCCAAAAACTTGGAGCAGTTGTAGACCTTAGGCTTTACGCTGCGTACGGCGGGAATGAACAGACAGTCACATTTTTCCATCAGGTGGAGAACGTGACCCAGGAATATTTTTACCGGTAGGCAGGTATCAGCGACTACCCGTGCCGAACCCGCATCCAGCATCGCCTGAGTGGTTGGTGGTGAAACCACCGGCTCTACCCCCAGTTCTCTGAAAAAGGTATGCCACATGGGATAGTACTGGTAGTAGAGTAACGCTCTCGGAATGCCTACCTTTAGCATTTGTTTTGCTGGAATTCCTCTTTAATCTTGCTAACTGTTTCCGGATTAGCGGCCAGATCAGTAACCGTCATCGCTAACGCCCCGGCAGCGTCCAGGAGACCCTTGAGGCCGCTTTCGGAAGCCGCGGCTAAGGTAAATTCAGGGGTATGAACTGTGCCGGTGCTGTTGACGATAGCTACGGTGGGGTGAATGGCAGGCACCTGCTGACTGACATTACCCATATCGGTACTGCCAAAGGAACGCCCGGGGTTAACGAGTTTAACCTGACGTCGGATAGACTGCATATTACGTTTGAATAGTCGTGCTAGAGTTAAATTATTGAGTAACGGGGCATAACGATTGTTTTCCCATCGGTACTCCAGACGGGCGCCGCTGGCGGTGGCGGCGGCGATAAAGCAATTGAGTACCCTCTGCTTTAAATAGTCGAGGTAGGCGTCATCCTCAGCCCGCACCAGAAAGGTCGCCGCACTGTGTGCAGGCACAATATTGGGCGCTTCGCCCCCGTCGGTAATAATCCCGTGGATGCGGGCTTTAGACTTAATGTGCTGACGAAGCGAATTAATGGCTGTGAAGGACTGTATCATCGCCTCGAGGGCATTAATGCCGGTTTCAGGTCGGGCGGCGGCATGAGCGGCTCTACCGAAGAATTCCACCAGTAGCGGCTGGCAGGCGAGAGTTTCCGTAGTAACCGTATCATGTGACCCGGGGTGCACCAGCATGGCAATATCTATTTTATCAAAGACTCCCCGCTCGATCATTACTGCCTTGCCGGCACCAAACTCCTCAGCCGGGGTGCCGATAACAAGGATGCTGCCGCCAAAGTGGTCGATAGTCGGTCTGGAAGCTACTCCGGCGCCGGCGGCGCAAGCTGCGATGATGTTATGCCCGCAGGCGTGCCCCAGTTTGGGAAGAGCGTCATACTCGGCGAGAACCGCAATAGCGGGTGGGCCGTTCCCGTAGCTCGCCCGGAAGGCAGTGGGTAAATCGCAGATTCCGCGTTCTACGGTAAAGCCATTATCGGCCAGGTATTGAGATAACCAGGCGGACGCCTTAATCTCATGGAAGCCAAGTTCAGGAGTGGCGTGAATTTTAAGGCTAAGCTCGCTAAGTTCGTTACGGCGCGCATCCACTTCACCGCTAACGGTTGTCTTGAGTTTTTCAATATCCGAATTATTTTCCATATCGTGAGAGTCCTGGCTGGGATATAGTTATATTATGCCAGATGATGATTCATGTGTCGATAGGTGAAGTATTATTCGACGGAAACTCCTTGGCATAAGATGTCCCGTTAGGTTAATATAAAATGGCGTCAGTGGGATAAAGCTTGGCGCGCTTACCGTTTCGTTGAGATGAAAAAAACAATGGCTAATGTTGTGTCCAGAGTTTTAAATCCTTTTTTGGTCCTTCTGGTGATTACTCTGGTGCTTTCTTTTGAGTCAACGCCGCGTACGATGGATGCCCTCAAGTGGTCTCTGCTCTTAGTTATCATCACTATTTTGCCGGTTTATATCGCTATTATCTATTTGCTTCGGGTTCGCTGTTTTGTGCGGCATTTCATTGACATTCGTCAGAAAAGGAATATTATTTATGCAATAGCGAGTATCTCGGGGGTGTTAGGTCTGATAGCTCTGCTGGCTTTGTCGGCTCCTCCATTGCTGCTGGCAGCGTATACCGCCGGAATTTCTACGGTAGTCATGTTTATGGGGATAAATTTCTGGTGGAAAATCAGCGTCCATACTGCTTTTGTGGCAGGCACCGTAACCTTTCTGATTATTCTATACGGTGCCGTGGCGGCAGTAAGCGTGGTGCTGCTCCCGTTAGTCTCCTGGTCGAGACTGGAGTTAGCGTATCACTCGGTGGCTCAGGTGATATTGGGCGCTTTGCTGGCAAGTCTGATAGTCATAATCGTGTTTAATCGATTCGGGCTGGTTACTTTTTTTTAAGCGGATACCTTATGATAGTCCGGACCGCTTTAGCGTCATGGCGGGTGAGGTATTCTGCCTTATGGACGCTGGC
>CAYFGR010000048.1:0-7633 GCA_964343135.1 uncultured Dehalococcoidales bacterium
TGATGGCACCGGCGATGGTGGTCATTGCCTCAATAATGGTTACTTCCGGACAGTACCCGGATTGGTCAGACACCGGGTAAATCGCGCCTAAAAAGTCAGGCCGGCAGATATCGAAGCCGGCGTTGATATTATCTATTAACCCCATCCCACTTTGGGCTAGTCATTGCGAGGAGCGTCAGCTTATTATCCCTACGTCATTGCAAGTCCTTTACTGAAGGGACGAAGCAATCTCTTTCTTCCCTACCTCACCCCCTGTGTTCTCCTCTCCTCACGAGGTGTCAAAGGAGAGGAGAGAGGGGACAGAAAAAGGAAGAGGGGGCTTTCGCCCCTCTTAGACGCCCCGTTTTTGGGGGGTTTGGTGGAAAACTATGGGATAAGCCGCCGACGCCACGAGGGCGGTGGGTGGGAAAAGATAGCAAAAAGGGTGAGGTCACCACATATCCCTGAGGAAGAGGGTCAAGGGGATGAGTTGCTAACAATATCTTAGTACGCTTTGAAATTAGTGATAAATAAGTGTTAGAATATTCGTTGACCGGCTGGTCTTATGTCAAGGTAAGTAGAGATGCCGACTAATAGTGGAATAGACAGACTAATACGGCCCGAACTGGCGGCGTTTACCGGGTACACCGCCAGCAAGTCTCTGGACACCCTGGAGGGCGAGATTGAAGTCGCCGCCACCGATATTATCAAGCTCGATGCCAATGAAAACCCCTACGGTTGCTCGCCGCGGGTAAACCAGGTGCTGGCTGACTTTCCCCACCTCAATATCTACCCCGATGCCGCACAGACCGAACTCCGGAAACAACTTTCGGCATATACCGGCGTCAGTGCCGATCACATCGTTGCCGGCAGCGGCAGCGGTGAACTCATCGACCTCGTGATACGGTTATTTATCGGCGCCGGTAATGAAGTGATTAACTGCGTGCCCACCTTTGACATGTTTCGCTTCAGCACCCGGATGTACGGCGGCACAATAGTTGAGGCTCCCCGGGATGAAAATTTCACGGTCACGGCAGATACGGTGAAAGCCGCCATAACGGAAAAGACCCGACTCATCATAATCGCCAACCCCAACAACCCCACCGGAACCATCACCCCCCAGCCATGCATTCTGGAAACCCTGGATACGGGATTACCGGTGGTGGTTGATGAAGCTTACTACGAATTCAGTGGCGAGACGGTAGTCCCGCTGGCCGGCCGGTACAACAATCTGATGGTGCTGCGGACGTTCAGTAAATGGGCGGGACTGGCCGGACTGAGAGTCGGCTACGGCATTTTCCCACCCAGAATTACCGACTATCTATTGACCATCAAGTCGCCATATAATGTAAATGTGGCCGCCCTGCTGGCGGTGCGGGAATCGCTGAAGGACGTCGATTACTTGATGCGCAGTGTCAAAACGGTTATCCGTGAGCGAGAGAGACTCTTTAAGGAGTTGCAAAAACTGAAATGGCTCAAGCCTTTCCCCTCGCAGACCAACTTTATATTCTGCTCAGTGAAAAATGGTGAAGCCAGGAAACTTCAGCAAAAATTACTGAACCGGGGCATACTGGTTCGCTACTTCGACCTGCCGTTCTGGAGAGATGGCATCCGCATCAGCGTAGGCAAACCGGAGCACACCGACGCCCTAGTCAAAGTACTGCTGAAATTAGGAGAAGAAGTAAATGGCTAATCGCACATCCGTTATCAAAAGGGAAACCCAAGAAACCACTATCAGTCTGGAACTTGGACTTGACGGTAGTGGCCAGTGGCAGATAACTACCGGAATTAGAATCTTTGACCACCTGCTGGCTCAACTGGCCAAACACGGCAGGTTTAATATTAAATTATCGGCATCGGGAGATGACCCGCACCACCTTACTGAGGATATTGCCATCTGCCTGGGTAAAGCCTTTGCGGAAGCCCTAGGAGGCAAACGGGGCATTGTCCGTATGGCTGATGCCACCGTACCCATGGATGACGCTCTGGCCACCATCTGCGTGGATATCAGCGGACGCGCCTACAGTGTGTTAGACCTGCCCTTTACGGATAATGATATGGCCGGGTTCCCGACTGACCTTGTTCGCCATTTCCTGGAATCACTGGCCACTGAAGCCCGGCTCAATTTGCATGCCCGGATTATTTATGGCACCAACGACCACCATAAAGCGGAGGCGCTGTTTAAAGCCCTGGGCAAAGCCCTGGATGAGGCAACCGGCACCGATGAGCGCATATCGGGCATACTGCCCACCACTAAAGGACTACTGGAGGAATAGTTACTATGCAAACCGCAATAATGATTGTCGTGTTACTGGTATTGGTGGTGCTGGCTCTGTTTGTCATCCCCCAGTGGCGTGTATCGCGCGCTGTGCGTGATGTAATCCGGATTTTCAGAGCGCAAAATGCCGTCGACAGCAAAACTGCCCAACCGATTGAGGAGCTGGGACTCCAACCGCGCGGGATTATGGAAGGGATGCTCAAAGGACGGGACTACAAACCGCACGCCCTGAAATCCATGATAGACGCCGGGATTGTGCAGGTAACCGAAGATAGAAAGCTCTACCTGTCAGAAGAAAAGCTGCTCACCTCTGGTCTGGAGCAGGGCAAGTCAGCCTACCGCTACCGCTAACCGGCCGTTCAACAGTCTGCATCTGAGGAGGAGAGATTGAGATGATACCATATACTGCCAGCATACTCGCTATGGTCGCCTACATGCTGCATTTCTGGTGGTCGGCAGCTCCGGCAGTTAATATCTTCTGGCCAACTGCCGGCTTTTTTGCCATATTCTCGATTTATGGCGGGATAATTGCCCGGGCTCACGCCGATACCGAGCACAAGAAAGCCGTGCTCATGGCAACTACCGTCGTCGGCTGCCTGGTATTACTCGGGCTAAGCCTCAGCGCCATATTTCTGCTGGCGCCCACAGCAGGGTAATGAATAGCCCTTTCGCCCTAGCTTAGTTCTCTCCCCGTCAGCCTCTCGTAGACCTGCCGGTATTTCCGGGCGGTAGCCTCAATAACATCCGGAGTAAGCATCGGGGCGGGGGGTTCCTTATTCCACCCTGACTGGACAAGCCAGTCCCGAACCGGCTGTTTGTCATAGCTGGGCTGGGACCGCCCGACTTTATACAACCCGGTATCCCAGAAACGGCTTGAGTCCGGGGTCAGCAGCTCGTCAATCAGGATGAGCCGGCCGTTCTCCAACCCGTACTCCATCTTGGTATCGGCAATAATAATGCCTCTTGCCAGAGCGTACTCCCGGGCGAAGTTATATACCACCAGACTCGTTTCCCTCATCTCTTCGGCTACTGATTCACCCACCAGCTCCTTCACCCCTGCCATACTGAGTGCCTCGTCATGCCCGGTCTCTGCCTTGGTGGTCGGCGTGAACAACGGCTGAGGTAATTCCTGGCTCTCCCGCAAGCCCCCGGGCAAAGGCAAACCGGAAACAGTACCCCGCTGCTGGTACTCCGCCCATGCCGAGCCGGAAAGATAGCCCCGCACCACACACTCAACGGGAAGACGCGTAGCTTTCTTAACCACCATTGACCGACCGACAAGGTAAGCCGGGTATGAAAAACGCTTCTCAGCGGGTAGATAGGCATCCAGACGTTGAACATCATCCAGGGATTCTACCACGTGATTGGGCACTAATTGTGCCGTCTGTCCGAACCAGAAAACAGAGAGATGGGTAAGCACCCATCCTTTATCCGGTATTCCGCAGGGCAGAACCGAATCATACGCCGAGATTCGGTCGGTAGCTACTATCAGCAGTAAATCGCCCAGGTCATAGGTATCGCGCACCTTACCGCGAATAAACAGCGGCAACGGCAAATCGGTATCGAGCAGAACCGGAAGGTTATTATTCATTAAGCCTCCTCACATTATGTCAACTTACAATAGCGTTACGGGGAACCGGCCTTACCATAGCCCGATTCGTTTTCCACAGTGCCCCTAAATTATATTGCCCGCGGAGACAGGTCGACCGGTTTAACCCAGCGGCTCTGCCACTGTGTCTTGGTCAAACCCAATCGTTCAAATATCTCGTCAACATAGCGCAGGTAATACTGGTAGTCAAAAAGCGGCTCAAGCTCCACCGGAGGTAAAGTGGCGGTAACTTCGGAGTCAGCCTTCAGTAGAGTCAAGAAATTTCTATTTCCCCGCCAAGCCTTCATGGCGTTACGCTGCACCAGTTCATAGGCTTTTTGTCGGCTCAGCCCCTTATCGATAAGAGCCAGCATCACCCGTTGGGAGAAAAGCAGGCCTTTGGTAATTCCCAAATTCTTTTTCATATTACGTGGGAAAACTTGCAGACCGCTAACTACCGAAGTGAATATTGCCAGCGAGTAATCAAGCGCCAGACAAGCATCGGGCAGGATAATACGCTCTGTAGAAGAATGGCTGATATCACGCTCATGCCACAGGGCAACATTTTCCATTGATGTCAGGGCATAACCCCGTACCAACCGGGCCAGACCGGTTACCCGTTCACAGAGTTCCGGATTACGCTTGTGGGGCATAGCCGAGGAACCAGTCTGACCGCTGCCGAATGGTTCCGCCACTTCCCGTACCTCGGTTCGCTGCAGTCCCCTGATTTCAGTAGCGAATTTTTCCAAGGAGCTGGAGATGAGCGCCAGGGTGGTCACGAACTGGGCGTGCCGGTCACGCTGCAAAATCTGGCTGGATACCGGTGCCGGGGTAAGCTTTAATTTGTGGCAGGCCCGCCGTTCCACCTTGGGCGGCACAGTGGCGTAGGTACCCACCGCCCCGGAAATTTTACCGACGGCAATTATTTTTTTAGCCTCATTAAGTCTTTGCAGATTCCGCCTCACCTCCTCAACCCATAACGCCAACTTCAACCCAAAGGTGGTCGGTTCGGCATGAATACCATGAGTGCGCCCCATCATCGGCGTGTATTTATGCTCCATTGCCCTCTGCGCAATCACGGCAATGAGTTCCTTGATATCCTCGGTCAATATTTCGGCGGCTTCAACCATCTGCAAGCTGAGCGCCGTGTCGATTACATCGGAGGAGGTAAGACCGAGATGAATAAAACGCGACTCCTCGCCCAGACTCTCCGCCACTGCGCCCAGAAAAGCGGTCACATCGTGTCGGGTTTCCTTTAGAATTTCCTCCATACGCCGGAAATTACAGCGAGCCAGCTTAATCTTGGGGATGACTTCCCGCGGAACAACGTCTATCTCAGACCAGGCATCACAGACCGCAATTTCCACCTCAAGCCACTTACCAAACTTATTTTCGTCCGACCACACCTCTTTCATCCGGGGTCGGGAATATCGCTCAATCATTCTTTATCTCCTTGAGGTTGCTACCAGCCCACCCCTACAGTTGCAGGTCGCTCCGGTACTTTTCATAGGCTTTCCGTATCCCATCATACTTCAGACCCAGAATTTCGGCAGCCAGGTAGGCGGCATTTTTGGCGCCGGCGCTCCCCACCGCCACACACGCCACCGGTATCCCAGCGGGCATTTGAACTATAGAGTAGAGAGCATCCACGCCCTTCAGTTCACTTCCGACCAGCGGCACGCCGATAACCGGCAGCACCGTCCAACTTGCCAGAACCCCGGGCAGGTGCGCCGCGCCCCCCGCCGCCGCAATGATGACCTCTATCCCCCGGCCCCGAGCCGACATACCAAATTGCCGGGCCTTCTCCGGGGTGCGGTGGGCGGAAATAACATGAACCTCATAGTCAATACCCAGTCCATCCAGAACAGCCAGCGCCGGCTTCATTACCTCCGTATCCGACTTACTACCCATAACTACGGCAACTAATGGCATACTATCCACCTCACTCCCTATAGGTTTTTCAGATAACCCCATCCCCGGTATCCTCTTCCCGCAAATCTTCAGTATCACATTTTCCCCAGAAGTCCAGGGTCTGCTGCAGCTCGGACAACCAGAACTCCTGCCGTTTGGAGATAACAATCTCCGGTGGTCTTTTACCCGGCCGTTCCCAGACATCCTGGCACAAATAGTAGGGCGCCGTGGACAGCCCGTAAAATCCCCCGTCCGGCTCACGAGTGCCCTGATTGACAACCACCGCCGATATCAGAGGACGGCCTCTGGTCACCTCATATTCACTGCAAGCGTCGAGAATAAAGCCAATAATTTTGGCGACGTTATTGCCAAATCGCTCTTTTATTTCATCAAATGCCGGTAGTTCCCCGTAAAAAATAACCCCGCCCAGCCGGGCGCTTTCCACCAGCGCTCGGTGAGAGTCCCTGACAAACCGGATAAAATCCGCCTCGGCTAAACCGTAACTGACTACCTCCCATTCCTCGTATAGTTCCTTAACCAGTTCCTCCACACCACTCCCTCTGACTGCCCGCCTTTCAATGGTAGAAAGTTTTCTTCTGCCGGCAGTCGCTAATTGTCAACTTCCTTGATTAAACCAATATCCTTTCGGTAATAGCAACCTTCAAAATGAATTCTGGGGATATTGGCATAAACCTTTTCTCTGGCTTCAATGATAGTCCTGCCAAAAGCGACTACCGTAAGCACGCGCCCGCCGCTGGTTAAAACCTCGCCCGCTGCGCCTGCTCTGGTTCCGGCGTGAAACACCAGGACCTCCTTATCCAATTCTTCAAGTCCGGTAATGGGGGAGCCGGTCCGGTAGCTGCCTGGATAGCCGGCTGACGCCATCACCGCGCCAACACAGGCGTCCTCACTCCATTCAATATTTACCTTCTCAAGATCGTTGTCGGTTATCGCCAGCATGATGTCCAGCAGGTCGGTTTTGAGTCGGGGTAGCGTTACCTGCGCCTCCGGATCACCGAACCGGACATTAAACTCCAGCGCCTTCGGCCCCTCATCGCTAACCATTAACCCGCCATAAAGGACACCCCGGTAGGGTACGCCTTCATCATGCATTGCCCTTATCGTCGGCGCCATTATGGATTCCTGTACCGCTTCCGCCAACAGCGAGTTGAAAAAGGGCGGGGGACTGTAGCTGCCCATGCCGCCGGTATTGGGTCCCCGGTCACCGTCAAATATCCGTTTGTAATCACAGGCGGGCACCATCGGGACTACGGTATGGGCATCGGTGAAGGCAAAGGCACTCATCTCCTTCCCGAAGAGACACTCTTCAATGATCACCCGGTCGCCCGCCGACCCCAGCGTTTTCGAACCCATAATACTGGCCAGAGCCTCCAGTGCCTGGGGAATGGAATCGGCGACAATTACCCCCTTACCCGCCGCCAGCCCGTCCGCCTTCACGACCACGGGGGCAGTCTGTTTTTGGAGATATTCTTTTGCCTTCTGGTATTCGGAAAAGCTTACGCTCCGGGCGCCGGGAATATTGTACTTCTGCATTATTTCTTTAGCGAATACCTTGCTCGACTCTATCCGGGCGGCCGCTCGGGTGGGACCAAAAATCTGCATGCCCCTTATCAGGAACTGGTCGGCAATACCGTTTGCCAGCGGCGCTTCAGACCCAACCACGGTGAGGTCAATCTTTTTCTCCCGGGCAGTATGAACCAGCGATTCGATATCAGTCGGGCTGATGTCCAGATTCTGGGCAATCAGAGCCGTGCCGGCATTACCCGGCGCCACATAAATCTCACTGATTCTGGAGCTCTGAGCTAGCTTCCACACCAGGGTATGCTCCCTGGCCCCGCCACCAACGACCAGTATTT
>CAYFGR010000049.1:0-7488 GCA_964343135.1 uncultured Dehalococcoidales bacterium
ACGGCACTTGACAGCACGTTGGCTGTTCCGTCCTGATTCATTTTTACGATGGCGGAGTAAACGCGGTATTCACTCATGTGCATGCCTAAGGCGATACCAATGCCCGTTCGCTTTGTCCCGTTGACGGCAACCGGAGTCCCCCAGCTCTGCCATTTTGCTTTCCAGCCCGCTTTTTCCGCCGCTTTTTGTATTCCTTCGGTGAGACCGTCCATATCGTGGCCCACAATACCCCAGGTTAACGGCCCCGGACGCTCCTCCAGTTCGTCCCAGGAAAGCCCCAAGACGTCACGCCGGGTGACGCTTCTGCTACCATATCTCATACAGTTCTTCATCCGGAACTGTACCGGGTCCATGCCGATTTTTTCGGCAGCCTCGTCAATTATGGATTCGACGCCAAAATTGGCTTCGGGGTCGCCGTAGCCGTTCATGGCGGAGGCGTCCAGTATGTTGGTTACTACGGCGCACCCCTCAAATTTTGTGTTTTGCCACTGGTACAGGGTGTTGCACGTCGCCGCGCCCGAAGCCGCTACCACATTCAGAAATTGAGTGGAGTCACGACCAAAATTACCGATGACACGGTGCTGTGCCGCTGTGATTGCCCCGTCCTTTTTTACCCCCAGCTTGTTATAGGTCTTATATTTAGGACGTGTATGGGTCGCTGTCAAGTCCTCGGCTCTGGTGTATAGAGCTCTTACCGGACGGCGGGTCCGCTTTGACATTATAGCGACCAGTATACCTGCCTTCTCCGGCGTCTTGCCCCCATAGCCCCCAACCGAGTGAATGGCGATAATCCTGACACTGGACTGCGGGATGCTCAAGCACCGGGCAAAGTCTTTGGCAACCCGCACCGGTATCTGCGTATCTGCCCAGCAAGTTAGTTCATTGCCCATCCACTGACAGATTACGGCGCGTGGCATTGGTGAGCAACAATGCTGTATCGGGGTCTGGTGGCTGCTCTCAATGATATAATCAGCTTCCTGGAAGCCTTCGGTGATATCACCGAATTCCGCGGGCAGCCAGCCGTCGGGTCGGCAACGGGGAGTGCGGTAGGCGGGTAAACCATGAAACATATTGCTGCCGTGTTCGGGATGCACCAGAGGCGCATCGGGCTTCATGGCTTCTTCCGCATCGAAAACCGCGGGCAGTACCTGGTATTCTACGTCTATGAGCTTCAAGGCTTCGTCGGTAATTTCTTCAGTCTCGGCAGCGACCCCGGCGACCTCCTCACCGCACTGATGCACCGTTTCGTCAAGAAGAAACTCAAATTTGCCCGTGGGGTGAACCCTGGGCACATTTTTAAACGTCAATACGCACTTTACCCCGGTTAATGCCTCCGCCCGGTTGGTGTCAATCCGGGTAATCCTGGCGTGAGCATGCGGGCTCCTCAGGAATTTGGCGTGTAGCATCCGGGGCAACTGTAAATCAGAGACAAATTTGACGGTACCAGTAACTTTTTCCAGAGCATCCTTGCGCGGGAGGCTCTTTCTTAGCACAACTAGATCTTCCGGCATATTAGTCGCCTCCTCTCATCACGTCGGAGGCGGCTAATATGCACTCGGTCATTCGTTTATAGTTACCGCACCGGCAAAGGTTCCCGGCAATGGTTTCCCGCACTTCATCTTCAGTGGGGTTGGGATTCTTGTCAATCAGGACCTTAGCCGTCAGCAGCACGCCGGGCACACACACGCCGCATTGCATACCGCTGCGCTCAATAAATGTCTGCTGCAGGGGGTGTAATTCTCCGGTTACCGGGTCGGCCAGTCCCTCAATGGTGGTGATATCGCTTCCCTCCGACTGAACAGCCAGTTTCAGGCAGGAGAGTATGGCGCGTCCGTCCATGATGACGGTGCAGGAGCCACAGTCACCATCGTTGCACATAATCTTGGTTCCGGTAAAGCCGAGTTTTTCTCGTAATACGTACGCTAAAGACCACCAGGGTTGAACCGCAACCTGCAACTCTTCCCCGTTTATGTTAAGGGTAATTATTTTCCCCTGAGTCATATTCGCTACCCCCTATCTTGTCTTTGCGTAAATCCTCCCGGGTGATCTTGCTAATAATGACTACTGCCACTTTCGGTATCTGGCTGAAATAATACCAATAGGCATTATACTATAAGTTATGTCCTGTTGGCAAAACTATTCTATGATGTAAATCATGGAGTATAATATGCGATAAAATTCCGAAGGTATCCGGAATGAGATGGAGTAACAATTTAGCCGGCGGGCATGACAACCAGAAAACGCATTTCAGGCTTGCCGGTTAATATGGGACCGGTAATCATTCATGGTGTCGATGTCAATATTGATGCTTCCTGAGTCGATGACGACTTCAAAGGTGTCATCTTCGTGTTCCTCAATTATTTGTCGGCCGCCGATATCACCCACCAAACTCTGCAACCGTCTCCTGTATTTCGTGGTGAAGATAACGGGATGGCCCCGCCGGCCCCGGCACACCGGGACAACGATACCTTTGTCGTGGCTGAGGAACGCTTCGATAAGTAGATTGATGGTTTTACTATCAATAAGGGGTTGGTCGGCGAGGACAAGCATGACCGCCCGGCAGCTATCGTCAACCAGGCTTAGCCCTTTTGCGATTGAACTGCCCATCCCCTCATGATATACCGGGTTGAGGACAACCTTAACTGGCCGGTTGGTTAGTTTTAGGGTTAGCTCCTGAGCTTTATGCCCGACGACGACGATGACCTCATCTAACCGGGAGTTAAGCAGGTTGTCGACCGTTTGCTCCAGAATGGTGCGGTTACCGAACGGCAGTAGCAGCTTCGGCTGACCCATCCGTTTTGATTCACCGGCTGCCAGAAGAATGGCTGATATCATACAGTTTGACCTTTAATTAAAACGGTAAGGCTTAATTTATTAATCATGGTTGCCTTCTCATGTTTACCAGTTCTACCCCCTCTATCTACCGGAACATAGCCCTCTCACTGATACTGCGGATTGTCCGTTCAGCATCAACGACTCTCGTTCCGGCAATGACGTCAACGCCGTAATCAAACAGCACCGGTGACAATGGGCTGGTCTGGCTCTTAGGTTGTCCGCTTCTCTCACCATGCCGTGAAGTGAATGTGTTATGTGGAAGGTGGCCGCCAAGCCACAACCCCGGCTGAGTACGGCGGTCCACAGGGCACAGGTATGTACCTCACGTACTACGCTGTCCTCGCTCAAACTGGAGATCATGTCATCCAGAATCTTCATTTACGCCTCGCCGCCGCGGCATGAAATTACATTCCTGTTTGCTTTGTCTATTTCGCCTTTCTTCGCTGGGAGTAGTCGCCTCATGCAGACGACGGAGATATTCGCGACAGGAATTGAAGGCGTAATAATGCCGGCCTCTGTAAAGTGTACATAATTTGCATGAGCCATGTGAAACCGGGCATACCGTTTTTACAATCGCTCCCTTCGTTCTTATCAGCCTACATTACCCCCAATAGTAATATTAATATTCGAGCGAATAATTAAGCAAGCTCTTGGTGCCCGTAAGCGCAATAATGGTTAGTGTTTACCAGTCCGGTAAAAACAATGAATCAAAGTTTGGAATTATTGCCCTGGTATGCCTTTATTCTTCTCAGTTTTAGTATTAAAAAGACCTCATCACCCACGGATAAATCCATGTCTTCGAATATATGGTGGGGTATTTCTGCCAGTAACTTTTTTTTACCGACTTTAACCCAGAGCCTGACTGCGTCGTAGGCGGAATTGATACCAGTGACCGTTCCTTTATAGCGGTTTAATTCCGGTCCGGGAGGTTTAGTCTGAGAAATGTAGATATCCCTCGGGAAAATGGCAATTCGCTGGACTGAGTTGCCTACATGGGGCAGGACGATTCGCATATCGCTGCAGCTTGCCTCGACAACTCCGTTCCCCAGGCTGGTGCAGTGCTCACAGGTTAAAATATTTGGCGCCCCGATAAAATCAGAGACCTTTTCATTTTTCGGGAAGAAGAAGACCTCTGCCATGGGCGCTACCTGCTCTATCTTGCCATTCTCTATTACCGCAATTCGGTCTCCCATTTCCTCGGCTTCCTGCAGGTCATGAGTAACGTATATCGTGGTTATGCCTAATTTCCGGTGTAACTGCTTTAGTTCCGTTCTCAGGTACTTGGCAGTCTGCCGGTCCAGGCTGGAAAGCGGTTCATCCAGGAGCAGAACCTTGGGCGATGGCGCCAGAGCCCGGGCAAGGGCTACCCGTTGTTTCTCCCCGCCGCTTAAATGCTCCGGGAAACGAGCGGCAAGGTGCCTTATTTTCATCATCCGGAGCAATTCCTCCACTCTGGGAGTAATTACATCCGGAGATTGTTTTTGAGCTGTTAAGCCGTAGGCAATATTGGCGGTGACATCAAGATGCGGGAACAGCAGCAATGACTGAAAGAGGTAACCCACCCCTCTTTTAGCGGCGGCAACTTTATCCACCGGTATGCTGTCAAAGAGAACAGACCCGGTATAATCGGTCAGTCCGGCGATGATATTCAGCAACGTGGTCTTACCGGCGCCACTCGGCCCCAGCAGCACCAGGAATTCACGGTTAATTACCTGCAGGTTTATCTCCCGGCAGATATGTTTGGAGATGTTACTGAGTTCAATTAAAGGCACGTTGCCTCCACCTGGCGGTCATTCTTGTTTCCATATAGGCCAAAAACTTTTCAAAGGAGAGGCACATCACGGCTAATACTATCAGGCAGACGATGATGATGTCCATTCGTATTAGGCTCTGTGCCCGCATCATCAGGGCGCCGATACCGGTAGGTATGGCTACCATCTCCGCCGCAATTATCACCCGCCATGCCATCCCCGCCGTCAATCGGAGTCCGGTAAAGATATTGGGTAGAGCCAGGGGTAGGACCACGGTGGTCAGAATCTTCATGTCCGGCGCACCCAGCGTCCTCGCCGCCAGAATATATCTTTGGTCGACATTTTTAATGCCGGTAACCGTGTTGTAAAGTACGGGAAAGAAGGAAGAGATAAAGATAAGCGTGATAGGTAGCGATTCATCAATACCTATCCACAGCATTAACAACGGCAGCCAGCCGAGGGTGGGAATGGGGTAAAACAGGCTGATTATTGGGTGGAGCGCCCGGTTAATTGTATCCTTCCATCCCATAATAATGCCGATGGTGCTTCCGGCGATTGAGCCGGCGCCAAATCCGACCAGGATTCGAATTAGACTACTCAGGAGATTTTTGCCGAGTACGCCGTTGACCGTTAGGTGATAGAATTCCTGGAGTACGGTGGAAAAAGCCGGGAAAATGATGTCGCCGGGGATAATATTGAGCCGGGCTACCAGTTCCCAGAGCGCCAGAAATATCGCCACAGGTAACAGTCCCCACCCCGGTTTAAGTTGTTTAAGAGCGTTCATTTAACCTGTTTACAAAGTCCTGAAAACGGACACGCAGCTCTTTATAGTTAATTAAGGCTTTTCGCCCCGTCTCAGTGAGGCGTGCCTGCCCACCCCCGACACCGCCGGTAGTCTTCTCCACGAGAGGGGTTGAGGCCAGCCGGTTCATGGCTTCTATCCACAACCAGGCGTTACGATAACCCAGTTTCATGACTCGTGCCGCCGCGGCAATGGAGCCGAGCCGGTCGATATGTTCCAGCAGCATAGCCCGTCCCCCACCCATAAATAACTCGCCGTCCTTCTCTACCCATATTCGGCCGTTTACCGCGTCTTTGGGCTCAGTCCGGCGGGGGATGCGGGTGTATTTTTTTGATTTGAACCCTGGTATTTGCGTTTTAGACATTGATGTTATGCGTAACCTCTATTCAGAACGTTATATTACACGAAATATAACGCTTTTGTCAAATAGATGGCGGTAGCTCCGATTTATCAACCGACAGTGGGTGTTGCGGTTGCTGTGAAAAAGGTGCGTAAGGTAGTTTGCTACGGAGTATTTTCGCATCACAGAAGCCAGGGATTACACCAAAATATTCAGGGTTTAAGCCTACGCCACTGCTCCTCCACACTGGCTTTCAGATCATCAAGGCGGCAATCGGTATTTATGACTACGTCGGCATGCTTTACCCGTTCCTCCGAGGAGAGCTGGGAGCGGATGCGGGCCCTGGATTCCGCCTCCGATAGTCCGCCCCGCTTTTGAAGTCGCCGGATGACAGTCGATTCAGGGGCAACGGTAATCCAGACCTCATCCACCACCGAAGGCCAACCAGCCTCAATAAGTAAGGGTGCCTCAATGACGGCTACCACTACTCCCTGGCGCCGGTATTCCTTAATTTCCGTCGTTACCCTCGCCGCGATTCGCGGATGCATTATTCGGTTGAGCCGGGCGAGAGATTCAGGGTTACCAAAGACAAGCTTGCCCAGTCTTGCCCGGTCAATATCACCGTTGGGGGTAAGGATATGCTTGCCAAATGCCGCCACCAGTTCTCGCCATGCATCGGTGTCGGGCTGAAAAACCTCGTGCCCTATCTTGTCCGCATCAATAACCACTGCCCCCAGTTCAGCGAGGAACCGGGAGACCGTACTTTTACCGCTACCAATGCCACCTGTAAGACCAATAACCTTCATTGTTGTTTTCTCAGTCTAACTGCGGATAGCGGGGTAGTCAAGAGAAAGGCTGATTGTTCCCAGAGTTGAGAGAAGGCGAAGCCTCTATAATAGCTGACGCCTCTTTTTTATAAGAGAGTGATAATAAATTTCTGTCTATAGACTATAATTGGTAACGGTCGGGTGCTATAATTAATTTAAGAGGCCGTAAATGCATGAGGCGCTGCACTATGAGAAGCTAGTTGATTCCAGGGTTCAGTGTCACACCTGCCAGTGGCGCTGCAAAATCAGTCCGGAGAAGTTTGGCGTCTGCGGCATGTACCAGAATAAGGATGGTACTCTCTATAACCTCAACTATGCCATCGTCTCTTCAGTAGCGGCTGACCCGGTCGAGAAAAAGCCGCTATTCCACTTCTATCCCGGCAGCTTGGCCTTCTCTCTGGGCACACTAGGCTGTAACTTTCACTGCAAACACTGCCAGAACTGGGAAATTTCTTCCGCGGATAGCAGTGCGCTGCAGCTCGGCTGCCGGGAAATTTCACCTCAGTCGGCTATAGAGCTGGCCAAGCGCTACTGTTGCCAGGGCATTGCCTGGACATACAATGAGCCAGCAATCTGGTTTGAATATACTTTTGATTCCGCCAAATTGGCCAAGCAGGCCAACCTGTACACTATTTATGTGACCAATGGCTACTCAACTCCGGAGGCGTTGGATACTATCAGCCCTTACCTGGATGCCTGGCGTGTTGATATTAAAGGCTTCTCCGACCGTTTGTACCGTGATCTGGCCAAGGTACCCCACTGGCGGGAGATACTTGAGGTGGCTAAGCGGGCTAAATTCAAGTGGAATATGCATGTTGAAGTGGTTACTAATATCATACCCACTTTGAATGATGACGAAGAGCAGCTTGAGGGTATCGCCAACTGGATACGGGATGAACTGGGTGAGCTTACCCCGTGGCATATTACCCGATT
>CAYFGR010000050.1:0-7214 GCA_964343135.1 uncultured Dehalococcoidales bacterium
GGTGGGCTTCGCGGACTTCAACTCCGTTGGGGGGCATTAAAAGTGTCTTCGGTGGGTTCGACTCCCATGCGCCCTCGCCAGTTTTACTTAACTTTTGCTTAACTTTTTTCACCGCTCTACCCTCCTTATTGATAATTACAATACCTTATCTAATTGTTTACTTCTAAGTCACCAAGAGAAGAAATCATCGGAAGCAGTAAAGGTGATGTTGCTCTAGTAAACTGTCTGATTCTTTCGTAAATCAACTCGCTTTGGCTTGCATTCTCTCCTTCTGTCTTAAAGATTTTTAGTTCCTGAAGTAATGTCATACCCACCAGTACCATACCGTATTTGTAGCGTGCATTTAGTAGCTCAACGGAAGATTTTACATGCTTCAATTCTGCAAGAAGATGTATATTATTTTCTAAGCCAATAAATTAGAGAGTGTAGCGCCACTGGCCCTCATAAGCTTTCGGTCGGTGATTCAAATCCACCCGCTGCCACTTCCTTTTGAGCCTGCTTAAGCTATTAACTACTTCTCAACGGATAAATACGAGCCGATGCGTCTTTGAGATCAGTGGGGAAATCACCAACTCCCCAACCATCCGCGGTTGTTTCCAGATAGGAGTATTTCTTCTCTTTATATTCATAATAGGTTCCGTACACGGATGGAAGAACGATTCCTACCGCCATATGTTGTTCATTAATCAATTCGATAAGCGCAACGGCATATCCCATATTGTCAAGTAGAGTAGCGACAAGTATTGAAGTGTCTTCGCAATCTCCACCCCTATCAAATAATGTTTCTACTATAGGATACCGAGGGTATTCATCTGCTGAGGTAGTTACTTCGTCAACTGTGTAAGGTAGATTTTGCACGAATGATACTACGCAATTTAGTTTTTGTACTTCAGAATAACCTCTTTTTGAGACTGCATTGCTTAGTCTTTGTACTACACTCTCAATGTATTCTTCGTCATCTGGGTCCTTTGTCATATTCACGTATTGAGTTAATAATGGACGCTGTTTTTCCCAAAAGTTAACGTAAACAGACAATAGTATATTCAGATTCCAATTCCATTCACTGTTTCGATATTCCCATTGATAATATTGTGTAACTGGAATATTTGAAATGCTAATTACTCTATTTCGGTTTTCTCTTAGTTGAGTGTTTAAATTTCTGTTCTCAGATTGTGTAGTACTAAGCTCTCCTTTCAGCTTATCATTCGCTGCTTCCAAGGAAGTGATTTCTTTTCCCTGATTTCCTATTACCTGAGATTGCGTATCAATCTGGCTAATATAACCTTCAATGGTTAAGTCTTTGCCCGCAATCTGAGCTTCCAAGTTCTGCTGCTTACTATTTAACTCTGTAACTCTGTAATCGTTGCGGTTAAGTTATATGAAATTTCTTTGTAATCATTAATTATTGGCATGTAAACGAATTCATGGAGTAAATAAAGTATTAACATAAAGGCGGAAATTGCTAGCAATATCTTCGTCATAATTTATCCTCGCTACCACTTTGTTTCTCGACTAACTCGATAGTCACTCCATTTATAGAATCCCGCAGATAGGCAACCTGACTGGCATGCTGGAGATTATCGCTCATCACACTGACCAGGCGCACCCCGACGGTGGGTAGCGGTTGGTACCTGGGTTCATTAAGCTTTCTACTGAGGTCAGCCTCGGAGAGGCCGGCTAGATAGCGCAGCGACCGGTCCATAACGGCACGATGATATTCCAGTAAAGTCTTGACGTCCGGTGATGTGAATAGCGTAACATCTTCTGAAGTATGGCCCCATCCGGTATCTGAAGGGTCGGGCTGACGGTTGAATTTTGCTTACCATTGCTGGCTGATCCATAGCTGTTCTTCCGCCATGAGGTCAGCTAGGTGGTGGTCTTGTATTCGTGTCAGGTGCCATGCCAGCCAGCCCATACTGTGGCAGTCCGGATGTGGCTGTCGCCTTAAATCAGCCTGGTCAAGACCGTTTAAAGCCTTTACCAGTATTTGCGATACCCGACCGTAGCCGTCTATTATTAAGTCCTTCGACTCCACGACCGCCTCCTTCTTAAATAATCTAGTGCTTATTATGGCTGGTGTAAGACGCGTTCGTCCCCGGTACGGCGGGTTATTTTGGTTTTATCCATGTGTTCTAGAAGAGCCTGGGCATACTTCCGGCTGGTTTGAAACATATCCCGCACTTCCGCCAGGGTCACTTTGCCGTTTGCCTTTAAGCGGTCGGTAACTTTGGCCAGCATCTCATCATAGACTGAGGTGGAAAAAATGACGTCATCGCTTACTTTGACTGCCTGGTGCTGGTCAATCAGCAGGTTGAGTAAATCAGGCTCGGGGATGAAATCGCTGGGTGGGGTATAGGGGTTTTGCGCCAGTGACTTCAGGAAGGCGTCTACTTTTGCCTGCTGAGTCGGTGTTAGCCGGATATGGTGAGTGGCAAGGTGAATGATATTCCCCTCCTCCGTGAACGAATTCTCGTCGACCAGTCTCTGTAAAATAGCTGATGAGTGTGTCCCCATCTTCAAACGACTAATCAGTTCCACTTTAGGCATGCCCGGACGAGTCGGGAAACGCCGGTGATAGTCCTGCAACATAGCGGTTGCCTTCTTGGCCAGTCGCTCCCAGCCGGGTGTGGTCAACAGGAAACGGCGTTCTCCCTGACCTACGCCTATTATCCTTCCCTGCTGGCTGAGTGACTCTACCACCGGCTGGACTTCACTGGTTGACAGGTCACATTGAGCTGACAGAGCGGCTAAGTCCAGTGGCTGCTTAGCTTCCAGAGTCGCCACGATAAGCTCCTCCGTGGTGCCCAGTTCCTTTACTATGAGGCTCTGGATGATTGCCGGGCGAAAGCGCCGGTAACGCTTGGTGTGAGATTCAATGATTTCACCACCCCCCAGCGTTTCCACGGAGGAACGGAGGATAAAGAGGTCGTCTCTGACGGCGGCTACCGGTTTATCCAGCAGTAACTGAGCCAGCGTGGTTTCTCCGGGTTTGAGTTCTTCATGTTCCAGGAAACGAACCTTAGCTAGGGCCTCGGCGGCTCCGGTATGAAAACTGACCGTAATATTATGGGTGAGTGGTCGGCGGAGGTGGGGAAGCAGTCGAAGCTGCACCGTCAACATTGTCGTCGGCTTCAACCATCCCAGATTGGTCAGAATATCGCCACGTTGTAACTGGGCCGTGGCAATACCGACCAGGTTGGCAGCAACCCGGCTGCCGGGCGTGACAATATCTAGGCGGGCTTTATGTGTCTGCAAGCCTCTCAGCCGTGACTTTAGACCGGGAGGGACAATCTCGATTTCCTGTCCTACCTTGAGAGAGCCGTCGATTAGCGTTCCGGTGACGATAGTACCGGAGCCAGCCATGGTAAAGATTCGGTCTATAGGGAGCCTGGGCCGCCCAATGTTCTTCCTGGATTCAATGGAGTTTAAAAGCTCATCGATAGCCGAAATGAGATCGGGTAAGCCTTCGCCGGTTAACGCAGCGACGGAAATAATCCGGGCTTGAGCCAGGCTGGTTGGCGCCATCAATTCGGTAATATCTTCTTTAATCAGGCTTAACCACTCGTCATCAACCAGGTCCTTTTTGGTAATAACCACTATTCCTTTGTTGATGCCAAGCAGGTTCAGAATGGCGAGGTGCTCTCTGGTCTGGGGCATAACCCCTTCGTTGGCGGCGATGATGAGTAGCACCAGGTCAATGCCGCCCACTCCGGCCAGCATGTTTTTGATGAATCTTTCGTGTCCGGGGACGTCAACGATGCCCACCTCCTGGCCACTGGGTAGCTTCAGCCAGGCGAAGCCGAGGTCAATGGTCATGCCACGTTCTTTCTCCTCACGTAACCGGTCAGGGTCTATCCCGGTTAGGGCATGAACCAGGACTGACTTGCCGTGGTCAATATGTCCCGCAGTTCCCAGTACAAACATCTAAGCTACTCTAATTCCTCTGGTTCATTGCTGCAATAATCCCGGCAAATGCGTTAGCCACGTATCCGGTAGCTCTATTGTAAAATCCATAGGGATAGTAATTCTTTCATTTCGTCTTTTTATTAGTATCTGGTTTAAAGCTACCGGCTAAGTCCTGCAGCGCTTGTCGTACTGCCTCATCTTCTTCCGGCAGTACCGAACGGGGGTCAAGAAGCAGGACGTTATCATTAATCCGTCCGATGACTGGTATTTCACGGGAACGTAACTGTTGGCTCATGGTCTGGGCCATGCCCCGGTATTTTTTTGGGCTTTCTTCGCCGATGGCGATAACGCGGGTAGGCAAGGTGCTTCCGGGAAGGCTGCCACCACCAATCATGGCCTCCCCATCAATTACTTTGGCTAAACCGGGGAGACATTCCGCCCAGTTTTTGGCTCGCCGGTCGATGTCATCCAGCGATGCTGAAATCATGCGCCATATCGGAATCTTATTAACGGCTTCATTTTTCAGGCATTGCACCAGGGTAGTCACCAGACCGGCCAACGTAAGTTTGTCGATGCGTACCGTCCGTAGTAGGGGGTGTCGCTTCAGTTTATCAATAAGGTGTTTCCTGCCGGCGATAATGCCCGCTTGAGGTCCGCCCATGAGCTTATCACCGGAAAAGAGGACGAGACTGGCGCCAGCGGCGATACTATTCTGTACCGTTGGCTCCGGGTCCAGACCGAAGGCAGATGTGTCCAGAAAACAGCCACTGCCCACGTCGTCGAATACCGGTATATCATGGCGGTTACCCAGCGCCACTAGCTCGTCAAGAGTAACAAAGTGAGTGAAGCCGACCAGCCTGAAGTTACTGGAGTGAACGCGCATTAGTGCCGCTGTCCGTGGCGTAATTGCCCGTTCATAATCAGTAATGTAGGTGCAGTTGGTGGTTCCCACCTCAACCAGCTTCGCCCCGCTCTGACGCATGACATCAGGGATGCGGAAGCCACCGCCAGTCTCTACCGCCTGGCTGCGGGAGACAATAACCTCTCGTTTCCTGGTTAAGGCGCTGAGGACGAGTAAGACGGCGGCGGCATTGTTGTTGACCACCAGTCCCGCTTCCGCTCCGGTTAACTGGTACAGGACTGGCTCGATGTGCGTGGTGCGGGAGCCGCGCTTTCCGTCCGTAAGGTCAAACTCCAGGTTGCAGTAGCCGTTGGCGACGGTATTCATCGCCGTAATGGCTTCTTTGCTGAGCGGGGCACGCCCCAGATTGGTATGGAGTATGACACCGGTGGCGTTAATTATCGGGCGCAGGCTGGGATTTTCCAGAGTTTGTACCTGTGCAATAACAGCATCGGCTATCTCGTTAACCGGCGGGCACGAATCACCATCCAGGATAGACAGGCGAAGCCGCTGGAGATAGTCTCGAATTGTCTCCACCAACAAGGCGTGCGGGTAGCTTCCCAGGAGCTGACAAATCCGCTCCATTGAGAGAAGCTTATCCACGCTGGGTAATTGACGAAATTCGTTATCCATACGGCTTCTATGTATTTTAATATATATCAGTTTACTTTGGAAATCATCGTTATTTTGAGCGTCGACTTTACCCGTTATTCCCGGGCTTCTAAGCAGTCAGGAATATCAGGAGCACTCCGGTTATCACGATTACCGCGCCGCCAATTATCCTCAAGTTGAAGGCTTCTATTTTTCGATTCATCAGGAAAGAAAGCGGGAAAACAAGGAGTCCGTTGACGCTCATCGCCAGGACTTGTACCAGGCTGATAGGGCTATAGTAGATGGCGGTATAACGCAGCAAGTGGGCGGCGGATACAGAGACGGAGGACATGCCGAGTGGAATGAGGGCATCGCGCTTTAACCGCCGTAGTTTCTCCCGGTTGCCCCGGTAGGATAGCAACAGACCGACGACCATAAACGCCGCGGCATAGGAAATAAAGGTCGCCACGACGGGAGAACTAACCTCCTGCAGACCTATTTTGACCAGGGCGGGTGAGCTACCCCAGCATAAGGCTCCCCCTAGAGTCGCCAGTAGTCCCTTGGTTAAATCACCTCTGGATATATTCTGTTTATCAGAATCCACTCTTTTGTTGATGAGAATGATGCCACCAAAGATAAGGATGATGGCCAGAACCAGGTAGATAGTTACCGATTCGCCTAAGAAAACGATACCCAGCAGGGCCGAGACCAGGATATTAGATGTCGTAATGGGGTTTGCCCGGTTGGCCCCCAGGAGCCGGATGCCGGTGTAACCCAGTAACCTGCCGACGATGAAGTGCAGCACCCCGGCGGCGGCCAAACTGCCAAACCCCAGCCAGGAAAGAGACACCAGCTGGTTGGTTTGATCCAAAATCAGCATACCTAATCCGAAGAACATCGTACCGGCGAAATTGGAAATCGGCAGAGGGCTGAAGGATTCCCCGCTATGGTACATTCCCTTGCGCACGAAGATGCTGCTTAGGCAATTGAAAGAGCCGGAAAACATGGCAATGACTAAACCAATCATGGGGTAACTCGGGCCTCCATTCGCAGATATTATTCCGGGCGAAATCAAGGCGGGATTTTGGTGTTATCGGTTCAGTCTATGCCATATTTGGGACTGGGTCAACTGGCGACAGATTAACCGACTCGATGTCAGAGAGAATAAACGGGAGCGGTGTTGCTCTTTTGAGGGAGAAGGGCTAAAATATCAGATGGAGTCAAACGTAAATCTCCGGCTCTGGTAATGGAGGAATTGCATGGCTAAGCAGAGGAATCCCTGCCTGACGGAAAGTGTCAGTGGAGCGGGCTGAGCTTCTAAAATGGGTCCGGGAGACCTGAACAAAGCGATATGTGACCTGCCCCAGATGTCTGACCCTAATGTAGTCCGTGGCTTGGCCAGTCCGGACGATGCCGGTGTCTATAAACTGACGGAGGAACTGGCTATTATTCAGACTATCGACTTCTTCACCCCGATTGTTGATGACCCTTACACCTTTGGTCAGATTGCGGTGGCTAACGCCCTGAGTGATGTCTACGCCATGGGTGGTAAGCCGCTGACTGCCATGAATGTCGTCTGCTTCCCGACCAAATTGCTGGATATTTCCGTTCTGAAGTCAATACTCCGGGGTGGTGTGGATAAGATGTTTGAGGCGGGGGTGATTCTGGTCGGGGGGCACAGCATTGAGGATAAGGAACTCAAATACGGGCTCTCCGTTACCGGTATGGTGCATCCCGAGCGGGTGATTACCAATTCCGGGATTAGAGTGGGCGATAAACTTATCCTCACCAAGCCGCTGGGAATCGGGGTAATCAG
>CAYFGR010000051.1:0-6862 GCA_964343135.1 uncultured Dehalococcoidales bacterium
ATATGTGAAAATAACCTGTCAGCAATTAGTCCTGCTATCGGCGGGAAGAAAAAGGAAGGTGTAAAGGGCTATGAAGAGCTAAATTCTCGTGAAGTAGAAGTAATACAGCTTGTAGCTCAGGGTATCCATAATTGGGAGATTGCTAAGACACTTTACATTAGCGAGCGTACCGTTCAAACCCACCTAATTAACATATACAGAAAGCTTGGAGTTAATTCACGTACAGAAGCCGCAATTCACGCTCTCAAAGAGGGCTTTCTTGAGTGACCTACCCCAAGTAATTGTACCACTTTCTTAGTTAGAGTTACCGGTATAAGAGCTGGCATTATCGCTTCAGGGGCTGGTGGTCGATTGGCCAAGACTGCACATTTGCTTATATTGTGACCTAGAGCTAAAGATTACACGTAGCAAGCTTCTCTATATATTTCTGCTTTTTAATTTTCTCGATTGTCTTCCTAAATTCTATTAATTGCCCTAATTCACTATTCCAGCAGCGTGTATGCCCGCAACCAATACTTTGAATATCTGCTTGACCGGCATTGGATTGGTTGGTGTTATCATCCTCAAGTTATCCGGTTGGATTGAGTATCTGCCGCGTTTCCCTTTCTCTACCGACGGGAGTTGACTCGATTGTTATAGATTTCTAAGCTAGAGCCCGGTCTAACTCCCGCTTAAGTTGCTCCGGTTTAATGCCGGAATCAATCCCATACCAGGGTAATTTCTTATCGGTATCCCACCGCTGGTGGGCATAGAAGTCAATATCTAAATGGCACTTATCGACTGCCTGTCGCCAGCCGGATAGTGATACCTCTTCCATACTCGCCAGCACCTCTGCCACGCTGGCATCACCCCGTGACAGGACCGTCTGAATCTCGCTCCAGGCGGGGCTTTCACTTTTAATCTTAATACCCCTTGGCGGCAGGCGGTTCTTGAGTAACGACAGACGACGGTTCAGGGTAGCCAGAGGCGCCATCGGTAACCACTGAAAAGGCGTGCTTGCCTTGGGGACAAAAGGAGCCATATTAAGGGTAATACGGCCGCCGCTTTGCTGCCGGTCAAGGATACCTTTACATTTGAGGGTCAGATCTATGATTGCCGCGATATCTTCATCCGTCTCTGAAGGCAGACCAACCATGAAATAGAGCTTGAGCTGCTTTATCCCCTGCTCCACCGACATCTTGACTGCCTCCAGGATATCCTCCTCGGAGATGTCTTTTTTGACCAGCTGGCGTAGGCGCGGGGAGCCAGCCTCGGGGGCAAGGGCAATCGTTTTCGTGCCCGCTTTAGCCACCTCACCCAGCACGACGCGGGAAAGGGGTTTTATGCGCAGTGAACTGATGGAGAGTCCTGCTCCCATCCGGCGCAGTTCAACCAGAAGTGTCTCTATCCGAGGGTGGTCCGTGACCGCTGCCCCCACCAGACCCAGCCGCTTCCGGTATTTAAGCCCGGCCCGTGCCTGAGTAATGAGCATCTCAAACGAGCGAAAGCGCGCGGGGCGAAAGGCACTGCTGGTCAGGCAGAAACGGCAGCCCCAGCTACAACCCCGCTCCACCTCAATAAGATATAGGTCACCCAGTTCGGTATCCGGAGTGACTATGGCCGTAGTTACCGGAAACTCGTCCAGGTTTTCCGCACACTGGCGCACGACCGATTTCCGGAAAGGATACCGGGGGACATAGATACCGGGCAATGCGGCGAGTGCCTTAAGCAACTCATCCCGCCCACCCGCAATACCCTCAGTCAGTATGGGAAGCATCGCCGGCAGTATCGCCTCCGCCTCACCGATGCACAGACAATCAAAGAACGGCGACAGGGGCATGGGATTGGCGATAATACAGGGGCCACCGGCGATGACCAGCGGATGCCTCTCATCACGGTCGGCGGCGTACAACGGGAGGCTGCTGGCTTTGAATATTTGAGCTACGTTGAAGTAGTCAAGCTCATAGGAAAGAGAAAAAGCCAGGACGGCAAAGTCGCTAAGCGGTCGCTGGGACTCAATCGAAAGTACCTGTCTTTCCCCGAAAGCCCTTTCACAGACGACATTTTCATAACCGTTCAGGAGGCGGTAGATGGCATGAAGCCCCAGATTGGACATACCGATGTAATAGGTATTGGGATAGACAAAGGCGATGGGCAGTCTGCCCCCCCAGTCTTTAATGACCGTACCTTGTTCACGGGCTAGCCGCCGTCTTACCTGATTGACTTCCTCCCAACCCATAGTTTATTTCCAGCACTTACTGAGCAGCCGTTTGTCCACATTAATTATTCTATCGGTAACTTTTCTTAGCTCCACAGAAGTCCGCTCCCTACCAAAGAGGACTACCTCCATGTGTTTCCCGTTATCCTTTACCGCCTGAATAGCGCCGACAAAATCATTGTCACCGGCGACCAATATAGCCACATCATAATTGTTTTTAAAACTGTGAGTTATCATATCCGTAGCCAGCAGGATATCAACTCCTTTCTCATAGGGCGGACCACTCGGCCAGTTGGTATAAACCAGACGTCCCAGACGCAGTTCGCAGTAGGGTATGGCCATGACGTTATTGAAGAATTTCTGCTGTTCCCGGTATCGTTCCGGCTCTTCTTTCAGTCCCACCCGAGCGTTATAGTAATAAATTCTGATTAATCGGCGCTTGTCCAGCAACTTGTCGCAGAACTTACCGAGGTCCAAATCAGTTCTATTGAAATGATGTTTCAGAGAGTGGTACAGATTACTTCCATCAACAAACACCATCACCCTCTCCTCTCTATCTACCAAATCGCTCATCACCTCCTTTCTGGGCATTATGTCTATTTCTGCATTATATCGCTTCACAGGCAGAATTGCGAATGAGGATTGCGTGAGGAACGTAATATGAGACAGTTATGTGAAGAAAAACAAGGCTAACAAGGCAGTAACCACCGTCATCTACTACTGTTAGTTTGGAGTTTCAGGCATAATTATACTTTCCCTAGCACTTGGTATACCCGCAGGCGGGGCAGATGAAGCAGCCTTCCTGGAAGACGAGCACGCTACCGCAGTCCGGGCACTGCCCGGCGATGTTCTTCACCAGTCCATAGTCCGGAACAACCTTGACGCCACTGCCATTACCCCCATCATCCTTACCGCCGCTGACGTGCCTCTCCAGGACACTGGAGATGGCGTCGGCACAGGAGAGCACCGCCTTACCCTCCTCCCACGCAATTGACGGGCAGCGGATACCGCAGAGCTGTTTCGCCACGGAGGCCACGTCTATCCCCGCCCTTAATGCCAGTGAGATAAGGCGGGAGGTGGCTTCAAGCTGGGCGGAGGCACAGCCGCCGGATTTGCCCAGGGTGGAAAAGACCTCGCAAATTCCCTGCCCATCAGAGTTTACTGTGATATAGATATTACCGCAGCCGGTGGTTACCTTTTCCGTTACCCCGGTGGTCACCTTAGACCTCCTCCGCGGGGTAGCCTGGACGTCCGGCGTTTTCTCAATCTTACCAGTGGTCAGCACCTGTCCCTCCCGGCTTCCATCACGGTAGATGGTTATCCCCTTTAATCCCAGTTCGTACGCCCGGGAATAAACCCCGTTGATATCTTCCCGGGTAGCCTCCCGTGGGAAGTTTACCGTCTTGGAAACAGCGTTATCCGTCGCCTGCTGAAAAGCGGCCTGCATCCTGACATGCCATTCCGGACTGATTTCATGAGCGGTAACGAACACCCGTTTAATACTCTCCGGTATGCCCGCCACTTCAGGTAGCCTGGTGCCGCCGGCCAGTTGCCGCATCAGTTCCTCAGAATAGAAGTCCTCTGTCCGGGCCACTTCCTCAAAATAGGGCGTTACCTCGATAAGTTGCGTGCCGTCAAGGATATTGCGGGTATAGCTCAGCGCAAAAAGGGGCTCAATACCGCTGGAGCAACCGGCGATGATACTCAGGGTACCGGTGGGGGCGATAGTGGTGCAGGAGGCATTTCTTATCGGGGCGCCATCAGGGATATCATAAATACTGCCCTCGAAAGCGGAGAAGGTACCCCGCTCCCGGGCCAGTTCTTCGGAAGCCCGGTGCGCCTCGGTATTTACCAACTGCATAATATCGGTGGCAACCTGGAGCGCCTTTTCCGAATCATAAGGAATGCCCAAATGCATCAGCATATCGGCGAAACCCATGACACCGAGCCCGATTTTACGCGATTTCAGAGTCATTTCCTTTATTTCGGGCAGGGGAAACTTATTGACGTCAATAACGTTATCCAGGAATCTAACCGCCACCCTTACCGTTTCCGCAATCCTAGGATAATCAATCTCGGTGGTGCCATCAGCGGTTCGCAGCATCCGGCTAAGGTTAATGGAACCCAGGTTGCATGACTCGTAGGGGAGCAGCGGCTGCTCACCACACGGGTTGGTGCTCTCAATCTTACCCAGGTGAGGAGTCGGATTATCCCCGTTTATGCGGTCAATGAAAACTATACCCGGGTCTCCCGTCTGCCACGCCCTATCCACCATCTTATCGAAGACCTCCCGGGCATTGAGCTTACCATAAACCTGGTTGGTGCGCGGATTTATCAGATTATACTCGGTACCGGCTTTGACCGCTTCCATAAATTCGGCGGTTACCGCCACTGAGATATTGAAGTTGGTCAGGACGGTGGTGTCATCCTTAGCGGTGATGAAGCTCATAATATCGGGGTGGTCAACACTGAGAATACCCATGTTTGCCCCACGGCGCATCCCCCCTTGCTTGATGACATCGGTGGCAATATCAAAGGCACGTATAAACGAGACCGGACCGCTGGCAACGCCTCCGGTGGAACCGACGCGGTCTTTTCCCGGTCGTAACCGGGAGAAGGAAAACCCGGTGCCGCCGCCACTCTTATGGATGAGGGCGGTGTTCTTTACCGCCTCAAAAATAGACTCCATAGTATCCTCAACCGGGATAACGAAGCACGCGGAAAGCTGCCCCAATTCCCGGCCGGCATTCATCAGAGTTGGGGAATTGGGCAGAAATTCCAGGTCAGCCATCAGGCGGTAAAACTCTTCTTCTTTAGCCTTTACATCGGCACCTGAATCATAGATAAGCTCCGCGGAGGCAATCGTATTCGCCACCCGACGGAACATCTCTTCTGGTGTTTCAATGATATTCCCCTGTTTATCTTTCTTCAGGTATCTTCTTTCCAGAACCTGCCGGGCATTTTCGGAAAGATTAATTACGGAGGCGCGTTGGCGCTTTGGTTTAACACTGGGGGTAGTTTCCATCTTGGGCTTGACCTCCTCTTTCGATTCCTCTTTCGGTACCGCTTCTTCGGTAGCCATTATTTCTTTTACTATCGCTAAGATATCAAATTTAGTGGTTAGAGATTTCTGTCGCTGGCTGAGTTTAGGAACAAGGTTTTCCATGCCGGGTAACGGCTGCTCCAAGAGCTCTGCCCTTGCCGTCTTTTGTTCCAACTGCTCAATTACCTGGTTGGTTAACTGCTCTACTTGCTGTCTATCAGACATACCAATAGATTCAGCAATGGCAAAAACATCCCGGGCAATCTGCGTACGGTTTAGCTTATTTTCGGGCTGTCTAGCTCGGTTCATTTCCGACCCCCCTGATGAATCTTATCCGGTGCGGCCGATGTTTCGCCCGGGAGCAGCGCGAGTTGACCGGCCGCCGGCGATTTTCCCGCCTCAGTACCGAGCAGGGAATCTATTTCCTGCTTCAATGTGGTAATGTCGGTGAACTTCCGATAGACGCTGGCAAAACGGATATAGGCAATGTGGTCCAGGTTCTTCAAGCGTTCCATTACCATATCACCGACAACCGTTGCCGCTATCTCTGCCCGGCCCACCTGGTAAAGATCAGCCTCAATTTCATCAACCAGCTTGTCAATAGTACCAGTGGGGAGTGGGCGCTTTTCACAGGCCCGGCGAATTCCGTTTAAAAGCTTGTCCCGGTTGAATTCCTCACGCCTCTTATCCTTCTTGATGATAAAAAGACTAATCGGCTGCAACCGCTCCTGGGTAGTAAAGCGGGCGCCACAGTTCAGGCACTGGCGTCGCCGTCTTATCCCTTCATTGACATTACGGGAGTCAATTACCTTGGAATCGTGATACCCGCAATAAGGACAATTCATGTTAGTGATAATCCTCTATATAGTGGAGCAACCGAATATTACCACAATATATAGTGTTTGTCAAGGGTATTCCAGCAGAAATTTTGGGGAAGCTACTGCCGCCTTTACCATCCGATATCGTGATTGACACCCGACCTGAATTAACATTAGAATATGAGTTAATACTAATCAGAGAGGCGGATATTGTACCAAAAAACAACCCTGGATAACGAACTACGCGTGATTACGGCCGCCATGCCGCACACCCTCTCGGTAGCAGTCAGTGTCTTTGTTGGTGTCGGCTCCCGCTATGAAACCGATGCTGAAGCCGGTATCTCTCACTTTATTGAGCATTTACTGTTTAAAGGGACCAAGAAAAGACCCACCTCCCGGGAGATTTCCGAAGCTATTGAGGGCGTGGGTGGTATCTTGAATGGCGGCACGGACAAAGAGTTGACCGTCTACTGGTGCAAGGTGGCTCAAAGCCATTTCCCACGGGCGCTGGACGTACTGCTGGATATACTGCGCCATTCCAGATTTGACCCTCAGGAAATAGAGAGGGAACGGCAGGTTATTATCGAAGAAATTAATATGAGTCGGGACTCCCCGCAACACTGGGTCCACATACTGGTTGATGAGCTTTTATGGCCGGGACATGCCCTGGGACGGGATATCGCTGGCAGTAAAGAATCAGTAGCCGCCATCACCCGTGAGATGATGCTCAACTATATGGACGGACAGTATCAACCGGGCCGGATTACGGTGGCTATTGCCGGTAACGTTGAGCACCGGGAAATG
>CAYFGR010000052.1:0-6743 GCA_964343135.1 uncultured Dehalococcoidales bacterium
AACGGTTTTCAAGACCGTCACCATAGACCACTCGGACACCCCTCCTAGCTACAAATACGTGATATTATGATTGCTATAAACAACATTTGCTACTAATTTGCTACTATACATTTTCAGGGACACAGTAATTATGCCTTACCTGGAGAACCTCGTCAAACCGCTTGGCAGCGGCTTCCTGTAATCCTGGTGCTACGTGGGAATAGGTGTCGAGAGTAATTGATATCGTACTGTGTCCTAATCTTTCAGAGACAATTTTAGGGTGTACACCTTGTTTGAGCAGTAGGGTGGCGTGGGTATGTCTCGAATCGTGGAGCCTTATCTTTTTGACACCGGCTTTTACTGCCAGATTGGACCATGCGCGCGATATGGTATTCGGCCGTAGTGGTTTACCTAACACGTTGAATACCAGGTCATCTTATTTTATCGATTGATCTAACATTAGAGCTTCAACCTCTTTTACCTTGCGGTACGCAGATAGCACTAAAGAGGCTGAAGGCGGTAAGGCTATAGTCCTGCGGCTTTTTTCGGATTTTGGAGCCGTGAATATATAACTACCGTCTTTCAGGTGGTGCATTCCTCGATTGATATATACCTGACCATATAATAAGTCTATATCCTGCCAGCGTAACGCTAACAGTTCACTGCGCCTCATACCGGAATATAAGACAAGGTAAAACTGGGAATGCACAGTGTGCTGGAGGGGGTGAAGGATGTATTTCGCCACTGGGTATTATTCATTCGCTCCAGTGTCATCGGTTATATCATCGGTGTCATTCCCGGCGTAGGCGCGTCAACAGCCGTCTGGGTGGCTTACGGTCAGGCTAAGCAGACTTCGAAACACCCCGAGAAATTTGGCACCGGTATCGTAGAAGGGGTTATTGCTCCCGAAAGTTGCAATAATGCTAAAGAGGGCGGAGCATTACTGACCACGCTGGCTCTGGGCATTCCGGGTAGTTCCGAAATGGTGATACTCCTGGGGGCAATTATGATGTTAGGCATTCGACCCGGTCCGGATATGCTGACAATTCACTTGCCTCTGTCATTTAATTTGTTACAGGTTCTTTTTGTAGGTAGTCTGTTAGGGGCGGCTGCTTGTCTGCTTCTGGCTCCATACATGGCCAGGGTTGCTACTATTCCCAGCTATATTTTGGTTCCAATGGTGACGGTAATCGTTTTTATTGGCACCTTTGCTGTCGAAGGGCAATTCCTGGACCTGGTGGCGCTTCTGGTATTCGGCTTGATTGGTTTGGCAATGAGAGAGTACGGCTTTAACAGACCAGCATTGCTTTTAGGTTTCATTCTGGGGCATCACTTCGAAAGGTACCTCTTCTTTGCCCTGGGGACAGCTGGCCCCCTGTTTTTCCTGAGACCCATCAGTTTGTCTATAATTGTTATAATTATTGGTCTTTTCTTGTTTGAGCCGGTGCGGAACCTTTTGATACGCAGGTCTAAGGGAGGAGCTAAGAAGGCATGAACGTGAGAGGAACTATGTATGTCTACATGGTAGTTATAGTGTTTGCGTTGGTAATTCTAGTCTCGTCCCTCGGCTCCGAATACCTGTCCTTTAAGATAATTCCATTAGTAATTAGCGGCATTGCCATTATTCTAGCCGCAATAGGATTAATCAGGGAGATTCGGGCAAGGGGTGAATCAGGGACAACCTCAGCCCTTGATGAAACGGATAACAGGCAGGGGGCCAGAGCAATCTGGTATAGATATTCCTTGGCGGGTGCTTGGGTAGTAGGCTTTTTCCTGGCTATTTTTCTACTGGGTTTTATGGTAGCTATTCCCCTATTTCTTCTTTCTTACCTGAAAGCGCACGGCACAAAGTGGCGTTTAGCCATCATCTTCGCGGTCTTAACTACCGCCACCATTTATGGCGTGTTTATTCTCGCCCTGGATGTTAATTTGTACCAGGGATTTCTTTTGGGCTTAATGAGTTAGTAACTTCAGAATTAGCCCTTTTATTGGTGAATTATGCTATGGGAAATCAGAGCACGGCGTGGCCTTTACCTATTTCATTTTGGGCAGTTTATTTACCCTGCGTGCCTTATATTAGGGACGCTATACTGAAGAGTGGTAAAATTGCAGGCAAGCCCTAAAACCCAATTTGGGTTTGGTGACTGGGCTATTTTAGATAAGTAATAATATTTAGTTTACAGGAGGAGAACGTGTCCATTTATGACGATGCAAAGATTGAGGTAATTGACACTGATGTCCTGGTTCTTGGCGGAGGAATTGCCGGTTGCCTTGCCGCAATCAGGGCCAGGGAGGCCGGTGCTGATGTGGTGCTGCTTGAGAAAGCGGAGGTGGGCAGAAGTGGGCATAGCCATCAGTGGTCGATACTTGGTTATTTTGACCCGGAAGCGGAGAGCCACGATGATTGCTATCGGGAATGTGTTGAGGGCGGACAATGGCTGGTTGACCAGGAACGCTTTGAAGGTATGCTTAATGAGAGTACTGACCGAGCTCGGGACTTGATTAAGTGGGGGGTTAAGCTACAGAAGGACGCTGAAGGTAAATATATACGAAGGCCCGGCGTGGGGCACCACTATTCACGTGTTTCGTACCTGGCACACGGCGGCTTCCAGATGATGTCGGTAGTTAGAGGTGAAGTGCTCCGCCGTGGAGTTCGCCTGCTGGAAAGGGTTATGGCCACTGACCTGCTTACCTCCGATGGCGAGCTCCCAACGCAGGGCCGGGTTGTGGGCGCGGTCGGCTTTCAGGTCAGGAATGGTAAATTTTACGTGATTAAGGCAAAGGCAGTAGTAATTACTACCGGAGCCACCTCCATCCTCTGGCGGGGATATGCCTGGGCACCCAGCCTCAGCGGCGACGGGCAGGCAATGGCTTTCCGGGCTGGGGCGGAAATGAGAAACTTGGACATAGCCTTCTTCAGATACTTGTTGACCGGTTTCAACTGCGCTCCGGGGGCAAATATCTTTTTCGGTGAAGGCATGATTATGGTCAATGCCAAAGGCGAGCGTTTCATGGAAAAGTGGGATCCAGTGCGCAAGGAAAGGGCGCCAGCCGCACTATGCTGCCGGGCAACCGCCATCGAGATACTGGAGGGGAGAGGGCCCGTCTACTGGGATTGCACTCACTTCGATGAGGCGGCTCATGCCCGGATTAGAAAAACCCTCATCTCGGTAGTAAGGAATCTTGAAATCAACGGGCTCAGCTTAGAGAAAGACAAAATCCCGGCCACCTTTCTTCTGAACGACATCGGTCCCGGGGGAATCTGTGTCAGAACCAAAGAGGGCACCACCAGTATCGCCGGGTTATATTGTGGTGGGGCGGTGTCGGACCATGGGGAGGACGGCGTGACCAACGTCTTGGCTCACGGCATGGCGTCAGCTATTGGCGGGCATCGGGCGGGTGGAGGCGCCGCCGGCTATGCTCAAGAAGCGCCGGCACCAGCTATAATTGAGAACCAGGTGCGGCAGCTAAAGGAAAAGACCTTTGCTCCGTTAAAGCGCACGTCTGGAATACGGCCGGAGGTCGTTAAGATACGTTGTGATGACCTTTTTGATAGTGGCTGGCTCGGTCCTATCCGAAATGAGGAAAAACTAAAGAAAGCACTGGAGACCGTACTGGAAATAAAGAAGGATATTCCACAGCTGGTTGCCCGGGACTACCACGGCCTGACCCGGTGTACTGGCATAAGTAATGCCGTGCTGTTTCCGGAGCTTATATCCAGGTGTGCCGTCGTGCGCACGGAAAGCCGGGGCAGTCATTTCCGTGAGGATTATCCGGAGCGGGATGATGCCAATTGGCTGAAGTGGGTGATTGCCCGGCGTAAAGGTGATGACATAGAGGTCTGGACCGAGGCTATTCCCTTTGAGGAGTACCCGCTCCAGCCCCAACTGGCTAAATGAGCCCAAAACCATAATCAGCAAAACAATCTAAGAGGTAGGTTAAATGTTAAAATCGTGGAGAGTAGGCGCAGTAGTAATAAAAGAGGTAGACGCTTGCCGGTGTATCGGCTGTGCCGTTTGCGTACACTCCTGTCCCAATGATGTACTCAGGATGAAGGCAGGCAAGGCGTATATTGCCTATGCGGACGATTGCTCGGCCTGTTTTGCCTGCGAGGTAGACTGTCCCAGAGACGCCGTCGTTATGGGTCGGGCTACTTAGTAATCGACTAATTATAGTGGCGATATGACCCACTAACCGAAAGGGCAGAGTGTGGCTATTGAGCACTACATGTACATATTCACAGAGGCAATTTTATCTATCGGAAAGTAATGTGGAAGGTTGTTAAGATTGGAGACATTTATCCCGCGATGAAATTTCAACCATTGATAGATTATGGGACTATAAAACAAAGGAGGTCTATAAAGTGATAGGATATTCACAAATTGGTAAGAGTGTGCCACGAATTGATGCCAAAGAGAAGGCAATCGGTGAGGCGGTTTATTCCAGCGACATCAATCTGCCGGGAATACTTTTTGGCAAATGCAAAAGGAGTCCCCATCCCTTTGCCAGGATTCTATCCATTGACGCAGGAAAGGCCCTGAGTTTACCTGGAGTCAAGGCAGTAATTACGGCAAGGAATGTTACGCAATCCTATTTTGGAGAATTTTTTTCGGACCAGGTTCCCCTATGCGACCAGTATGCCCGCTATGTCGGAGACGAAGTTGCGGCAGTGGCGGCGGTTGATGAAGACATTGCCGAAGAAGCGCTCGATTTAATAGATGTAGAGTATGAAATTCTAACCCCCGTCTTTGACCCGGAACGAGCGATTGAGCCGGAAGCTCCGGTGGTGCACCCTGAACTTACGGGAGCGGAGCAGAATATAGCCATGCGCATTGATTTTGAGAGGGGAGAAGGTGAAGCCGCCTTTAAGCAGGCAGACCTGGTACTGGAAGAGCGATTTTCGACTCAACCGATGCATCAGTGCTATATGCAGACTCGGGATTGCGTTGTCCAGTGGACGGGAGACAAGCTCACCATATGGGCAGTGACGCAGGCGCCATTTAGAATGCGACCGGCCATCGCCCGGGCCATCGGTATATCAGAAGACAATATTAGAATGATTCCTTGTTCGGTTGGGGGCGGATTCGGGAACAATGCGGCACGTATCTGGCCTATTGCTGCCTTACTAGCCAGGAAGGCAGGAAAGCCGGTGAAAATCGTGCTAACCCGTGAAGAGGAATTCACCACCGGCCGTCCTTTAGTTAATGGAATCATTAACCTGCGCATGGGATTCAGGAGAGATGGTACGATAGTGGCCAAGAAACTGGATCTGATTGCGAATGCGGGGGCTTATGTCGGGAGCTGTCGCGGGGTAACTGCGGTCGCCTCCGGCCGTGGTTTCAATTTCTACCGGATACCTAACGTGGTAACCTCGACAAAACTTGTTTACACTAACACCATTCCTCGAGGCTCCCTGCGCGGTTATGGAACTCAGCTGACCACTTTTGCCCTGGAATCCATGACAGACATGGCTGCCGCGGAGCTGGGCATTGACCCTGCGGAGCTAAGGCTCAAGAATGCCAGCCATAAGGGAGACATTAGCACTCACGGCTTTATCTTCAATAGCTGTGGTCTGAGTGAGGCGATAGAGATAGCTACTGAAGAATCGGGCTGGAAGGAGAAGAGAAAGGAGAAGGGACGTAATCGTGGTATTGGAATGGGGAATGCTATCCACGCCTGCGGCACTAAACTCATCTTTCCGATGATGCGTGGTGGCGGCGCTATCGTCCATGTTGATGAAAACGGAAAGGTGAAAGTAATCTCCGGGGAGACTGATTTAGGGCAGGGGTCAGCCACCGTTTTTGCTCAAATTGCCGCTGAAGAGATAGGCGTAGGCATGGAAGACGTGAAGGTCTTACCCCCGGATACCGAGGTCTCTCCTTTTGCCATGGGAACTTATGCCGATAGACTTACCGTAGAGGGGGGAGGTGGAGTTCAGCTAGCCGCCGCCGAAGCTAAAAGGCAACTATTGAGCCATGCCGCCGAGGTACTGAAAATAAATGCCGACAAGCTGGAGCTTAAAAATGGGAATTTCTACGTTAAAGGCTCAACCGAGGTGTTAGCCACGCTTGGGGAAGTAGCCCGCCAGGTCGTCCTTAGCAGAAGTGGAATTCCCATTATCGGCGTGGGTATCTACAAGGTTCCGGATAACGTTGTCGAGGCTGGTGAAAGAAGCCAGTATTACGGCAACTACTCGGTTGCCTACTCTTTTCTCAGTCAGATAGCTGAGGTTTCGGTGGACACTGAGACGGGGAAGGTGGATGTTCATCATGTCTGGTCGGCGGCAGACCTGGGCAAAGCCGTAAACCCCAAAATGTGTGAGGCACAGGTTGAAGGTGGGGTAATGATGGGACTGGGCTACTCCTTAACCGAGAATTACGTCTTTGATAAGGGAACGGTGCTAAACCCGAATTTTACTGATTATAAGATAGCCACTTCTTCAAACGTTCCTCAAATACATAGTCATTTCATTGAGACGATAGACCCGAATACCGCTTACGGAGTAAAAGCGGTCGGTGAAATTATCGGTGACCCAACGGCGGCAGTAATTGCCAATGCCATTTATAATGCGGTGGGTGTCAGAATCAAAGACCTGCCTATCACACCCGAAAAGATACTGAAGGCCCTAAAAGAGAAGAGCAATCAACAATAACAATTAAGGTCAGGTGAGAAAGATGCGATTTAACTATTTACAACCAGCTGGTATTGAAGAAGCGGTATCTTTACTGAGCAAGTATAACGGTAAAGCCAAGTTAATTGCCGGG
>CAYFGR010000053.1:0-6255 GCA_964343135.1 uncultured Dehalococcoidales bacterium
GGAGCTGATTGACCGGATAAAAAGCCGGGGAATTCACTGCCGGTTTGTTTCCCTGCACATCGGGCTGGATACCTTCCGGCCGGTGAGAGAGGACGACCCCAAAGCACACCCCATCCACCAGGAATACGGGGTACTGAGTCCGGAGGTCGCCAAGCAACTGTCTCAGGCTAAGGCAGATGGCAGACGCATTATATGCGTGGGTACGACTACGGCCAGGCTGGTCGAAGCGATAGCCCAACCCGGTGTCCCGGTTCACATTGAGCCGTTTGCCGGCTGGGTAAGCCTTTTCATATTACCGGACTACCGGTTCCGGGTGGTTGATGCCCTTATCACCAATTTTCACCTGCCCCGCTCCACGCTGCTGATGCTGGTTTCGGCATTTGGCGGTAAAGAACTTATCCAGCAAGCTTACCGGGAGGCCATAGCCCAAAAATACCGCTTCTACAGTTTCGGTGACGCCATGCTGATTACTTGAGGGTTAAGTCGTGGGGCAGGAGCAGAACGGTCGAGATTGACGATAATACTTAATGGTATACATAGTCTGGTAAACTAAATAATCACGTCAGATTGAGCGAAGTGAGGCATTAGCTGAAAGAAGATAACTGGCAAAGATTTGGCGACCGTTTCGCTACAACATCGGTGATTAAGAGCACCGGACATTAAGGTAACGACGGCATACTTTCGGATGGCTGGCTGGGAGCTAAGCAATTCAAGCTCCATCCAATTCTTTTTCCCAAGTAAAATTTGTCTATTTACACCTTTGTAGAGTCGAGGGCTAGAAAACTATGACCAGGTTATTTACCATGGCTTTTCTTAAATGGATATGATGGCATCGTCCGTTTTCTCAGCTTAAGTATGAAGTCATAGATTTCTTCGCCGCTGGCATACCTGGCCTGGTCGTACTTTTCGTAGTGCACAATCTCGTCAAGTTCTCTGCGATAAGAAGGTGCCGAGGTATAATCCGGATAGCCCACTGGAATTATGGTGTGTATGGCTAGTTCCCAGGGCACGTCCATAAGCATTTTCAAACGCGGTTCTATAGCAGCGGAGACCGTAACCCACTGGGTACCCAGACCGCAGGCGGCGGCCGCCAGATTAAGAATCTGAGTGGCATTACCGATATTCTTTAAGAAATGGGCAAAGGGACCACCCTCGTGGAGGTTGAAGTGTGCCGCGAGGACAGTCGCCTGTGCTCTTCTGGGGTCACCCAACACCACGATGAACACCGGAGCATCTCCAAAAGTTACCGTTGGCTCGCCGTGACGTCCTTCCCCACGGTAAGCGGGGTGCCTTAGTTCTTCCACTCTGGTCCGCTCTATTTCCCAATTATAGCCATGCCCTTCGGCAATAAGCCTGGTTATTCCTTTCTTGGTTTCGCTGTCTTTGACCACGATGAATTCCCATGGTTGAGCATTCCCGCCTGACTGCGCGTAACGGGCAGCTTCCAGTATCTTCTCAATACATTCATCCGGAACGGGGTCAGATTTGAAGCGGCGAATGGTTCTCCGCTGCTTGGTCAACTTGATAAATTCGTCAATCTGCATATTTAACGGGCCTCCTTCTTTTTAGATATATCATAGCTGGTGTTTCCCACAGCGTCAGTCTACTAATCAATGATTAAACCATAAATAGCTATCACCCTGCCAGTATTATGACTCCATTCCCGGCGGTCAATTCGGTAAACAGACGCCGTTGCTTGACAGGCGATAATCCCAGATGATTAAATATCCTGATTGCACTCAATGTTATTTACGATTCCGGACTATTAAATTCCGAACGCAGGAGGAGATCTATCTTGAAGAACCAACTACTAAGGGTAGACTTAACCCGGCGGGCTTGTGAAATTGAGGAGATTCCCGATAAAGTTCTCAGAAATTTTCTGGGAGGGAGGGGGTTGGGGTCTTATTTGCTGTATCATTCCGTGCCAGTCAAGACCGACCCACTGGGCGCGGAAAATCACATCATCTTTACCGCAGGCCCGGCTAGCGGCACCAATCTTTTCTTTTCCCCCAAGGTGAATGTGACCACGAAGTCACCACTGACCGGCATTTATTTGTATTCTATCAGCAGTGGCAGCTTTGCTCATCAGATGCGGAAAGCCGGCTTCTGGGCGATTGATATCAGCGGGACTGCCGAATCTCCGGTACATCTCAGGATAAATAACGGTGAAGTTGAATTCAGGGATGCCACGTCATTGTGGGGTACTGAAACCGGCGAGGCACAGCAGATGATGAATGGTGGCTTATCGCAGCGGGAAGCGGCCACGTTAACCATCGGTCCGGCGGGAGAGCGGTTGATACGGTATGCCGCCATCATGAGCGAAGGCAACCTTTACCGTGCCTTCGGCCGGGGTGGAGCGGGTTGTGTCATGGGCGCCAAGAAACTCAAGGGAATAGTTGTCTCCGGAGACTGGAAAATTGAGGCTAGTGACCGGGAAAAATATGAAGATGCCAGGAAGGCAATTACGGCCAATCTGGCGGAGCTAAAAACTTTTTCGGAGGACAGGCGTAATTATGGGACGGCGGGAAATACCCGGCGAAACAGTCAGCAGGGTTTTCTACCCACCCGTAACTGGAAACAGGGTCAATTTGAAGGCGTTGATAAATTGGATGCCAAGGTCAATGCCGCAGAGTGGCCGCGTAAAAGCATCGTTTGCGGCCCCTTTTGTCCTTCTCCCTGCTCGCATTACATCGAACTGGAGAAAGGCCCCTACCGGGGGGCACATACCTGTGGGCCGGAGTATGAAACACTCTATTCCCTGGGTTCAAATTGCGGGATTGACAAATATGACGCCCTAGTAGCTGCCGACCAGATATGTGACCAGAGTGGTCTGGACAGCATGTCCGCCGGGGTAGCTATCGGCTTTGCCATGGAGTGCTTTGAACGGGGGCTAATCGGACTGGAAGATACTGATGGCATTGAGCTTCGCTTCGGTGACGATAAGGCAATGATTACCATACTGAAGAAAATAGTCGACCGGGAAGGTTTTGGCAACCGGTTGGCGGAGGGCGTGCGCAAACTTTCTGAAGAAATTAAGGGGTCGGCAGACTTCGCCATGCACGCCAAGGGCATGGAGCTTGGTGGCTATGAATGCCGGGGGCTTACCGGACAGGCACTACAATATGCCATTAGCAATATCGGCGGGTCTCACCATGCCTACGGATTACCGGCCCTGACCGAAATAGGCGAAGGAACCCGTCTGAATATTGAGGGGAAAGGCGAACAGGTGAAGAATCTGGCCACCGGCCGGATTATAGCGGATTCGCTTCCTTTCTGCTCCTTTCTACGTGCCGTTTTTAATATGCCGACAGTTGCCGGGGTTATCTCCGCCTTACGAGGCGAACCATGGACGGTTGAGGATGTCAAGAAGGTAGGTTACCGGATACAGTGCCAGGAACGCCTGTTCAATATGCGTGAGGGGCTTACCCGGCAGGACGATATCCTGCCGCCCAGATTATTGAACGAACCGAAACCGGACGGACCGACCCCAGGAGCAGTCGTTCCCCTGGAAGAACTGAAGGAAGAGTACTATCGAGCCATGAACTGGGACTTAACCACCGGTAACCCACCTGATGCCCTGCTGGCCGAGCTTGAAATTGAGCCGTAAAACCTACCTGAGTGGCCCGGCACGGTTGCCAAATCAGGCCTTGAAATTTAGTTCAAACAAAGGCATGGACTAACCATGCCTTTGTTTTTATGGCTGATTTAACAAAAGGGGGTTGGGTGACAACGATCCACTTAGCTCTGAGCCACAAATTTAGCCGGCGGCGACAATTAGTTGACAGTACCCGCTGGCATGCTTTACGCTTCAACACGAAGCGGTAAGCAAATTAACCCAGGGACGTAGCTTTTCCCATTACTTTTTCTCCTCTGGTGACTGCCCGACCGAAATTTTCAAAAAAAGGTGAGCGTATTTGGTTGATACTTTCACGGCAGATGACGATTACCGGGGTCGCCTTTATCCCGGGATAATCATCGCCGCCAGCGTTGTTATTGCGGTCATAACCTATGGAATCGTGTTCTCGTTCGGTGTGTTTGTTACTCCCCTGAGGGAATACTTCGGGACTACCTCGGCAGTAATCTCGGGGGTATATGCCCTGTCCATGTTGGCTTTCTCCGGCTCTGGTATCGTCGCCGGATGGAGCGTGGATAAATATGGGCCCAGAATAACCACCCTGATCGGGGGTTTACTTTTTGGCTTATCATTACTGTTAACCAGTCAGGTCAGGACAATAGGTCAGCTTTACATGACCTACAGCATGGTTGGTATTGCCATAAGTACCGCCCATGCGCCTTTGATGACCACGGTATCCCGTTGGTTTACCCGGCGGAGGGGTCTGGCTCTGGGTATATTAACCGCCGGCATAGGCGGCGGGCCTCTCATCATAGCTCCCCTTTCTGCCTATCTTATACACACCGTTGGCTGGCGTTTCGCTTACCTCGTCCTGGCCGGTGGCGCCGGAATCATCCTCTTGATGGCGTTACTGCTGAAGAAAAGCCCCGAGAATACCGATGAAACGCGGGATGTTGCCGGAGACAACGGTCGTGCCTCACTATCGGGAAAGAAGACAGGTGAGTTTAATTCGGGATTAAGTGACCACTACTCACCAAGGGAGGCAATTGGTACCAGGTCGTTCTGGCAAATAGGTATTATATTTCTGGTAATCGGCATGAGTGCCCAGATGGTAAAGATGCACGTGGTTCCCTATAGTGAGAGCCAAGGAATGTCGCCCCTGTTGGCGGCAACCGTGCTCAGTGTCCTGAGCGGGGCCAGCGTGGTTGGCAGAATAACCATGGGAATGGCTTCGGATGCAATCGGGAGGCGGCAGGCATTGGCAATTTGTGTCTTCACCGAGGGCGCTATGATGCTCTGGTTGATTGGTGCGTCAAATGTCTGGATGTTTTTTCTTTTCGGAATTATCTACGGGTATAGTTACGGTGGTCACGGACCTCAGTTACCGGCTTTAGCCGGGGAGACTCTGGGACTGAAACACATGGGAACCATACTGGGGTCACTTAATTTTTTCTGGGGGCTGGGCGCTGCCGTGGGTCCAGTGCTGGCTGGTTATTTACTTGATGCTACCGGGAGTTACAGCAGCGCTTTCATTCTGGGCGCAATGGGTATGCTCCTGGCTACTGCCGTCAGCCTTCTGCCTAAAAAACCGGTCGGGAAGCAAGCCGTATAAATAATACGGCAAATGAGAATTATAGGGAGGCAAGGCACAAAACCCCACTGGTGGTCTTACTCCCTGCTGCATCGAGCTTGCAGCAGATGAGAAACCACCTGAACAAAACCATCTCCCGATGGGCGCTCGCCAGTATAGCGGGCGACTTTTTCCAACGACTGCCTCTGCTCCACAGGTAGCTTCGGGTTAACTATCTGGACGCTGTGCCGGAAAAATTCGAACAGGGAGATATCGGTCTGTGAATCACCGAATACCATTACTTCAGTCGGGCAAAGACTACCATCTCCTAATTGCCCGAGCAATCTCAGGAGTGTCCTGCCTTTGCTGACTCCCTTTTGCATCAGATGGAGCATATAACCGGAGTAGAGTAGCTGCGTGTCCCCAAGGTGTTTCTTTAAGGTCTCTATATCTACTCCCTGGGGCCATATCACCACGTCAACCCGACGTTCCTGATTATCTTCCCGCTCCTTTATCAGGCCGGGGAAAAGTGCCTTGAGCTTCTCCAGTGCCTCGATGGCCGGCCGGCGCGAGTAGCCCAGTTCTATCAGTTCACCCTTCGGCTTTAGCCGGACAACACCGCCGTTCTCCGCGATGAGAATACCGCTTAGACTTAAATCTTCAGCCAGAGAATCCAGACAGGAAATCATCCGACCTGAAGCCAGACCCACGGTTATACCGTGCGCCTCAAGTTGACGAATCGCCTCAAAAACCCCGGCGCCAAGAGAACCGTCAGCGCCGGTCAGAGTACCGTCAAAATCGGTGACCACCAGCCTTATCTGACGTGCCAATCCGGGCGTAATCTGATAATAAGGTTTAACCACCAACCTCGCCCGGTGCTTTTAAGTCTTCGTAGATAACATAGAATATGTGTTCCATAGTAGGGTTACCCCCGATTAAACTCGTAAACAAGCCAAAAATCAATTCTGTACGTTCTGATGATGGCCTGTTCAGTATACTTAGATTAGATTACCTGCCCGGCGAGGAAGCCCTCGCTAATCGCCTCAAAAATATGCCGCGGCTCGACGCAATCGCCCACCTGGTAAATCTCGCCGACCTTACCCCGAAGCGC
>CAYFGR010000054.1:0-6151 GCA_964343135.1 uncultured Dehalococcoidales bacterium
GCCCGCAGAGAAAGTAGTATAGCGCCCGGTGCCAGGATTTCATTTAAACCCATGAAGGCAAAGGCTCTAGTCTTTTGCTTCATATTTATTATACGTTTGATGACAGCGGGCCGTAATGATACAGCAAAGAACACTATGGACATAATAAGGGCGTTGACCCAGAAAAGGCTCCAGAACGATACGTAGTTCAGAGCGAATTTGCTGGTAATATCAGCCATAGCCATGAGCAGACTGGCGCCGAAGAGAAGGAAAAACGACTTACCCAGCCGGTTAGCCGAGCTGGTGGCACTTTGCTGGGATGAAATAATGATTGCTCCCACCACTACAATGAATATCGCCAGCCATCCCAGAAAATACAGGCTTTCCCCCAGCAGCGGTATCGCCATTATCGCCACGAAGATGGGGTAGGTATAGACTAACGGTACCACGCGTGATACCTCTTCTCTTTTCAAGATAAAGAGCATGATGGTAACACTGGCAGTCCGGAGCGTACCTGCGCCTATGGTGGCGAACAGTAAAAACGGGCTGATATCCGCTGGTAAGGGGAACCGATAAGATAGTATCAGGCCAACTAAGACGTGGGCAATGGCGACCGGCAATAGAAAAGATCTTAAGCCTGGCATCCGCTTAGTGAGGAGGTGGCTATCAAGTATATTTACGGTTCCAAAAATGGCAGCGCTCAGTAGCGCAGTGTTAATCCAGTCCATCGGTACCCACTTCAAAAAATAACCATCCTCATCATACACTATATCAGTGTCCCGGTAAAATTTTTATCACTGTTGAAGGCGCCCGGCTATTGGCATTTGGGAAGCGTTTTGCTTATAATGAACACAATCAGGTGTAATATTATGATAGCGGTCTCAATAGTCGGTATGGCGGGCTCCGGTAAATCGGAGGTATCCCGAGTATTTGAGGTGAACGACTTCACCCGGATACGATTTGGTGATTTAACTGATGAGGGGATGGCACAGAGAGGACTGACGCCGAATGAAGCCAATGAACGCCAGGTCAGGGAACTACTCAGAAAAGAGCATGGTATGGCCGCCTATGCCAAGTTGAATCTGGTCCGCATTGACGAAGCCTCCAAAACTTCAAATGTGGTCGTTGATGGACTCTACTCGTGGGAGGAGTATACCCTTCTCAAAAACTACTATGGCGATAAATTTTATGTCGTTGCGGTGTGGTCGTCACCGGTAACCCGGTATTCCCGGCTGGTAAAACGGGTAAACCGACCGCTTTCACTAAAAGATGCCATCAACCGTGACGGCGCTGAGATTGAAAAAGTTAACAAGGGCGGGCCGATTGCGATGGCTGATTTTACCATCATAAATGAAGCTGGTATGGCGGAACTGCGTAAGGAAGTCAGAAATATAATTGCCGGATTGAAATGAAGAGTTCAACCAGACCGGATATCGATGAATATTTTCTGAAGATAGCTGCGGTGGTTGCCGAGCGTTCGACCTGTCGGCGGCACCATGTCGGCGCCGTGGCGGTAAAGGATAAACATATACTGACTACGGGTTATAATGGCGCTCCGGTGGGTCTCCGAGACTGTCTTGAGCTCGGTTGCCTGCGTGATGAAATGGGTATACCGTCAGGGACAAGACACGAAATCTGCCGTGGTATTCACGCCGAGCAAAACGTAATTATACAGGCCGCCCTGCACGGCGTTAGCCTTGAGGATAGCACCATCTACTGCACGCATACGCCGTGTAACCTTTGCGCCAAGATGCTGGTAAATGCCAAGATAAGGCGCCTGGTCAGTTTCGGTACTTATAACGATAATTCCTTTCAGGAGTTGTTTACTGAAGCCGGGATAAAGATTGACATAAAAGATAGACCGCCGCTCCAGATAAATTGCCTTGATTAACTTGATTTCTTAATCGCAAGGGGCCGAAGATATGTCGTTACTGTCGGCCAAGATGACTGTCAATTCGGTGGTCGGTGCATACTCAACACGGTGGGAGTGGCCCCGCATCAGCCAGCGGTTAGAGCAGGCGGGTATAGCCTTCGACCACCAATTTACCGAGGGTCTTGGGCATGCGATAGAGCTAGCCAAATTAACCGCTGACGATGGCTACCGTCATGTGGTGGCGGTGGGTGGTGATGGTACGGTCAGTGAGGTCATCAATGGTCTGCTGTCATCCGACTCGGGTGATGTTGCTCTCGGCGTAATCGGCACCGGAACCGGGTGTGATTTTATCCGTTCGGTGGGTATTCCCAGCCATTGGGATAACGCGTGTACCTCTCTCGCCAATTCTGATAGGCGTTTATTGATGTGGGCATAGTTGAATGCCGGAAAAAGGACAAAATCAGCGCCGCTTTTTTGTTAATGCGGCCGGGGTCGGCTTTGACGCATCGGTAGTCGCTATAACGGAGCGGTTGCCCAAGTACCTGGGCGGCACCATACCGTATGTGACCGGACTGCTGAGGTGTTTATTTAGTTACCGTAAAAAGCCGATTGATCTTTGCCTTGAGGATAGGGTTGAAGCCAGATGTGTATTGACGGTGGTGGTTGCCAACGGGTGTTATCTAGGCGGGGGCATGTATGTTGCCCTAAGAGCCAGGGTTGACGCTGGGCTGTTGGATGTGGTGACTATCGGTGATATTGGCAAATTGGAACTGCTACGGGTATTTCCAACGGTTTATAACGGGACTCATATATCGCACCCTAAGGTCAGGATGGAAACAGCCAAACGTATTACCATCGAGTCGTCAGAGCAATTGCTGGTACACACTGATGATGAACTACTGGGCGAAACACCGGTGTCGTTCTGGCTCGTGCCGGCCGCGTTGAGTATTTTGATTTGAGGTAACTAGATATTTTCTCTTTGGTAGGTACCCTGATAGCCTTCGGTTTCCCGGGTAAGATTGTAGAAGACAAGCTGGACAATCCGGGCATTCCTTTGTAAACTAATGCCATTAGGATTATAGACTACCATGAGAGACTGGGCGCGACCGTGATAGCCGGCATCCCATACCGCAGTATGTACGGTAACCCCGCAGCGAAGCAGACTTGACCGGGGAAAAATTAAGCCCATGATATTTTTAGGCAGGTGGACAATTTCGTTGTAGGTAATAATGTAGCCACCGGGCATAAGGGATATGAAATCAAGACCATCAAACTTTAAGGGCGCCAAATCGGATAATTGTCTTTGATGGTTGCTAACGGTAATTCTACCGGATGACTGAGGCATGGCAACCTCCCGCAGGGTGAGGTCGATGCCATTAGATTGTAGCTGTTCCTTAAGGTCAGAATAGCTTTCGACCAGGGGCGGGTCTTGATGTATTAATTGATATATGTCCTCTTGGGACAATACGGTTGACATAGCTGATGAGATATTTTAGCATAGTGCGGTGCTAAAATATATAAATGATAATTAATTTGCGATATAGGCAGATATTTAGGTAAAATATCTGGCATAATATGTCTTGACAGAATGAATCAATGCTCTATACTTTGCTTATATATGCTCGAAGCAGATAAAGGCTGGGTAGTAGGAGGTATTTATGACCGTAAAGATAGTTACCGATAGCAGTGCTGACTTACCGGTTGAGTTAGCTGAAGAACTGGGGATTACCGTTGTCCCCCTGTATGTGCGCTTTGGTGATCAGGTATACCGTGACCGGATAGATATCACAGAGGACGAGTTTTACCAGCGGTTGCAGGACGACCCGGTCCATCCCAGCACCACTCAGCCCTCGCCGCAAGATTTTATCAATGCCTACCAGAAGCTGTCACCGGAGGCTGACGGTATTGTTTCCGTACACATCTCGGCCAAGCTCAGTGGCACCTGCAACTCAGCACTGCAAGCTAAGGAAATGATAGGCGACAGGTGTCCTGTTGAGGTGATTGACTCGCAGACAATGACGATGAGTTTGGGGATGATAAGTGTGGCGGCCGCCAAAGCCGCTAATGCCGGGGCTAGCTTGTCCGAGGTGGTGAATGAAGTTAACCGGATTATCCCGACCTGTCACTTGATTGGTCTGCTGGATACTCTGAAATACCTGGCTCTGGGGGGGCGCATTGGTAAGGCAAAGGCGTTGCTGGGTTCAGTATTGAATGTGAAGCCGATACTAACCCTTAAGGACGGGGAAGTGGCTCCGGCGGGACAGGTGCGCAGCCGTTCTAAGGGTACCGACCGGTTATTTGACTTTGTGCGGAACGCCTCGAATATTGCAGAGGTAGCCCTTATGTACAACACCACACCTGATGAGGCACAGGCACTGGCTGACCGTATCGCTGTTATCTTGCCCGGAGAGAGGATTGCGATTGCTCGCCTTGGTCCCATGCTCGGGGTGCATACTGGACCGGGCATTCTCTTTGTCGTCTTTAGAGGAGCGGTCGCTGATTAGTCTTGAAGTAACACTCTATTTTATGGTCGCCTAGTATTGGCCGGGCACTGATGCAGGCAGATATCACAGGGAATAAGCCGTCTTCGCTTCTCGGTTATTAGGTTGGTGTTGGAAAGACGGATTGAGGTATCGGGCATACGGTAAGGTTCCAGGGCATAGACGGGGCAAACATCAATGCAGATAGAACACTCCTTGCAAAAGGGGTTCTCGGCTTCGGGTGGCGGAGAGGAGGTACTTGGTTCCAGTAAGGTATCTATCCCGACGGCGGCAAAACGCAGGCGTGTGCTATATTCAGGATGCAGGACTACTCAAACTCGTTCTTGGATACTGCGGTGAATATAATAGCTGCTATACCTAAGGGGGTTGATATAATGGTGGCAGCAATTGAGCCAGCAAGTGTCCATCCCCACTTCTACACCACCAATTACAGCTAGTGCTCCGATAGGTATTCCTGGAATAGCTATGATAAATAGTAGTAACAAAGAAATATTAAAATTAAAAGGGAATACCCCTTCCGTGAATGGCATAAAAATCGTCAGGCCGATAAATACTAACAATAATACAGTCAGGCTAAGACCACCAGCGACTATGTCCAGGATACCGGCAACTGTGGACTTCCAAGTCTTTTTTGCAGCGGTCTCCATACACACCTACCGATGCGAGATTATGACTAGCGTATCATAGTGTAAACTCAGCATCTAGTTGGTCGGTTAGTTTCCAGGATAGCTTAAATCATTCTTTTCTAGGCAGTTCCCGTAATATCTCCCCTTTTAGAAAACCGCTCCCAGAGATAAAGTACTCCCAAAAGTATGACCCCCGGTATATCGGTTAGCCATCCCGGGTACATCATCAGTAAAGCGGTAGCAAAGGCGACAACCCGTAGTATGGGGTTGAGGCGACCTTTGAAACCCCACCCCTGTAAACCGATGGCAAGGGCATAGACCCCGATTAAAGCCGTGATCGTGGCCAGGATAATTTCAAAGAGAGAACCGACAAACAGGAGAGGCAGCGAGAAAACAAACATGAAGGGAACGATGTAAGCCGCTGCCGCTACCCTCATTGAGGCCCAGCTGGTTTTGGTCATTGAACTGCCGGCTATTCCGGCGGCGACATAGGAAGCGATAGCCACCGGTGGGGTGACCAGAGAAAGCATGGCGAAATAGTAAGCGAACATATGGGCGGGTAAAGTGGGAACTCCTATTTTTATCAACCCCGGAATTACCAGGGCTACCATTAACACGTAAGCCGCCGAGGTGGGCATTCCCATACCCAGAATAATGGCAGCTATCATGGCGAAAAGCAGACCTATTATGAGATGGCCGCCGCTTACGCTAACCATCATAGAGGTAAAGCGGTCACCAATACCGGTCACCTGAATTGTGCCAATTATCAATCCGGCAATGGCACAAGCCACGGCGACTATGATGGTGCCTTTTGCCCCATTCCACAAAGCAGTTACCAGTCTTTGCGGATTGAGCCGGGTAGCTTTGCGCAGGAGGCTAAGGAGGAAAATGGCGAGTATGCTCCAGGTGACTGCGTAGAAAATGGTGCGACCGATAACCATGAGGTACAAAAGGAGAACTATGGGTATTATCAGGTGGCCATAAACGAGAAACTTTCTCTTCCACAGAGGTAATTCTTCTTTTACCAGACCCCTAATGCCACTTCGGGCAGCTTCCAGGTCAACCATAAAAAACGCCCCGGCAAAGTAAAGAATGGCTGGGATAGCCGCATGTTTGATAATCTGGATGTAGGGGATGCCGGAGTATTCCGCCATTAAGAAGGCAGCGGCGCC
>CAYFGR010000055.1:0-5639 GCA_964343135.1 uncultured Dehalococcoidales bacterium
CTGTAATGTGGGTACAATCGGTCATGTCGACCACGGCAAGACTACCCTGACTTCAGCGATTACGCTGACACTGTCCAAGGCAAGTGGGACTGAATACCGTGAGTTTGAGAGTATTGACAATGCGCCGGAGGAGAAAGCGCGCGGGTTGACCATTGCCATCGCTCATATTGAGTATGAAACGGAACAGCGACATTATGCTCATATTGATTGTCCGGGACATGCTGATTACATCAAGAATATGATTACCGGCGCTGCCCAGATGGACGGGGCGATTTTGGTAGTCAGCGCTCCGGACGGGCCCATGCCTCAGACCAGAGAGCATCTCCTGCTTGCCCATCAGGTGCAGGTTCCTTCCATGGTGGTTGCCCTGAATAAAGTGGACGCCATGGAGGATGAGGAGCTCCTGGAACTGGTGGAACTGGAAATGAGGGAATTGCTCAGTAAATACGAGTTCCCGGGCGATGAAGTGCCGATAGTGAGGGTAAGTGCGCTTAAAGCCCTGGAATGTGGCTGTGGGAAGAGAGAGTGTGAGTGGTGTGGCAAAATCTGGCAGTTAATGGATGAAGTAGACCGGTACATTCCAATTCCGGTTAGACCTAAAGACAAACCCTTCCTGATGCCGGTGGAGGATGTTTTCAGCATCAAGGGGCGCGGCACAGTGCCTACCGGTAGAGTCGAGCGGGGCGTCATCAAGGCCGGGGATGAGATTGAGATAGTGGGCTTGCACCATGATATACGTAAGGTAGTCGTAACCGGTCTGGAAATGTTCCATAAGACGCTGGATTATGCGGAACCCGGTGATGCGGTTGGTTGTCTTCTCAGGGGAATAGACCGGGAGGATATTGAACGGGGCCAGGTATTGGCGGCTCCTGGCAGTATCAAACCGCATACCAGAGCCGAGGCTGAAGTTTACGTTTTAAGTAAGGATGAAGGCGGACGGCACACCCCATTCTTTAATGGGTACAAACCGCAATTCTTCATTCGGACTACCGACGTTACCGGGTCGATTCAACTTCCCGAGGGCGTAGAGATGATTATGCCCGGGGATAACGTGAAAATGAAGTTAGAACTTATTTATCCGGTAGCATTGGAGGAGGGGCTGCGTTTTGCCATCCGGGAGGGTGGACGAACGGTTGGGGCAGGTACTATTTCTCGTGTTTTAGAGTAGACTGTGGCAAAAAAAGCTGAAGCTAGAACGATTATTACTCTCGCTTGTACGGAGTGCAAGGAGAGGACATATACCACTACCAAAAATAGAAGAAATGACCCGCAGCGGTTAGAATTGAGTAAATACTGTCCGCGTTGCCGTAATCACAGATCTCACCGAGAAGTAAAATAGGGCAACGCCGGAGAAGGCATATCTTTCATGGCACAGCGTACGGTAATTCCCAAGCGAAGCAGATTCAGGTTTTTCGGCGATATTATCGCTGAATTAAAGAAGGTGGTCTGGCTTTCCCGTAGGGAGGCTATCTACCTGACGGGTCTGGTGCTGATTGTTTCCGTTGCTGCCGGTATATTTCTGGGGACCCTTGATTTTGCTTTTTCTGAGATTATCAATAGACTGTTTTTGGGAAAATAGAGACTGGTTTGGCGGGCGGATTTTGGGAAAGACGGACTGTTCCCCGAGCGTCATATTTTAGTGAGGTTAGTTGTGCCGGATGATAATCCACAGTGGTTTGTAATCCACACTTATTCCGGATATGAAGAACGTGTCAGGCGTAATTTGGAGCAGCGTGTCAGGTCCATGGATGCCGATGGTGAAATCTCCGAAATAAAAATACCGACGGAAGAGGAGATTGAGGTCAGGAACGGACAGAGACATACTGTTACCAAGAAAATTCTGCCTGGTTATGTCCTGATTAACATGAGGATGAGTGATCAGAGTTGGAATGTGGTCCGTAACACTGTCGGTGTTACCGGATTCGTCAGTGCCGATAACAAACCAGTGCCATTACGGCCGGAGGAAGTTAGCCGTATACTGAAACAGATGGAGGCGGAAGCGCCTAAGATTAAGGTGGGCTTTCGGCAGGGACAGAGTGTTCGTGTCGTCGATGGCCCCTTTATTGACTTTATGGGCGTGGTGGATGAGATAAATCCGGAACGGGGTAAGGTTAAAGTGTTATTGTTTCTTTTCGGGCGTGAAACGCCGGTGGAACTTGATTTTTTACAGGTGGAGAAACTATAAGCCGGGTGGTACTTTCTTGATAGGAGACGAGGGTGGCGAAAAAGGTTAAAGCGATAATAAAATTGCAAATTAGGGCGGGACAGGCAAATCCAGCGCCGCCGGTAGGTCCGGCTCTGGGTCAGCATGGAATCAACATCATGGGCTTTTGTAAAGAGTATAATGAGCGTACGTCTTCTCAGACGGGCTCGATTATTCCGGTGGAAATAACGGTGTATGAGGACAGGTCATTTACTTTTATCACCAAGACACCACCCACCACCGATTTGCTGAAGAAAGCCACCGGTGTGGAAAAGGGAGCCATGTCTACTGGTAGTGCGAGTGCGGGTAAGATATCTCGGGATCAGCTTCGTGAGATTGCTCAGTTAAAAGCTAAGGATTTAAATGCGCTGGATATCGAGAGTGCGGAACGTATTATTGTCGGTACGGCTCGCAGCATGGGAGTGGAGGTGGACTAAAGCATGATTAAACGCGGTAAGAACTACCAGGACTCTATTAAATTGATGGACAAGACCCGGGAGCATTCTCCTGAGGAAGCTATCGTATTGGCTAAGAAGATGGCTTGTGCCAAGTTTGACGAGACTCTTGAACTTCACCTGCGGATGGGACTGGACCCGCGTAATGCCAGTCAGCAGGTGCGTGGTGTCGCCCTGCTGCCTTACGGATTGGGGAAAGCAGTACGTGTCCTGGTTTTTGCTCAGGGCGAAGGGGTCAGGATTGCGCAGTCGGCCGGGGCGGACTATGCTGGCGGTGATGAGCTGATTAAGAAAATTGAGGACGGCTGGCTGGAATTTGATACGACGGTGGCTACCCCGGACATGATGGGTAAGGTGGGTAAATTGGGGAAAATATTGGGAAGAAAAGGGTTGATGCCTAACCCAAAATCGGGAACGGTAGTACCGGCGCGGGATTTGCCTCGGGTGATTGAAGATGCCCGTAAAGGCAGGGTTGAGTTCCGGCTGGACAGGACGGCAATTATTCACGTGCCGTTGGGAAAAATAAGTTTTGATGATGATAAGTTACTGGCAAACCTGACGACTTTTGTGGAGGCCGTGGTCCGGGCGAAACCGGCGGGCACCAAGGGTCATTATGTTAGGTCGGCGACGATAACGACGACCATGGGTCCCGGTATAAGCCTTGACCTCAAGACGGCACTTGCTTTAAGTTCCGCCTGATGCTATATTAGGGCGGGTAGATTAACAACTGAAATAAAAACCGAAGATAGTGGGTGCCAAATACGGCTTAAACGAATGTGCCTGCCGAGGAAATAATATCAGGCTATTATTCATGAAGTCCTCGTGCGTTGGTGCGGGGATATTTTTTTGGCGCTTGATGCCAATGAGAGTAGACAGATTGTTAGTAATCAGGAGTTCTGAAATATGTCTAAAGAAATAAAGGCGCAGATTATCGATGAGTTGCAGGCGGCTCTTAGCCGGTGTAGCATTGGTATTTTAACCGACTATCGCGGTATGTCCAACGCTCAGATGACGGCCCTGCGTCATGAACTGAGAAAACTGGGCGTAGAGTACCGGGTGGTTAAAAACACGCTAGCACGGTTTGCGGTGGCGCGGGCTGGCCGGGAAGATTTGGTTGACTTTTTCAACGGGCCGGTGGGCATTGCTTTTGGCTTTGGTGATGTCGTTGGACCGGCAAAAGTGTTAACGGAGCACATCGCCGCCGAAAAAGTGATTTTAAGTATTAAGGGTGGCTTTCTAACTGATACCGTCCTCACGGCTAAGAATGTCGAAGCACTGGCTAGATTGCCATCCCGGGAGATACTACTGAGTCAGGTTGTTGCTGGGATGCAGAGTCCCATTACGGCGGTAGTTTATTGTTTGGCCAGTCCGATAAGAAGTATTATCGGGGGATTGCAGGCTAGGATTAAACAATTGGAGGGAGATTAAGAATGGCAGAAGATAATGCCGAAGTTAAGCAGGATACCGCAGAAGAAACGGCAAAGGTTGAACCACCTGCGGCTAAGGAAAAGACGGGGAAGAAGCCTAAAGCGGCGGCAGGTAAACCGGCTGCAGCGCCCGCTAAAGAACAAAAAGCAGCCAACATTGATGGCATAATGGAATCCATAAAATATATGACCGTACTTGAATTGTCACAGCTGGTCAAGGCTTTGGAGACTGAGTTCGGGGTTAGTGCGGCGGCGCCGGTGGTTGCGATGACAACTGGTGCGGTGCCCGCAGAACCAGTTGAGGAAGAGGATGAGAAAACAGAGTTTACCGTTATTCTCAAAGAAATCGGGCCTAATAAAATTAGTGTGATTCGAGCCGTACGGGAGTTAACCACTCTGGGATTGAAGGAATCTAAAGACCTGGTGGAGGGCGCCCCCAAGCCGGTAAAAGCGGCGGTTAGTAAGGATGATGCGGATACCGCCAAAGGAAAGCTGGAAGCGGCGGGAGCTACTGTTGAAATCACCTAATCATTCGGCTATAATTTAGACTCTCTTGATAGGGGGGTATGATGTTTCAGGCAGAGTGGTTGATGCTCGTGGTAGCGGGTGGCGTGTTTATTCTTCTCGGGTTGGGAGCGTATTTCTGGGGTAGGTGTGAGGAGAGGGGTTATTATTTGTCGCTTGCACAGCGTCCTGATATGAGGGAATATCTGGAGCATTGGCCAAGTCGCCCTGAGCCGCAATCACTGAAGATAGGGGGTGGGATAGCCACTATTCTGGGTTTAATTATGGTAGTGGTGGGTGGTGGCGTCTGGCTCTGGGGATAAAGTTTTAGCCCTGCTTTTTACTTCCTCTCCCCTACTAAGGGAAGAGGGAGTTTTTTTATGGTTGGGGATAAAATCAATCACCTTCCATACTTCAATTTGGTAACCAGCAGCGTTGCCACCAGAACCGTTGAGATTATGTTCCATACTATAACCGGTATAAGTCTGAGATAGAAACCGTAGGCGGCCTACTCGATGAAGGATTCAAATAAAGTAACATTATGACGTAAACAATTCCTGTAAAAAGGTGCGCTTAATTTTGTGCCTGAAGCCTAGGCGTGACACTGTGTAATAAAAAAGGAATCTAAATTGTAGTTACTGTTGACCAAATGCTATCATAAAAAAGTCGGAGAAACTATAAGATCTAGATAATGTATCACCATTTTTTTAGCGATGCTCCTGAGAAAAGAACGAAGGTCACTTGGTGGCTCTTTAAACGCGTCCTGAGTTACGCACGTCCCTATTATAAGGCAATCATATGGATGTTAATCTTGACTATCGCAGTGGCCGGTCTATCACTCATAACCCCACTTATACTGCGTGACTTGATTGACCGTACTTTACCTGATCAGGATCTCCAGCGATTGCTGTTTTCCGGCATTGCACTGCTACTTGTTCCGCTAGTTTTGGGAGCATTGAATGTGGTACAGCGTTATATCAATGCCCGGGTAGGTGAAGGTGTGGTGTTTAATCTCCGTACAGCCTTATTCTCGCACATGCAGCGTATGTC
>CAYFGR010000056.1:0-5162 GCA_964343135.1 uncultured Dehalococcoidales bacterium
TCCCCCTTAATCCCCCTTCCCTGAGGGAAGGGGGAAGAGTTTTTAAAGAGAGGCTCTGCCTCTCTTTAACTCCCTAGTTTCGGGATGGGGGGAGTATTTACTAAGGAATAGGCCGCAGATGCCGTGAGGGCGGTACGTGGGAAAAGATAAGAAAGAATAAAAAAGAGTGACCGTCGCCCCTCTTAAACTCCCTGGCAAAATACCCGGTGTAAAAAAAGTGGAAGTGACTTAATTACCTGGAAGGTGACGTTTACTTCAGACTTCTCCGGCCTCTCCTAACTCTACTAAAAAAATACCCCCGGAAACTAACCCTGTGCTATAATTACATAGTCTAACGCCGAGTAGGGAAGAAGCATGTTTACTCACCTCCATGTCCATACTGAATACAGCCTGCTTGATGGCATGTGCCACATACCACGCCTGATCGAGCGCGCCAAAGAGCTTGGCATGGCAAGCCTAGCAATAACCGACCACGGCGTCATGCATGGAGTTATCCAGTTCTACCAGGCCGCCCGGGAAGCCGGTATCAAACCCATTATCGGCTGTGAGATTTATATCGCATTAAACAGTCGTTTTGACCGCGGGGGCAGGGACAAGGGACACTTCCATCTCATCCTGCTCGCCAAAAATGAGACCGGCTATCGCAATCTTCTCCAGCTTACCACCAAAGCTCACCTTGAGGGTTTCTATTACAAGCCGAAAACCGATAAAGAACTTCTGGGGCAGTATCACGAAGGGCTGATTGCCCTTTCGGCCTGTCCCAGTGGTGAGGTTCCCCGACTCATTCTGGAGGGACGCCTGGACAAAGCCAAACAGGCAGCCCGGTGGTACCAGCAAACCTTCGGTGACTTTTACCTGGAAATAATGAGGCACCCCATACCAGAACTGGAGAAGATAAACCAGATTCTTATCGACATTGGCCGCGAACTGGATATTCCACTAGTGGCAACCAACGACATCCACTATATCAACAAAAAGGACGCCGCCGCCCACGACCTGTTTCTGTGCATTGGCACTAACTCTTCCGTCAATGATGAGAAGAGAATGAAGATGGCGGGCGACTTCTTTTACCTAAAAAGCCCGGCAGAAATGGCGGAGCTTTACCGTGACATCCCACAGGCGCTGGAAAACACGGAGCTTATTGCCGCAATGTGCAACCTTGAACTTGAGTTTGGCCGCCTGCATCTCCCCGAAATAGATTTACCGCAAGATAAAACTGCCGACCAGTTCCTGGCTGACCTGTGCCGTCAGGGCCTGCGCCAGTACTATCCTCAGATCACCCCAGACACAGAAAAACGTCTTGACTACGAACTGGAAGTAATCCGGGAAACCCAGTTTGCCAACTACTTCCTGGTCGTCTGGGACATTGCCTCCTTCGCCCGGGAGCATAACATCCTGTTCGGGGTGAGAGGCAGCGCCGCCGCCAGTATTGCCCTCTACTGCCTAGGCATAACGGAAGTTGACCCGCTTCAGCACAATCTGGTCTTCGAGCGTTTTCTAAACATCGAGCGACGGGAAATGCCCGATATTGATTTGGATTTTGAAGATGACCGCCGTGACGACGTCATTACCTACGTTTCCCGGAAATACGGCCAGAACCATGTCGCTCAAATTATTACCTTCGGCACGCTGGGCGCCCGGGCCGCCCTCAGGGATGTGGGGCGGGCGCTGGGCATGCCCTACAGCTTCGTTGACCGCGTCGCCAGACTGGTACCCTTCACCCCGGGCATAACGCTGGACAAAGCCCTAAAGGAAAACAGTGAACTCAACGGTATCTACCACGATGACCCCACCATCCGTAAGCTGATTGACTCAGCTCAAGGACTGGAGGGCATGTCCCGGCATGCTAGCACTCATGCCGCCGGCGTGGTCATATCCAAAGAGCCTCTCACCCGGCATGTTCCCCTGCAGCGCGCCAGCAAAGGCAACGGCGACGGCTTGGTTATGACCCAGTTCGGCATGGATGATATTGCCCGGATTGGTCTTCTCAAGATGGACTTCCTGGGCCTGGCTAACCTCTCCATTCTGGGTAAAGCCAGGGAAATTATTCACCAGAACCGCAATATTGAGATTGACCTACCCCACATCCCCATGGAAGATAACCGTACCTTTGAACTACTATCCTCAGGAGAGACCGCCGGCGTGTTTCAACTGGAAGGCACCGGCATGCGCCGCTACATCAAGGAATTAAAACCAACCACCTTCAGTGACATCGCCGCCATGGTAGCTCTGTACCGCCCCGGACCGATGGAGCATATCCCCACCTTCATTAAAGCCAAGCACGGTATCGAGCCAATTCGCTACCCCCATTCGGCGCTGTCCAGCATACTCGAAGAAACCTACGGAGTGATTGTATACCAGGACCAGGTGCTGTTTATCGTACGCACCTTCGCCGGCTACAGCCTGGGACAGGCCGATATTTTCCGCAAAGCCATGGGGAAGAAGATTCCCGAGGTGATGAAGAAAGAAAAACGCAATTTCGTCGACGGAGCTACCAAAAACGGCTTCTCAGTGGAGATTGCCGAGCAGGTCTTTGCCCTCATTGAGCCCTTTGCTGGTTATGCTTTTAATAAAGCGCATAGTGTCAGCTATGCCCTCATCGCATATCAAACTGCCTACCTCAAGGCAAACTACCCGGCAGAGTATATGACAGCATTACTGGCGACCAATGCTGAACAATCTGAGAAGGTAGCCACTGCCGTTACCGAGTGCCGTCGCCTGAATATCCCGGTACTGGCGCCCGATATAAACCACAGCCAGCCTAATTTTTCTATCGAGAAAGGTGATAATAATACCACCGCCATCCGCTTCGGCTTGAGTGCCATTAAGAATATTGGACTTGGTGCCATAGAACCGATTATTGCCGAGCGCGATAAGAAGGGCAAATTCGAATCTATTGAAGACCTGTGCCGTCGCGCTGACCTGCGCGGAACAAATCGGCGGGTAATGGAATCTCTCATCAAAGCCGGAGCGTTGGATTCCCTGGGCAACCGCGGTGTCTTACTGCAAAATGTTAACATCATCCTGTCCCTGGCCCAGCACCAGCAGCATCTCAACGAGACCGGGCAGGCAACCATGTTCGACCTATGGGGTGAAAAAATACCAGTGCCCATGCCGGGTCTGGAACTGGCCAACGGTGAGGTGACCGTCAAGGAGAAACTGGTCTGGGAAGAGGAGTTGATGGGAGTCTATCTCTCCGAGCACCCTTTCAGCACCTTTACCGGTAGAACTGGCTCCGATACCACCCTCTGTGGACAGATTGACGCCGACCTGGTCGGGCAAACGGTCAGGGTAGCCGGGATGATAGTGTCCGTGCATTTTCTGTTTACCCGTGACCAACGTCCCTTTGCCAGTGCTACCATAGAAGACCTTGACGGCCGTATTGAGGTTATGGTCTGGCCCAAGGTCTTCTCCGATACCAGGGACCTGTGGCAGGAAGGCAATATAATATTAGTTGAAGGCAAGATACGGCAGCGCAATGACCGTGTGCAGCTAAGTTGTGACCATGTTAGCCACTACCAGTTAGAAACCGACCCGGTCACCGAGCCATCAGGAGTTGTCCCCCCCGCTGCGGAACCAGCCCCTGTGGAAAAGCGCCCAACCCACACCACCCCGGTAGAAAGTCGTCATATGGTTATCAGCCTCACCCAGACTCGTGATGCCGATAGCGATGTTACCCACCTGAATAAAGTGCTCACCGCTATTAAAGACTTTCCGGGACCGGATGAGGTTAATCTCCAGGTAACCAACGGGGACAGGATATATAACCTCAAGCTACCTCAGATGACCGTCAAGTACTGCCCCGAACTCCGGCAACGGCTGGTGGCGCTGGTGGGAGAGGACGGATTAAAGGTGAAATCTGTTGGTAGCGCTTAAGAAGAACGGTGACCTGAGGTATATGCACCAGGACCACCTTACCGGAACAGCGCTGGTGACATCGGATAACGACTCCTCCAAATGAGCCACCATCGAGAATACATGGAGATGACGATGACGAAAGTAGCGGCACAAGCTCAGGTGGTTTTGAGACTGGCTATGGTGACGAAGGGCATTTAGATTATAACCCACCTAGACCATCCTATGAGGAAATTATGTCGGACCTCGAAGAAAAACCAGGCACTTGCTAGTTGGTACTTGGGGAGATGCTAGTTGGGCAATCAAATTCTACCAAAAGTATGGATTTAATCTTATGCCTAATAAAGACGAGCTTTTGAGAAAGTACTGGGGTACACCACGCCGTCAGATTGAAATTTCAGTAGTTCTGGGTATTGAAATATCACAAAATTGATGCAAGCTACACAGAATCCGTGTTTCATGTGGAGTTCGAAGATCAGGATGACTTCAATCTGAGTGGTACTGCTCGGTTGTGGTTGGTGGAAAGTCATTCAATCAAGGCTAGATGGTTCCCTACTGCCTTCAGTTATGCTGATTTTAATACTGAGTACACGTCATATTGGTAAAACCGAGCCAGTCAACTCCTCCGGTCATCAAGTAAGAACTTGGTAGTGTTACCTCAGTCCATGGCGAAAATGGCTTATCTCCGGCATAGACTCGAACCATACCACAATCACCAACTCCAATAACCTTGTCCGGGACAGGCATTATAATATCGCGCTCAAAACTGCCGGTGCTTACCATTGCCGTTGCCTCGGGTACATAATAAACCAGCGGCATCTCGGTGCCGTCTTTACCGCCCCACTCGGGGGTCATGAAAACAGTTTTAATACCCTTCTTTTCGCAAGCTTCAACAGTAAACATAACATCCATGAAGTTGTTGCCCGATGTGCTTATTCTAGTAACGACAGCTCCATCGGCTCCTAACAACCTCGTCATTTGAGCCGAGCATTCTGATGAAACATGTTTTCCAAACTCAGTTTCAAACCTTGTTCTCTGTAGAATCACGCCCAGGAAATTAAGCTCCTTGCCGTGCTGGCGCAGTAATTCAAGGGCCACGGGTGGCTGCATCCATCCATAAGTTGTGGGGCGTAGGCCACCTCCACGACGAGCGTCTTGAGTTAATGCTCCGTCTAATAGCTCATTAGGGTGCATGAAAGTCGGTAGAGATTCCCTGATGGGTAATCCATAGTAGGCTACGCTAGAATGCGCTTGGTGCCACTCGGTCAAGACCGTTAATATGTATACTACGCGTGGTAATGACGGGT
>CAYFGR010000057.1:0-4373 GCA_964343135.1 uncultured Dehalococcoidales bacterium
TGAAATACTACAGTAGCCCCTTTTTCCTGATTTGTCAATAGGTTCCAGGTTAGTGTTCTGTTCGGTTAACGTGGATGAGTGAATTCCTAGCATTGGACTCGGCGCTTTTTTGTTATATGATGGGCGTATTCTCCAGCGAGTAAGAGGGTAATCTCCGGATGTCTTATCGACCGATAAATGATTATGGAATTATTGGTGACATGCTATCGGCAGCTCTGGTCAGCATAGACGGCTCAATCGACTGGTGCTGTCTACCTCACTTTGATTCCCCAAGCGTTTTGCCGTCATTCTGGACGATGAGAAGGGGGGCAGATTTCAGATTAAACCGTGTCCGCCATTCCAGTCGCGCCAGGTCCATCTCCCCAATACCAACGTATTGCAGACTACTTTCCAGACCGGGGAAGGCACGGTCACGCTAACCGATTTCATGCCCCTTTACGACTTCTTACCCAGTTCTGATGAACGAATTATCTCCACCGTGGAACGTACCGTAGCCGAGCTTAGCGTGAATGGTTTATTGCGGCGGTATAACACCGGTGAGACTGACGATAGACTCAGTGGTTCCGAGGGAGCGTTCCTGTAGTGTTCCTTCTGGCTGGTACGGAACCGGATACGGCATGGCAAGCTGGATGAAGCCACCGCTTTATACGATAAGCTGCTCGGCTATGGCAACCATCTGGGTTTGCTATCGGAAATGGTCGACCCTGCCACCGGAGAAGCTCTGGGCAACTTCCCTCAGGCACTGACCCGCCTGGCAGTTATTACCACCGGACTGGAGCTGATCCGAGCCGTCGGAGAAAATAATGGCTCTTTTTCAGGACTTATACGCGCCTTTGACCCTCGCCGGTTACCAGGCGCATATAAATCGCGACCCGGTGGGTCCAATAGAACACAGCGGGTTCCGGATAACCCTGGCAAAAGGCATGTCCGGCAATGTGGCCCGGTTATTCCGTACCGCTTTAACGTGAGGCGCCGCTTTTACCACCGTCCATATCATATCGGGGGTCAATACAGCGTGTTCGCCAGACGGAAGAGATTGCTTCCGTGGCATGCTATAATATACTTAGCCCTGAGACTGCTGAAACGTCTATGGATGAAAAGAGTCTGGAAATACTTGAGTTCCCGCAAATAAGGGAGATACTGGCTAAATTTACCTCATTTTCAGCCAGCCGCGAACTAGCCCTGGCACTCCAGCCGCGGCGTGATTACGAAGTAATTTCGCAATTACTGGGGCAGTCAGCCGAGGCACGTCACCTCCTGTCACTGGACCCCGACTTTTCTATCGGGGGCATTATTGATATCAGAGAAAATGTGAAATTAGCGGCACTGGGTAGGGTGCTTAAGCCGCAAAATCTTCTGGAAATCCAGCAGACCCTGACCGCGGTTCGCCAGTTACGCTATAACCTACGGGAGTCAGCAGATGAAGTGCCGCTACTCTGGAATATTGCCCATGACCTGGCTGAACTACGTCAACTGGAAAAGGATATCCTCAAATGCCTGAGACCCAACGGTGAAGTGCTGGATACGGCGTCCCCCGCTTTAGCCAATGTCCGACACCAATTAAGAGAAATCCGCGGGCAATTACTGCAGCGCCTCGAAGGTATAATTAATTCACCCCGAGGGCAGCGGGTACTGCAGGAGACCATAATCACCGAACGGGAAGGTCGCTACGTTATTCCGGTCAAGATGGAATACCGAAACGATATTAAGGGCATCGTTCATGATATCTCCAACACCGGGGCGACCATATTTATTGAACCTACCGTCACAGTGGGTATGGGGAACGCCCATCGGGAAATGGTAATCGAGGAAAGACGTGAGATAGAGAGACTCCTGAAAATCTTGAGCGCCCAGGTAGGGTTGCAGCAGTCCGAAATCTCACGAAGTATTGTCCAGGCTGCGGAACTGGACCTGGCGTTAGCCAAGGCAAGATACGCCCGGAAAATCGGGGCTACGGAGCCGGTTATCAGCCAGCTCGGCGGGACAAACGGGACGGCCGCCGATGACGGGACCGGGACCCTCCGGCTTATTGAAGCCAGGCACCCGCTACTTACCGGGAAGGCGGTTCCCCTCTCTATCGAGATGGGACGAGATTTTTCCATCCTGGTGATTACCGGACCCAACACCGGGGGTAAAACCGTCGCCCTCAAGACAATCGGTCTGCTCAGCCTGATGGCTCAGACTGGTCTGCCCATTCCCGCCACCGCCGAAAGCCACCTCCCCATCTTTGACGGCATATTTGCCGATATTGGCGACGAGCAGAGCATCCAGCAGACGCTTTCCAGCTTCAGCTGGCACATCGGTAACATGATACGTATTATCCGCCACGCCACGAAAGCAAGCCTGGTACTTCTCGACGAGCTGGGCACCAGTACCGACCCGGCCGAAGGTTCAGCCTTGGCACGCGCTGTTCTGAGCCATTTCCTGTCACACGGCACCATGGCCGTAACCACCACCCATTACACTGACCTGAAGGCCTTCGCCCATCTGACCCCCGGAATACAAAATGCGTCACTCGATTTCGACCCGGACACGCTGATGCCAACCTACCACATGACCGTCGGCATCCCCGGAGGCAGCAATGCGCTGGCCACCGCTTCCCGTCTGGGTCTTAGTCCCGATATTATCACCCATGCCCGGGAGATGCTGCCCAGGGGCACCGAGGAATTAGAAACACTGCTGGAAAATCTGATGGCGGAAAAGATGAAGGTGTCCGCCATCCACCACGACCTGACGAAGGCAAGAAACGAAGTGACGAGACAGGAAACCGAGTTAGCCAACCAGCGACAACGATTCCAAGCCGAGGAACAAAACATCATTCAGGAGACCCGTGACCGTATTGTCCGTGAAGCGGCGGAGTTACATCGGGAAATCCGACACACCGCCTCAGAGCTACGGCGGGAAAAATCGAAGGAGAGAATCGAGCAGGCAAAAAAAACTGTCGCGGAGGTACAGCGTCAGCTTGACCGTGAGGCGTGGATACCCAGGACACCGGAAGCCGATGACGAAGCGGCCGACGAGCGTACCATTAAGATAGGTGATACCGTTTGGCTTAAAGAAGCCGATCTGGCAGCCACGGTGCTTGCCATATCCAAGGCAACGCAGCAAATTGAGGTTCAGGTGGGTCATGCCAGACTCACGCTTGGTCTCGACGGTGTTAAAAAATTAATACCGCAACACGATAAAGGCGCGGCGACATTAACCCCGGTAAGTCAGCCCGCCGGACGCACCGCTTCGCTTAAGCTTGACCTGCGCGGAAAACGCGCCGACGAGATAGAACTATTAGTAGATAGCTACCTGAACGATGCTGCGCTGGCTAATCTGGATACGGTACGCATTATTCACGGTCTCGGCACCGGTACGGTACGCAGTATCGCCAGGGATTTTGTCGCCTCCCATCCCCTGGTCAGTTCCTTCCGCCCCGGTGAGCGAAATGAAGGTGGTGATGGCGTCACCATGGTTAATCTGTAGCCACGTTTAAAGAGGAGGTCAGCGGAATGACACTGGTATCCCGGCAGTTCTTCCTCAACCGGTCAAAAATGATTAACTTCCTTATTGATATGGCAGCCACCGGTGACGACACCGCTCGGTCTCTGTATTTACCTTACGGACTCCCGCCTCCGGAAGTAGCACACTCGCTGGAAAAAGCCGGTAATCTAGCGATCGACGCCGCCGAAATAATTAAGCATGCCACCGAGTCAAAAACCGGGGCAAGCCTCTTCTGGGGCCCGGCCGTAAAATGCCTGGTCATACCGCCCTTCCCAATCCGCCAGCAATTCATACTCGAGGGCTATGCGGCGGAGACCTTAATCTCTCTCCTCAAGCACGATTTCATAGTTGCCCTGGTTCTGGTACGCCTGGGGTCTTACGCCGTAGGTGTGTACCATGGTGAAAACCGGGTAAGCAGCAAGGTGGGCACCGGACTGGTCCACGGACGACATAAAAAGGGTGGAACTTCACAGCATCGGTTTCAGCGACACCGGGAAAAGCAGCTAGAGTCCTTTTTGGAGCGGGTCTGTTTACATGCTCAGGAACAGCTTGAACCACAGCATAAGTCATTGGACTACCTTGTTTATGGCGGAGCCTGGACAACGATACTCTCACTCCAGAAACGCTGTCCTTTCCTCCGCCAGTTTGACAACCGTACCCTGCCGCCGCTGCTTGATATCTCCGACCCGCGTCAAATAGTACTGGAAAAGGCAATCGGCCGTGTCTGGTCGAGCAGTATCATACAATGGCAGGATAATGAAATAGCCTGAGACAAAGTTACAATCAGAAAACTACCCGGCTGGGAACCGGCAGCGCACTACCCGCCGCCGGCAACTTCGAGGGGTAATAACACCACCTCGATGAACTCGCGCCGCCCGCCAAAC
>CAYFGR010000058.1:0-3561 GCA_964343135.1 uncultured Dehalococcoidales bacterium
ACTGGACGTCAACCACCATCGCCTCCACGGCACCGGTAACCACCGCCAGTTCCTGTTGAAGAAAATTACCGGCAATCGGCACCCCGTGTCTCATCAGAATCTCATTGGCGGTACAACACATCCCCGCCAGATTTATGCCACTCGCTCCCTTGGACTTGGCATATTCAATAAGCTCCGGGTCCTCAGCAACCACCGCCAGCATCTCCGCGAGCGAAGGCTCATGACCATGAATAATGATATTCACCTGGCCTTCTTCCAGAACGCCAAGGTTAATTTGGCTTGCCACCGGTGACGGAGTACCGAACAGAATGTCCTGCAGGTCAGTAGCAATCATGCTGCCACCCCAGCCATCGGCTAAGGCAGTCCGGGTACCCTGAAACATCAGACTCTTATAGTCCTGGTCAACACCCATGTGGGTACGGTGCATTGCCTCCACCACTTCCCTATCGATGCCCCGCGGCACAACCCCTAATTTGCGCCACAGCTCCTGACGCTTCAGCGGCGCCCGCTTAATAAACCGGACCTCACCTTCCTGTTTACCAAACTCCGCAAGGATGGTTTCTCCGACATCCACTGCGATTTCATTATTGCTACGCTCGCCAATCTTAATACCCAGGTCCAGCGCCAGCTGTAAAAGTTTTTGCTCATCTCTAATTTCAATGCCCGGTGACTCTCCCCTGGCAGCCAATATAAAGACCTCCGCCACGCGGCGACCGTGGTCGCTATGGGAGGCAGTCCCCGCCGCTATCTTACGCAGGAAGTTACGGGCGCTAATGGTCTCCGCCGTAGCTCCACAGACTCCCCGCCGCTTCTTCTTGTCCTCGGGCGTTTCCTCTTTACCTCTGGGCAACGGTACACGGCACGGCCCCATTGCGCAGTTACTGCAGCAGCTACCCTCCGCCCCGATAGGACATGGCTTCATGGATGCTGCCCTATCAAATACAGTGCTACAATCATCCTTGTCCGCTTTCTCTATCATCTCAACGGTAGCCTGGTCAATACTCTTTTTTCCCAACTCCGCCATTTTCAACCTCCTCCTAATCTCTGGTTATTTTGCAGTTAGCTCGCTAATCATCTCGCGAATAAGTTTTATTGCTTCCGGATGCCGCATAATCATCACGTCACCCCCCGCCAGAAGTAAACACATCGCTGACATCGCTTCCAGGAGAATACCCCGCTTCCGGCTATCCCCCAACGTCGGGAACTCTGCCTCAGGAAGCTTGGCTTCCTTGGTCTTCCATGCCTCCTTGCCGATATTACAGATAATAGGAAATTGTAACTTATCATCCTGCTGGGTCAGCGCCGCCATCCTCATTCGCTCCATTACCGAATAGCAGTACTCAATTCCGTAGCCGATACCGCTAACTGTCGGGTCGATTATCAACTGCGTATCCGGAACGCCAAGATTACCCAGCAGAATATTCAGTTGCTTTGCCAGGTTTATATCTATCGGCGTCGACGCAATTACGGTGTGCTGGTAGCCAATAGCGGAAGCGCCGATCTTTTTATGGTCGCCCTCCTCAACTGGTCCCAGAATCAGATGTTTTCCCTGGCAGATCTCAGCCACCTTTCTTAATACTTCGGTATCCTTATCATGATTGGCCGTGCCCCAGACGATGAGGGGAACATCAATGGCATCAGCGACCCTCTTAACCACTTCCGCCGCCTCATTCGCGCCACGATCAAGACCGTTAGGGTCAGTGCTTAACAACTGGAGGCATATCATCTCCGCCTCGTAATCGCTGATACACTTTTGCGCCCAGGTAACCGGGTCATCAGTCACTCCGGCAAAAGGCTCCAGAGCGGCTTCCGGCCAATCTTCAGGAGGTCTATCGTAAACCTCCATCGCGATTCGGGGAACCCGCGGAACATCACCTTCAAACAAATAGAAGGGATAGCAACTTTCCCCACCCACCGTAACCGCTTTATCCCCGCTGCCGAGGGTTATTTCTTTAATCTTACCACTATATGCCGTTTTCGGAATTTCAACTGTCATTTTTACCTCCGCAACCTAAGCCGGATATTTTCTCTTTTCACTACCAAACCATTCGTCAGAATACCAGTACCGCTCACCACTCTCCAGATACTTGAGTTTTTCAACTCTACTGTCCAGATTCTGCCGCCACCTCCCCATATCCTCACCCTCCGGTTTACCTTCATCATAGGTTGCGCCCAGCACATCTACCTCACCCCTGCCCGGCGCATTCTTTTTCTCAATCTGATATTCCATATGCTGCCTCCTTTCTTAAGCCAGACCGGCCGCTAATTTAGCCGCTCTCAGCGTGTTTAACATCAGCATTGTAATCGTCATTGGCCCCACGCCACCGGGCACCGGGGTAATGGCGCTTGCCTTTTCCTTAACCCCTTCGAAATCAACATCCCCGGCCAGAATAGCTTTACCCTCAGCGGTCTTACCAATCCGGTTAACCCCAACGTCAATCACCACCACCCCCTTTTTTACCATATCGGCGGTTATCGCCTTGGGCCGACCGGCGGCAACAATCAGTATATCGGCACGCCGGGTGTGAAAAGCCAGATCGCGGGTACCGGTATGACAAATAGTCACCGTGGCGTTAGCCCCTTTCTTCTTCTGGAGCATGATATTGGTAATCGGTTTACCCACAATGTTGCTTCTACCAACGACGACCACCTCCGCCCCATCGGTCTTGACCCCAGCCCCCATCAGGAGTTGCTGGATGCCATGAGGAGTGCAGGGTAGATAGTCCGGCTCGCCAATCATTAGCTTGCCCAGATTCACCGGGTGAAAGCCATCAACATCCTTCTGGGGATTGATGGCAAAAAGAATTTCAGTCTCGTTGATGTGCTTGGGCAAAGGTAGTTGGACTAAAATACCATTAATTCTGGGGTCTTGATTCAATTTTTTAACCAGGGCAAGCAAGTCCTCATGGCTGGTATCCACCGGCAGGTCGTGTCTCTCGGAATACAGGCCGAGGGCATGGGACGTTTTTTCCTTCTGTCCAACGTATACCTGGGAGGCCGGGTCCTCACCCACAAGCACCGTAGCTAGTCCCGGTACTACGTTATGCTTTGCCGCTAGCTCCGCAATTTCCTGTTTCAATTCCTCGCGAATTTGCTTCGCGATCTCAATTCCACTGATAATCCGTGCTGGCATTTCCCCCCCCTTTATTGTTTAACTGTCTAATTACTGCCCTTTAGCAATCGGTCCATCAGATTGTTCACCGCTACCACTGCCTTAGAGGTATCTGGCAAATCAAGTAAGGATTTATATTCCAGATCATATTCACGAACTTCTTTATCTAAAGGAATCACGACCGCCGGCTCAAGACCCAACCGAACCATTTCCTCCTTAATAGTCGGCGCCAGTCCAGCAGCCACGAAGTTAATCACCACCGTCTGCCGCTTAACCACCAGCTTGAGTTCACTGACCAGCTCCTTCAAACGGGCAATGGTACGGACACCCTTAATTGAATGGTCGGACACCAGGAGCAGCTCATCAATATTCTGAGTCGTCCGCCGACTCAGGTGCTCCATTCCGGCCTCATTATCCATAATCATATAGGCATAGCTCTGGGTATAGAT
>CAYFGR010000059.1:0-3444 GCA_964343135.1 uncultured Dehalococcoidales bacterium
GAGCGGTAATCCGGTTACCACTGGTGATCTCGAGGTGGGTGGCGCCATGACCGCATGGATGCGCAATACCATCAACCCCACCCTCTGCTCCACGGTAGAATATCAGCCGCTGATGGTACATGCCGGACCGTTTGCCAATATCGCGGTGGGACAGTCATCTATCATCGGTGACCGTGTTGGCTTGAAGCTGTATGATTACCATGTTACCGAGAGTGGTTTCGGCGCTGACATCGGTTTTGAAAAGTTCTGGAACGTGAAGAGCCGCCTGAGCGGTCTCACGCCGCATGTATCCGTTCTGACGACTACTATCCGCGCCCTGAAGATGCATGGTGGTGGCCCTAAGGTGGTGGCGGGCATATTATTGCCGGATGAGTATACCAAAGAGAATCTGGGACTCCTGGAAAAGGGACTGACCAACATGATACATCACATCGGAATTATCCGGGCGTCCGGTATTAACCCAGTGGTGTGCGTCAATCGATTCCACACTGACACTGACGCTGAGGTTGCTATGGTCAGGAAGGCGGCTGAAGCCGCCGGAGCGCGCTGTGCCGAGTCTTCCCATTGGGCTAATGGGGGTGACGGTGCTCTGGAGCTGGCGGATGTGGTTAAGGAAGCCTGTGACGATACCAACGACTTCAAATTCCTCTACCCGATAGAAATGAAGCTGCGGGATAGGGTGGATAGAATTGCCAAAGTGGTCTATGGCGCGGACGGTGTAGCCTGGTCATCTGAGGCGGAGTCCAAGGCTAAAATGCTTGAGACTGACGCCAAATATGACGATTACTCCACCATGATGGTGAAGACTCACCTGAGCCTGACTCATGAGCCGCCTTTGAAGGGAGTGCCTAAAGGCTGGACTTTACCCATCCGTGACGTGTTAATCTATTCCGGCGCCAAGTTCCTCTGTCCCTGCGCGGGAACTATCAGTCTGATGCCCGGAACATCATCTAATCCTGCCTTGAGGCAGGTTGATGTGGATGTTGATACCGGAAAGGTAAGCGGGCTGTTTTAAGTTAAAATTCTTACTTTGGAGTTAGATGGTAAAGAATTCAATAAGTAAAAAGAAGACGGTCCATTTCAGTCCGGACAATGTTGACATCGTTGTAGAGACCGGCGCTAATGTGCTGGAAGCGGCGATTAATGCCGGCGTGCACATTAATGCCTCCTGTGGTGGGGCGGGTATCTGTGGTACCTGCAAGGTCTTGATTGAAAAAGGGGGAGTTGAGAGCACCTGGACGACGAAAGTCTCGGCAGTAGAGTACGAGCAAGGTGTCCGACAGGCGTGTCAAAGTCGGGTTGTTACCGATTTAACCGTTTATATTCCGGCTGAGTCTCGGTTGGAGAAGGCGGTTCTTGCCGGTGAAGGGAAAATGGTTTCCGAGGTTCTGGCTACCGGCTGGAGATTCAGGCCGCCTCTGAATAAATATTACGTCGAACTTTCGCCACCAACGGCCGACGATAATGCCAGTGACCTTGCCCGGCTGCTGAGAGGCTTAAAACAGCAGTGTAATCTGATTAATCTGTGGATGGATTTTGAGGTAGTAAAAAAGCTACCGAGAGCTTTACGCCGCGGTAATTGGAAGGTAACCTGTAACACGCTGGTTACCGCGGCCCGGGCTCGAGCTGGCGAGAGGCACCGACCTAGAGTAATCGATATTGAATCCGGGGATACCAGAGAAAATTACTACTCGCTTGCCTTTGACATCGGCACGACCACCGTCTGTGGCCAGCTGCTTGATTTGAACAGGGGTAAGGTCATTGCCGAAGGCATTGGCTATAATGGACAAATCAGCTACGGGGGCGATGTCATTAGCCGGATTACTTATTCTCAGAAACCGGGTGGACTGAAAAAGTTACAGCAGGCGGTGGTAGCCACTATTAATGGAGTTATTGAGGAACTGCTGACGCAGAGTCGGGTGAATATCAAGCATGTTGGCCATTTAATTGTCGCCGGTAACACCACTATGACCCAGATGCTCCTCGGACTTGACCCCAAGTATATCCGGCTGGCTCCCTACACGCCGATAGCCAACTTTTTTCCTCCGGTGAAGGCGAGTTCTCTGGGAATAAAGTTGAAGAAACAGGTTTATCTTTTCAGCTTCCCGGCGGTAGCCAGTTTTGTGGGTGGCGATATTGTTTCCGGGATTGTAGGCTCGGGAATATACCAGCGGAAGACGCTGACCCTGTTTATGGATATCGGCACCAATGGCGAGATAGTGGTCGGGAACTCGGAATGGATGGTAGCGGCTTCCTGTTCCGCCGGTCCGGCTTTTGAAGGTGGCGGGGTAAAGCATGGCATGGTGGCCACCAGTGGGGCTATCGAAAATTGCGAAATTAATCCATCAACTTTGGAGCCTGAGATTGGCACAATTGACCGGGCAAAACCGAAGGGAATCTGCGGTTCTGGGTTGATAAACATTGTCGCCGGATTACTCGAGTCCGGAGTGATTGCCCGCAATGGTAAGTTTAACTTTGACCTGCCGACCAAGAGAATCAGGCCGGGCACTGATGGCTTAGAGTACGTTCTCTCCTGGGCTGCCGAGACGCAAACAGGTAAAGATATTGTTATCACCGAAGTAGACATAGATAATTTAATACGAGCCAAGGGAGCCATGTATGCCGGCTGCCAGACGCTGAACAAAAGCGTGGGGATAAGCTGTGCTGATTTAGAACAGGTGATTATCGCCGGTGCCTTTGGCAGCCATATTAATGTGGCCAAGGCGATTACCATCGGGCTGCTGCCTGATCTGCCCCGGGATAAATTTATCTTTATCGGTAATGGCTCACTTTTGGGAGCCCGGTTGACCTCCTTTTCATCCGATTTGCTTGATGACGCCCGAAGGGTGGCTAATATGATGACTAATTTTGAATTGAGTGAATACGCCGAATTTATGAATAGCTATATTGCGGCGCTATTTCTACCTCATACTAATGTTCGCGAATTTCCATCAGTGAAGAGGAAGCTGGACAAACTTACCAGAGAAGCAGCGAAGCGGAGGATAATAGTTTGAGTATTAATATTGCGGTGGCCGGAAAGGGGGGTAGCGGTAAGACATCGTTGGTTGGCCTTATTATCCGCTATCTTAAGAAACAGGGTACGGGGCCGATTCTGGCAGTGGATGCCGACCCTAATGCCAATCTTGGTGATAGTCTTGGACTGAGTATTAAGCAGACAGTTGGTTCTATGATTGCCACTTTTAATAAAGAGAAAATCAACATCCCGTCCGGAATGACTAAAGAAGCTTATCTGGAGTACAGACTAAGCGCGGCTATGGTGGAAAGCAAGGGCCTGGACATGATAACCATGGGTCGGGGTGAGGGGCCGGACTGTTATTGCTATCCCAATGTTATGTTGAGGAAGTTTATTGACATCTATACCCAGAGCTATGCCTATATGATTATGGATAATGAGGCAGGAATGGAGCACCTGAGTCGGCGGAC
>CAYFGR010000060.1:0-3426 GCA_964343135.1 uncultured Dehalococcoidales bacterium
TGGTGATCTCCTTGAGATTGGTCCTCAATCCGGCAAAGTGACCGGTAAGATTAGCGCCGGTAATGTATATGTTGATGGACTGAGTGTGGGCGATATTGGGAAAGTAGTGTTGCGCGATAGAAAGATGCTGTCAAGAGACGGTATAGTAATGGTGATTATTGCGGTTAATCGCCAAACCGGAAAGTTAATTGGTCGTCCTGATATCGTGTCGCGCGGTTTTGTTGATACTAAAGATGCCATAAATGTGATTGAAGGCAGCCGTGATTTGGTTGTTCGGACACTGAATCATGGCCGTGACCGCCCGGCTAACTGGGGTTACATCAGTGCCCGGGTCAGGGATGTGCTCAGCAGATATTATTATGAACAAACCAAACGTCGTCCCATGATTCTTCCCTTTATGGTAAAGGTATAGTTACAGTTACTAACATCCTCACTACCGAGTAGCAGTATGGCAAAGCAGAAAGCAAGCCGGAGTAAAGCAAATAGAAAGCCTGCCGGATGGAAGGGAATATGGTGGGTGGTACTGGTTGTTCTGGCGGGCACTTATCTGTTCTGGCAGTGGTCAGGGCTTTCTTTTTGGGCCAATAATGTTGTTAACGGGATTTGGTTACGGTTAGGTTGGGGGCTGGCACTAATCATCATTTGTGTTGGTGTATTACTGGGGTTGGTGTGGCAGCGGAAACTAGCCTCGCTTTTTTCCCATTTTAATCGCTGGTTGGGTGGTATCGTGTTTGTCCTTGCCGCTTGGGGAGTGTTAGCCCTTTTGGGTATGGGTGGCAGTTTTGGCGAAGCGATAATTGATTACCCTTCTCCTGATTTTATTGGTATTTTCCGGGTACTGGGACTGGCGGTTATTGGCGGTATCCTGTTTGCTCCCGGCGCTTTTTTCCGCTTGGCGGTCGGATTCTTTTCGTGGCTGGGCCGACAATTTGAAAGGCGGCCGGCTCCGGTTTCCAAGCCCCTCCCGCGAATGAAGCCAACCTCACCTCCGGTTGCCACAATCTCCAGGCATGGAGGGATAAAGCCGGAAGCAGAGAGTAATTCGGTTACCCCGACCCCACCGGCGATGACTTCAGCAACTTCACCCCGGACGGCCCCGGTTACCGTTCCCGAACCGGAAAAGTCTTCATTGATGCAAGTGGCTCAGGATGTATGGAAGAAATACGGTGAGTCCCCTGATCTGATTACCATTGACGGATGGCGGTTGCCGCCGATTGACATACTGGATAAGACCCCTGAAGTTGAGTTAAGCGAAGCGGATAATTTACAAAGAGCCAAGCTGATTGAAGATGCTATTGCCAGCTATGGCGTCGATGCTAAAGTGGTGCAGATAAATGCCGGACCTACCGTTACTCAGTTTGGCGTGGAACCGGGCTGGGACCGGAAATTTAAGGAAAAAAGGGAGCGGGATAAAGAAGGGAACGTCCGGGTGACTCTGCAGGAAGTATCCAAAACTAGGGTCAAGGTGGACAAGGTTACGGCATTAGCCAATGACCTGGCGCTGGCCCTGGCGGCACCCAGTATCCGAATTGAGGCTCCGGTGCCGGGTACGTCGGTAATCGGTATTGAAGTGCCAAATGTTATTTCCAGCGCCGTCGGTGTACGTGGCGTTATCGAGTCCAGCGTTTTTCAGAGGTTGCTGGCCAAGAACAAATTGTCTCTGGCACTGGGTAAGGGAGCGGGTGGTGAAGTAGTGTCCGGTGACCTGACTAGAATGCCGCACCTGCTGATTGCCGGCGCCACCGGCAGCGGTAAGACAGTTTGCCTGAATTCTATTGTTTGCTGTTTGCTACTGCATAATACCCCCAACGACGTCCGTTTAATCATGATCGACCCGAAGCGAGTGGAACTGACGCCGTATAACAGCATACCTCACCTGGCGGCTCCGGTGATTGTTAATACCGATAAAGCGTTGAGTGCGTTACGCTGGCTTAATCAACAAATGGATCAGCGGTATAAAAAACTGGCGGAATTTGGCGCGCGCAATATTGAAGCCTACAACCGGAACCGGCAGGGAACGGAAAGAATGCCCTACCTGATACTAATAATTGATGAACTGGCGGATTTAATGATGGCGGGCTTTGATGAAGTGGAACATATTTTGTGCCGTCTTGCCCAGCTTGCTCGCGCCACCGGAATCCACCTTGTCGTGGCGACACAGCGCCCCTCGGTTGATGTGGTTACCGGTTTGATTAAGGCCAACTTTCCGACCCGGATAAGCTTTGCCGTTACCTCACAGATTGACTCGCGCACCATTCTTGATTTTGGTGGCGCCGAAAAGCTGCTGGGCCGGGGTGATATGCTGTATATGCCTACCGAGGCGTCCAAACCCAAGCGACTGCAGGGGTGCTTTGTTTCTGATGCCGAGACAGAGAGGCTGGTTTATTTCTGGGGCGGACAGAAACAGAAAGAAGCGGCTCAACTGAAGGTGGAAGAGGTTATTATCCCGCCAGCCACGGGCAAGCGGGCGGCTCCTGCCCGGGACCCGCTCCTGGAAACAGCCCGGAAACTGGTAGAGGAACATACGCATATCTCCACGTCTTTTCTGCAGCGGAAACTACGTATCGGTTACCCCCGCGCCGCCCGTATTATGGAGCAGCTTGATGAGGAAGACAGGGAGAGGGAGGGGGAGGGTTAAGGCGGTGGGTAAAAGTTCCTTAGCAAACATGGTAAAACGGATAAACATAAAGCGTATATAGTTCATCTTAATACTATTGCTTTTTACGCTTCTTTACCGCGTGAGTAGCTTATTTTACTTTGGGTTGAAGCGCTTGACTCAGAAAACATACTAAGAAACAGCGCCTCACTAAGGGTAAAATTTGCTTTGTCTGACCCACTATGAGCCTCACTCAATATCTTCTTAAGTAGTTTAAGAAGATACCAAGAATTCGTGTGCAGTGTAGCGGTTGATATAAACTCACCCAGGAATCGTTCTATACCGATTTCAACTTCTAAGCCTTGTGTGAGTAATACCTGGGCGGAATATCTGTATTTATTAATTTCTATTTCTGCGGGGGAGTCATCTAGGACAGTAAGGAAATTTTCTAGCTTGAATAAGTATACATTAAATCCTGATAGTTCTCGTAGAAATCGCCCATTGAATAATTTGACAATGTTTCCACCCCTCGGATTTTTAAGGGCATCAATTTCTTCATAGAGTGATTGGATTAGCTCTTCAGCGAGTTGAGGCAACATTTTATCGGCTATTCCTTGGATTCGTATTAATGGTAATAAGGACTATACTACTAAAGCGAAGCATTTCAAAATAGAGAAGAAAAAAGTCATTTGATTATTGACTTCTAAATTAAACTAATAGAAAGCCCCTCACGTATCCCCGCTCACTTCCTCACTTCCCCCTTAATCTCTTCAAAATAACTTCCATATAAATCCTCGCCAGATTTTTGCCGTGTTTTTGCACCCGTTCTC
>CAYFGR010000061.1:0-3314 GCA_964343135.1 uncultured Dehalococcoidales bacterium
CAAAATATCACGGTAAATACGAGCCAGACGGTTCCCAGGCACCAGCCCCATGCCAACTTCATTAGAGACGATGATAAAGATGACGTCAAGCGCGTCGATACCGGCTATAAGCTCCTTTATTTCCGCCAGTACCGGTCGCTCTGCCGTCAGGTAATTCGTTTCCTCCCCAATCAGATTGGACACCAGCAGGGTGAGGCAGTCAAGCACTACGACCTCAGCATCACCAATTTCGGCGGCAAGACGTTTGCCAATACCGGTGGGTAACTCCAGGGTTCGCCAGTTACGGGGACGATTCTTCTTGTGTTTCTCAATACGCGCTCTCATATCTTCATCCCGTGGCTCCGCGGTGGCGACAAAGAGGACTTCCTGTCCAAGCTTGAGCGCCAGCTCCTGGGCAAAGTGGCTTTTACCGCTGCGGACGCCCCCCAGAATAAAAATAGTCTGCTTAGCCAAGACTGTACTCCGTAATGCTTAAAAACCAGCGGTCGTCTCTGAGCACCGACGTGCTGTTTTTTATGGTTATAGTTTGTTGAAAGCCGGGACCGTCATACACAAAGGTGTGGAACTCCCCGGCTTCACCGCAGGGGTCAATATCCCGCCGGCGCAGTTCATTAACCAGACCACTATCCAACTGCCGTCCTAACAATTTTTTATCCATTATGTCAGCCTTGAGACTAACAATTATAGCCTTAAAACCGGCGTCAAGAAAATCAGTTATAAGCTGAGCGGTATTTATCTGCCATAGCGGAAGTAACGCGGTGATGCCTGCCTCAGCGCACCGCTTTTCTATCCAGTCCCGGTACTCCTGAAGATAAATATCACCGGTGATGAGTCCGGTGACGCCTTGGAGCTTTAGCCCCTCGAGAGCAAGCTTTGAACCCCGCCTGGTAAGTTTCCCATGAGACGGGCTGCTGGACTATCGGTAACCGCATGGCTTGATCCTGCAGGGCGATTAGCCCGGATTCCAGATCATGGGACCTTACCATCGGTGAATCCTCATTGATAAAGTTTAACAAATAGCTGACCTTGAGTCCTTGTGCCATCGCTTTCCAGCAGGCAAAGCAACTGTCTTTACCCCCACTCCATAACGCGGCGTATTTATTTATGATAACCTCCCTATAATAATAACCAAAAGTAACACCAGAACCTCGCTTATCTCATTAATGGCGCCATAAACATCACCGACAAGTCCACCCAGGCGGGAACGGAAATAGCGGGCAACGATGAAGATAATAAGCCAAAGTGAGGCAAGCAAAGCCGGTGCCCACCATTTGAGCAGAACAATGGCGATCAGTAGGGTCACAACCGTAGACAGGATTAATCTCTGCCAGTTGGCTCCCTGTTTGAAAACCGACCCCATGCCTGTCGCCCTGGCATACGGGAAGGTGAAGATAGCGCTTACCATTGCCCAGCGGCTCAGGGTAGGCATGAGCAGCAGGGAGGCAAACACGGGTGCTGCCGATAACGAAATATATTTAAGCAGGATAAGGAGAACCGCACCGGCAATGCCGAAGGCACCTACCTTGCTGTCCGACATAATGGCCAGTCTTTCCTCCCTAGATTTGCCGGCAGTAATACCGTCACAGGTGTCCATGAAGCCGTCAAGGTGGTGAGCACCCGTCAGGACGACCAGGGCAGTGATAACCAGCGCCGTAACCACTGAAGCGGGCAGGAACACGGATAGTCCATAGTGCAGACCCAGCAGGATTACTCCCAGCATCAACCCCACCAGCGGGAAGTAAGTCAGCGATTTACCCAGAGCAACATCGTCAGTCTCCTTCCGGAAAGGAACCGGTAATATCGTCAGGAACCGGAGGGCGGTCCAGAAACCCATTATCAAACTCCTTACTTAAGATTATTTATTAACCTCACCCCCCCCCTCTTATCAAGAGAAGGGAGTCAGAAGGATAGGTTGCTAAACAATCTCCTTATCGGTAGATTCAGAGATTCCAGCCTCACCGAAGGTAGCCATTTGCGCCAGAATCTTAGCGGCGGCTTCCGCCAGAGAAATGCCCAGTGCGGCGCCGGTGCCCTCACCCAGCCTCATGTTCAAAGTCAGCAACGGTTTTAACCCGAGGTGGTCGAGGATAAACCGGTGTCCCGGCTCTTCGGAGAGGTGAGCGGCAATGAGGTAGTCCTTCACCTGAGGAGATAAACCGGCGGCAATGATTGCCGCCGCCCCGGAAACCAATCCGTCAATAACCACCGGAATATGCCGGGCGGCACCGGCAAGGATAACCCCCACCAGTCCACCAATTTCAAAACCGCCTACCTTTGCCAGCACCTCCAGCGGTTGAGAACGGTCCGGACAATTTATGGACAGAGCCCGGTTGATTACCGTCGCCTTATTGGCAAGCTGTTCGTCGGACAATCCGGTACCCCGGCCGGTAACGTCGATCACCGGCTTTCCGGTCATTACCGTACAGATGGCGCTACTGGCTGTGGTGTTGCCAATACCCATATCACCGGTGCCTACAATATCCAGACCCCTGGCTACCTCCGCCGTCAGGATTTCAATTCCGGTCTCTATCGCCGCCACCGCCTGCTCAACAGTCATAGCGGGGCCGACAGCCATATTCTGGGTACCGAGGGCTACTTTTCGGGAAAGGAGCTGCCGGTCAGGTTTCAGTTCAGAAGCAACGCCCATATCAACCACCACTATTCTGGCGCCGGCGTGACGGGCAAGAACGTTTATACCAGCGCCGCCACCGAGAAAATTATAGACCATCTGAGCGGTAACTTCCTGAGGCCAGTTACCTATCTTCTCAGCGACGACACCATGGTCAGCCGCCATGGTAATGATGGCTTTATCCCTGATTTCGGGTATTGCCTTACCCTGAATACCCGCCAGCCGGATAGTTAGTTCCTCCAGTCTCCCCAGGCTGCCCGGCGGTTTGGTCAGGTTATCCTGATGGTTTTGCGCGGCGGCTACAGCCGCACTGTCCAGCGGTTTTATTAATTTTATTATTGCGTCCAGAGAATCAGTCATAGCCTCACTCCTGAATAATATTATATATTTGCGCCATATCTAAGTTTCGCCGGACTAAATCAGCTAACTTGTCATAGTGCGCCTCTTTGTCTATCGATACGACGGTGGCTACCGGTAACCCACGCAGCTGTCCCAGTCGTCTCCAAAAAGCATGGAGGAAAGCATCGTTGTGAAATAAACCGTGGATGTAGGTACCGAATACCAGTCGGTCACCGCTGATCGCACCATCAAAATAATCGTCTTTACCCTGCAGCGTTTTGAGCACCCGAAAGGCGGGTGGGCAGTTTTGATTACCGGTCTGCCACATATGAAGCTCATATCCGGT
>CAYFGR010000062.1:0-2703 GCA_964343135.1 uncultured Dehalococcoidales bacterium
ACCTGTAACCTGCTGATTAAGAGTCAGCTGCTCTGCCAGTTGAGCTAGCGGCCCAAACATCTACTTCGGTCGCTCTATGCTAACATCTACATGGCAGTTCTGACAAGTTAACCATACTGTGCCGGTTCCCCGGTTTCGTCTCCTGAAGTAGACAGATGAAGGATTATCAGAGTAAGTTAAATAAGCTTACTTACAGCCACGAACGGCAGCAACTTACGCCCATTTCACTTAACCGGCAAATTGTGTTATATTATCACCGTGTTACCTCGCAGCAACGCCCCTAAAGGCGGTTGACAGTTAAGTTCAATTATGGTAGACTCAGTACTTAGTGTCTATAAATTCTGTCGGTAACTGATAGGTTGAGATTTTACGTTCGTCCTGTCGTTATTGTGTGAATGGATGAGCTTAGGCTCATCCATTGATATTGTTCGGGCAAGGAAGGGGACAGATGCCAACAGTTAATCAACTGGTTCGCAAAGGGCGAAGGAAGGCAGGCAAGAAAACGGCCGCGCCGGCTTTACGGCTTATTCATAACGCCTTGAAGAATAGGGTTTTCGAGGGGGCGGGCTCTCCACAGAAGCGAGGGGTTTGCGTTCAGGTTAAGACGACGACGCCCAAGAAGCCCAACTCGGCGCTGCGCAAAATAGCCAGAGTACGGCTAACCAACGGTATGGAAGTAACCGCTTATATTCCCGGTGAGGGGCATGAGTTACAGGAACACTCGGTGGTTCTGATTCGCGGGGGGCGAGTGAAGGACCTACCTGGTGTTCGCTATCATATCGTTAGAGGCGCTCTGGATACCAGTGGTGTTACTAACCGCCGGCAGGGTAGGAGTAAGTACGGAGCTAAACGAGCTAAAACATAAAACAGCATCTGGGGGCACTTAAACAAACCGGAAGGGCGCCGGAATAATTCCGGGCACCCGTTAGTACAGGAGGTAATATGCCACGGCGGGCACGAATTACTAAAAGAGAGACACGATCTGATCCTAAATATAGTAATGTGATTATCGCCATAATGATTAACAAAATCATGGTGTGTGGTAAAAAAAGCACCGCGGAAGCGATTATGTATAACGCCCTGCAACTTATAGAACAGCAAGAGGCGAAAGAACCGGTTAGCGTATTCGAACAGGCGCTGAAAAATACCACCCCGCTACTTGAGGTGAAGCCCCGTCGCGTTGGCGGCGCCACCTACCAGGTACCGGTTGAGGTACAACCGGAGCGGGCTCAATCTCTGGCCATACGCTGGCTGTTGAAATCAGCCCGAGCCCGGCATGGTAAATCAATGGCGGAGAAACTGGCTGCCGAAATTACCGATGCCTCGAAGCAGCAAGGAGCAACCGTTAAGAGACGCGAGGATACTCATAAAATGGCCGAGGCTAACCGAGCCTTCGCCCACTATAGATGGTAAGAGGTTCTTTACGATTAAGGCTAATATCATGGTAAGAGATACAGCTCCAGTAACAATTAAAGCGGAGGCCACGTCTGTGCCGGCACGCTTCCCCCTGGAACACGTTCGGAATATCGGCATTATTGCCCACATTGACGCTGGCAAGACTACCGTCACAGAAAGAATACTGTATCATACCGGCCGTACCTATAAGATTGGTGACGTGGATGACGGCACCACGGTGATGGACTGGATGGAGCAAGAACGACAACGGGGAATTACCATTACCGCCGCGGCGACCACCTGTTACTGGCAGGACCGGCGTATCAATATTATAGATACGCCGGGACATGTGGACTTCACCGCTGAGGTTGAGCGCAGCCTCAGAATACTGGATGGTGGCGTGGTAGTTCTTGATGCCGTCGCCGGTGTTGAAGCTCAATCAGAGACAGTTTGGCGGCAGGCTGACCGATATAATGTGGCCCGCATTTGCTTCATAAATAAGATGGACCGGGTTGGGGCTGACTTTAAACGCACCATATCCATGATTGAAAAGCGACTTAAAGCCAGACCTTTACCAATACAGTTCCCGCTGGGCAGTGAAACCTCATTTGAAGGCGTCGTCGACCTCGTGGAGCATAAGGCATGGCGTTTCAATGAGGGCCCTAATACCGAACCGACGGAAATACCAATCCCTAGTTCGAAGCGGGCAAAATACGAACGGCTCCGCCACATGCTTATCGAAAAACTTGCGGAGACCGATGACCAGATTATGGAAGCTTACTTTAGTGACCGGGGGGTCACTTCAATCGAATTAAAAAATGCCCTGAGAAGAGTAACCCTGGCTAACAAAGGAGTGCCGATTCTCTGTGGTAGTGCCCTGAAAAACAAAGCGATACCGATGCTACTGGATGCTATTCTCAACTACCTACCATCGCCACTGGATATGCCGCCGGTAAGCGCGATTGATAGCCGAAATGGCACGGAAACCATTCGCCCGGCCCGGGATGATGCTCCTTTCTCCGCCCTAGCCTTCAAAGTGGTTTCTGACCCCTTTGTCGGCCGGCTGGTCTATTTCCGGGTATATTCGGGCAAAGTGACGGCACGCACCCAGGTGCTTAATTCGGCCCGACCTGAAAAGGAACGCATTGGACGGTTGTTATTAATGCATGCCAATCGCCGCGAGGAAGTAACTGAAGCCGCCACCGGGGATATCGTCGCCAGCCTAGGCCTAAAGAATACCTTCACCGGAGATACCCTGGGTGACTTCAGCCACCCGGTGCTCCTTGAATCCATCCGCTTCCCTGAGCC
>CAYFGR010000063.1:0-2600 GCA_964343135.1 uncultured Dehalococcoidales bacterium
AGCCAGACCATGGTTTCTTAAAAAGCAACCAGGAACTGTAAAAAGCTGTAAAGATAAAGCAAGGGCAATATTCTGAACTGCATCACAGGGAAATTCCGGAGGTAGTGCCGATGGCTATTTTGGAAGAAACCAACACCGAAGTCCTGGAAACTGACGTATTAGTACTGGGCGGAGGTATCGGTGGCTGCATGGCGGCAATCCGGGCGAGGGAGCTTGGTGCTGAGGTAGTGCTCATTGATAAGGCAAATATTGGCCGGGGTGGTCTCAGCCATCAGTGGTCGGGCGTAATCACCTACTTTGACCCGGAAACGGACGACTATGATGGTTGCTACCGGGAGTGCGTTGAAGGCGGACAGTGGCTTGTGGACCAGGAACGCCTGAAAGACATGATAAACGAAACCACCGACCGGGCGCGGGACCTGGAAAAATGGGGTGTCCATCTGCAAAAGGATGCCACTGGTAAGTACCTTAAGAGTCCGGGCGTCGGACACTACTATTCCCGCAATATTTACTTCACACAGGGTGGCTTCCAGATGATGGCGGTAGTCAGGGGTGAAGTGCTGCGTAGCGGAACCCGTGTGCTGGAAAGGGTCATGGCTACTGACCTGCTGACCTCTGATGGCGAGTATCCCACGCGCGGCCGGATTACTGGTGCCGTTGCCTTTCACATTAGAAACGGTAAATTCTACGTAATAAAGGCAAAATCAGTGGTCATTGCCACCGGGCCGGCAACCATGCTCTGGCGAGGGTATGCCTGGGCGCCCAGCCTCAGCGGCGACGGCCAGGCAATGGCGTTCCGCGCCGGGTGTGACATGAGAAACTATGACATAGCTTTCTTCCGGTTTATCCCGGCCGGTCATAATTGCGCCTCCGGCGCCAATATTCTGGTGGGTGAGGGACTTCACATGCTAAACGCCCAGGGACAACGCTTCATGGAAAAATGGGACCCGGTACGAATGGAAAGAGCTACTGCCGCCACCGTCTGCCGGGCGATGACGACGGAAACACAGGAAAACCGGTGCCCCATCTGGTGGGATGCCACTCACCTGGACGAAGCCGCGTACAACCGCATTGAAAAATCTATCCCCATCGTCGTCAGGCACCTCGCCATTGAAGGGCTAAATTTGAGGACGGATAAAATTCCGTACACCTGTATTCTGAACGACCTCGGTCCCGGCGGTATCAGAACCAGCACCAGATGGGGAATCACCAATCTGCCCGGGTTATATTGCGGCGGCGCCGTTTCCGACCACGGCGAGGACGGCGTGTCCAATGTCATCGGTCACGGCGCGGAATCGGCCATCGGCGGCTACCGTGCCGGCGAAGGTGCCGCCATACATAGTAAAGAAATTGCGGCGCCGGCCATTAACGAACGTCAGGTGCGGGAACTGAAAGAACAAATTTATGCGCCGCTAAAGCGCAATACCGGAATTCCTTATCGAGAACCAAAGTTACGCTGCGATGAAATATTTGACAGCGGTTTGCTCGGCCCGATTCGAAATGAGAAGAAGTTGAACCAGGCGCTGGAGGCGGTACTGGAAATAAAAGAGGACGTCACCCGGTTGGTGGCTAAGGACTACCATGAGTTGACCAGATGTATTGGCATCGGCAACGCATTACTCTTCCCTCAGCTTGTCGCCCAGTGCGCCCTGGTGCGAACGGAAAGTCGGGGCAGCCACGTTCGTGAGGATTATCCCGATAGAGATGACGCTAACTGGCTCAAGTGGGTGCTTGCCCGCCGCAAAGACGACCAGGTGGAAATTTGGACTGAACCGATACCGTTTGAGCAGTATCCCCTTAAACCGACAACGCTGAAATAAAGCAATACCAGCGAATAAAGAGGTGAAGCAGATGGTAAAATCGTGGCAGGTTGGTGAAATCGGAATAACAGAGATAGATGTTTGCCGGTGTATCGGCTGCACGGTTTGCGTCCAATCCTGTCTTAATGACGTGCTCCGGATGAAAGCCGGTAAAGCCTATATCGCCTATCCGGATGACTGCTCGGCATGCTTTGCCTGTGAGATTGATTGTCCCCGAGACGCCGTCATAATCGGTCTTGTTAGAGAGTAAATGAGAAAGGGGTCTGACAAAATAACTAATAGAGAAAAAACCATCCCGGTAAGTGAAGGCGCCGAGGCTTTCCTGGAGCTCTTGAATGCTAACGGCGTTGATTATCTCTTCTTAAATCCCGGAACTGATACCATTCCCGTCCAGGAAGCCATCGCCAAATATAAAGCCCTTGGTAGACGCATCCCGGAGGTAATACTCTGCCTCGATGAGTCGGTAGGCATGAATGCCGCAATCGGCTACTTCATGATCACCGGCCGTCCCCAGGTAATGCTGGTGCATACTGACGTGGGCACCCAGCAGGCTGGAGCCGCCTTGCATAGCGCTCAGCGGGGGAGAATCGGCGTTGTCTTCTGCGCGGGACGCCCCCCACTGGACCTTGATGCCGACAATCCCAACGGGCGCTCCAACTTCGTTAACTGGGTACAGGATGAATTTGACCAGCACGGTATCATGCGTGGTTATGTCAAGTGGGACTACGAACTACGCACTAACCAGAATATTCACCGCGTGCTGCCGCGTGCCTTCCAGGT
>CAYFGR010000064.1:0-2010 GCA_964343135.1 uncultured Dehalococcoidales bacterium
TGGTGCCACTCGGTCAAGACCGTTAATATGTATACTACGCGTGGTAATGACGGGTCGGGTGGCGTAAGTTCAAAGGTCTCGATATCATCGGAGGTTTTATCTATCGTGGTTTCGGCAAGACGCCTTGCCACCCGAAACTCCGCCGACTGAATAGTATTATGGGCTTCTAGTTCAGTAACGCCGTCAACGATAGTGAACATGGGCACAATATTGATGGTTGAGCCGAAAGGAGTCAGCTCCGCTGCCGCTCCCCACATGTCCGCAATTCCTCTCTGTTCGGCTTCAGTACCACTTAGAACAATCGGATTGTAATCTGCCGAAGGCATTATCACTACTCCAGACATACGATGGGTCCGACCTTCGCCCACGGTCTGCACCGGTCCCAGTATACCGGGGAAAACACACCCCGGTCCGGAAACCTTTATCCGTGGCTCCACGGCATCACGCACCTTGACAATCCGTGTCTTCTCACCGGGGAATGCCACGTCGATATCAGCGGAGATAATCTTCTTATCCTCCAGAATGAAGTTTATCAATTCCTCTTTATTTATCTCAAGAACACCGTTGTTATAGCCGGTCTTAGTGCCGAATTGCACATCTCTTACCGGGAAATCGGCCAGTTCCAGTTTCATTAATAGTAACCTCCTATCCAGACGTAAAACTAACTTCAGGGGTAAATATAGTGGGACCATCAACATCAGTCTGCAGAGCACTTAAGGCGCAGTTAATAATTTCACGACGCAGTGATTTATCCGCCTCTTGGGATAGTGTCGGGTCGCCACAAGGATGGGGGATTTTAGTGCCGGTAATGACGCGGTTGGCGCCCAGTTGCTTACCCATGGCGGACATGGCGGTGACGTAGGCTACGGGAATACCTTCTTTCTCAATAGACCGGGCAATCGCAGACCCGCTGCGAGTGCAGGAACCTCAGGTAGCGACGAGCAAGACGGCATTAACGCCATCGGCTTTCATATCGAGTATTATTTCCGTACCCAGGCGGTGCATTACTGAAATCAGGCCGCGGGCACCGGGGGTGACATAGAAGTAGGGATGCAGGCTGGCAAAGACATCCTCTTTTTCCATATTCCGGAGCACGTCAAGAGGAACACTGAAGTTGGGGTTCTTTTTCATGAATTCGGTGTTGTAGCCACCGTGAATTACATCCCAATCGGAATCAAACATCGAGTTAAGTCCCTCGGTGGAATATTTCGCCCATTTGGTGTTCTGGTAGCCGCGGAAGCCATCGGGATTGCCAGAGGCGATAACACCGCTGGTGGTCACGATACCGAGGCGGATATCCTTGAGACCGGTAACACGAGGCGGGACCGGGATTGGCTCCAGATATTCAACCGGTATTTCGGTATGGAAGGGGCGATTTACCAGTTTGTCCAGGAGCATGCTTACCGCTCTAACCGCGCCACTCTGACGGGCGGTTTCATCAAGACGGAAGCCGCGGGGAATGTAGCCCTCCTGGGCGGGAGTCCCAATGGCAGCGCCGGTGGCGAGTCTGGAAAGACAACCAGCCACATTCTTCAGGGCGTCCGCCATACCGGAGACAACCTCGGTGGTGCGGAAGGCGAAAACATTCCGGTCCTTATACTGCCTGTAGCCGGCCAAACCGGGGTTTTCCGGGTGCAGGGCAGTAACGCCGGGCAGACCAAGGCCCGCGTTCAGGGCGTGGCAAACCTCAATGCAGGCGTAACCATATCTGCCGGAGGCGAAAGCGGGGCCGGCGGCAATCAGGTCAATCTTATTGTCTTTAGCAATCTTGAGCAGCGCTGCCAGCGCCTCGCCGGTATGCTGGGCAAAGTAGTCGTCACCGCAGTAAGCAGTAACCACGACGTCAGCGGTATCACCAAGTAAATTCTGCAGGAGTTTACCCGGTCCTACCGGACCCTCTTTGGAATTCACCGGCACATCAGCCTCTCCCTCGCTGCCGATACCGGCGAAAAACTGGTTGATGTAATGCATCACACGAGTCTTGGGCAATGTAGCACCTCCCTTTCTGGT